>JAAELL010000413.1 GCA_024226735.1 bacterium | reverse complement strand
GAACGCGTACGCACCGACCAAAATGCCGCACAAGAGTGAATCACACCACTAGCTCGGGGGGGCCCTGGTTCGAGTAGGCGCTCCACCCTCTTGGGGGTGTCGAGCCCATCTCGGCACTCCTACGACGGAGTTCCGACCTTGAACCAAGAACTGACCGCCCGCCCTGCGGGCAGGCGATCACGTGGCGAGGGCTCGGGACGGAGTTCAGTCGTCTTCCCCGTCGCCGAACGTCGCACGCAGGCCAGCGAGCAGGGCAACTCGATCCTCAGGCGTGTGTTTTGCGTGGGGGTGGAGCGGGGTGTAGAACCAGAGGGGCATATCGCCCTCCTCGTACTCCTCCGCTGCCTCGTCAGCGTCGCCAGGGCCACGGTTCCAGGTAGAGACGTTGAAGTGCTCTCGACCTTCCTCGACATCACGCTGGACGAGCCAGGACACTGGCGCAATGTGGGAGTACCAAGGCCACTCCGTCTCGTGGCTATGGCAATCGCCGCAGGCCTGCTTGAATAGCTCACGCGTGCGCGGCGAATTCCAGGTCGGTTCGCCGGTTACAGGCGGGTTCGCGTGATCCCGACCGTAGGGCACGACCTGCATAGCCAACAACAGTACGAAAGCCCCGACCGCGATGCGCTTGGCCCACTTGCGGGCGAGTGAAGACCGGCTCATACTTGAAGGTAGACGCACGAGGTGACAAGGGCACCTCCGCAGAGTGCGTAGTTGCGCCTCCAGATTGGTCGCACGGGCTTGCACGAAACCCACACGCGCAAGATGGGAAGAGGCCGAGAGCGTGCCCTGCGACCGCCTGCCTACCGCCGCGCGCCGTGGTCCAATGCGCCGTGCCCGCGA
This sequence comes from bacterium, assembly GCA_024226735.1. Lineage (GTDB taxonomy): Bacteria > Planctomycetota > UBA1135 > UBA1135 > JAAELL01. The sequence goes on along the minus strand of JAAELL010000413.1, from coordinate 1,880 downwards.
GCTGGGCTCGATGTGGGTCGCGGAGCGACCGACCGGGAAGACGGTCTCGCGCAAGCCACGGACGTGGCGATCGAAGTCGGACTCGCGCGACACGAGCCGGCGCTCGTACGCGGCGAGCGCCTTGCCGAGATTGCTGAACGAGCGCGCATCGGCGGCGAGCGGCGTGTCACTCCCCGCTTCCGCGACCCGGATCTCGAGCCGAAACGGCTCGCCATCGGGGATCGGGTCGGGGACCGGACGCCAGGCGACGGCGGAGCTGCCCGCGTGGCTCGTCGCGTCGCGCCAGCACAGCGCCACGGCCTGTGCTCGCTTCTCGACCAACCGGGGCGGAGCGGCTTCGGGCGTGGCCCCGCAACCCGAGAGGAGAACGAGCGTCACGAACGCGGAGCGAGCGAGCCACCTGCACGTGAGGCCGGTCGTGGCCCGGTGAGTTTCAGCGTTCCACCGAATCCGCCGCTTCAGCGCCCCTCGCGCACTTCACCCGTCATCGGCACGAAACGCACGCCACCGAGCGACGACCGCGACAGGGTACCGTCGTCACCTTTCGTCAAGACGAGCAGCTCTTGAACTCCGCTCCCGCCTTGCCCGGGCGCGCCTTGGTCCACCGGCACGCACAACCGGCCGCCCGTCGCGAGTTGCGCGACCAGGGGAGCGGGGACCTCCGGCGTTGCGGCGGTGATCAGGATCGCGTCGAACGGCGCCTCCTCCGGCCATCCGCGGTAGCCGTCCCCGGCGCGGCTCTGGACGCTGGTGTAGCCGCAAGCATCGAGCGCACGACGCGCACGCTCCGCGAGCTGCGGCACGATCTCGATCGTGAACACGTGCGGCGTGATCTCGGCGAGGACGGCCGCCTGGTAGCCGGAGCCAGTCCCGATCTCCAGCACCTTCGCATCCTTCGTGAGCGCGAGGCCCTCGGTCATCATCGCGACGATCGCCGGCTGCGAGATCGTCTGCTCGAAGCCGATCGGCAACGCCCGATCCTCGTAGGCGTGCTCACGCACGCCGGCCGGGACGAAGGCGTGGCGCGGCACGCGTCGGAGCGCCTCGAGCACGAGCGGGTCGCGGACGCCGTAGGCCTCGATGGTCGTGATCATGCGTTCGCGTTCGTTCTCCCGTGCGGGCGCGGCCACGACCCCTCCCGGTGCGGACCGCTCCGAAGGACCGCAACCCGAGACGGGCCCGAGCGCGACGAACAGGAGCGGGAGGAAACGCATGAGGAGTCGAAGATGCTGTCTCCGCGCCCGATTGTACTCACGGGCCAACGGCACCGCCGCGCTCACGATCACTCGCTGCGGCGAAAAATCCCGCAGATTCGTGCGTACGCTTTGCCCCGACGCCCCGCCGCGACCCGATTCGCCGCTCCGCTCCCCGGAGACCAGCGGTTCGAGGAGCCGGCGGCGGAAGCTGCGGACCGCGCCGTGGACGGCGCTTCCGAGCTCCAGGGTGAGCGTGGAATGCACTCTGGCGCGCGCGCACGCGCCGCCATCGCGCTCCCCCGGTCCAGGATGATCACGAATCCCCCAGGGAAGCCAGCCTGACGTTGAACTGACCCGTCACCGCCATATCCCGAGTCCGCATGCACGCGCCACGGCGTTGCGGCTCCTGCGACCAATCCCAGTATCACCGTATTGGCAGCGAAGTTACGTCGTCGCCGCGCCTTGTGGCACGCACACGCGGACTCGGGATAAGACCGCAACTGTCTGCATCACACCACTAGTGGGGTGTACCCGAAGTTCGTCACATATGTTCGGCTTCTTCCGCGCGGTGGCGGCGTTGCCCCAAGACAGTATCTATCCCTGGTGTGAGTAGCACAGAGGCTACGCACAGAACCCGGCGCCTTGCCACCACACGAAAGCGGCCGGACAAATGCGCCGAACTTT
>JAAELL010000412.1 GCA_024226735.1 bacterium | reverse complement strand
CCCCCCGTCCGCACTCCACGACGGCCGCAGACGGCCATCGTTCCGTTTGGTGCTTTTCTCTCGGACGGCGATGTACGGTCGGGTGAAGCTGTTTGCCGCCTCGGCTTGTTCCGGTGCCGTCGGACCGAGACGGGCAAGCGGCATCGAACGCACCTCGATCCGGAAAACCAGGACCAACCGGAACGACACCGGTCCGCCGGTGTCGTGGAGGGCGGACGGGGGGTCCGGGGGCAGGCCCCCGGTCAACTCAGGACACAAACCAACCTCTTAGACCGGGTGGTAATCTGATCTCCATGGCCGACCGCGACGAATCCGTCGACCTCGACCCCGAGGTCCTGAAGGACCCGCTGGGCGAGGACGCCGAGGGTCAAGCGTCCGCGCCCGCCGAGGACAAGACCGTCGCGCTGGTTCCACACGGCGGCAGCTCGCTCGCGCCGTACGATCCGTTCCGGCGCTACATGGACGAGATCCGCAAGTACCCGCCGCTGAGTCGCGAGGAAGAGCAGGAGCTGGCGCGCCGTTATCGCGACACCGGCGACCGCGACGCGCTGCTGCGGCTGATCTCCGCCAACCTGATGCTGGTGGTGCGCGTCGCGCTGTCGTTTCGACGGGCGGCCCGCAACCTGCTGGACCTGATCCAGGAGGGCAACGTCGGGTTGCTGCGCGCGATCGATCGCTTCGATCCCGAGATGGGCAACCGTCTGCCGACCTACGCCGCCTGGTGGGTGCGGGCCTACATGGTGAAGTTCCTGCTGGACAACGTGCGGCTCGTGCGCGTGGGAACGACCAACGCCCGACGCAAGCTGCTGCGCAACCTGCGCAAGGAGAAGCAACGGCTCGAGCTGGAGGGGTTCGAGACCGGGCCGAAGCAGCTCGCCGAGCACTTCGGTGTCTCGGAGAACGACGTCGTGGAGGTCGAACAGGCGCTGGAGTCGCGCGATGTCTCGCTCGACGCGCCGGTCGCGGGCGACGACGAAAGGCCGCGCGCAGAACGGATGCCGGACTCGCGCGAGCCCGCCGCCGACGAGCAGATCGGCCGCCGGGAGCTGCAGCGCCGGACCGAGGAGGCGCTCGAGCGCTTTCGTGTCGACCTGGACGAGCGCGACCGGCTGCTGCTCGACGACCGGCTGCTGTCCGAGGAGCCGCTGACGCTACGGGAAATCGGCGAGCGTTTCGGAACCACGCGCGAGGCCGTGCGGCAGGCGGAGGCGCGGTTGAAGAAGCGGCTGGGAGAGTTCTTGCAGGAGGAGCTGGGAGATCTCGGTCAGATCGGTTTCGGCTAGCCTGAAATACTCATGAGCGGTGTGTCTGCTCGCACGCGGTTCGTGTACTTGCCGACAAGCCGCCGCCGGATGATATTGAAGTGGAAGGCGCATTCGGGGGGAACGGCTCGGTTCGCCTTGTTGGGCAAAGTTCTTGCTGTTATCCTCGTTACCGCCCGCGATCAAGCCGAGCGCGGACGGACGAAGGAGTTGGGAAATCGATGCAGATGCTGGCTATCGCACTCGCCGTCGTCCTCAGTCTCGGCGCCGCGGTCGCAACCGCGGCCGGCGTGCTGTCCCTGGTTTTCCGTCTGATGGGCAAGCTGCGCTGACGCGTACGACCGCCCTGATCCCGACCACAGACTAGTCTCCGTCGAGGGCCTCGAGCGCCTCCCGCGCCATGCGGTGCGCGTCGTAGCGGTCGGGCAGGTCCAGCACCCGCTGGTGACAGGCTCGCGCCTCGTCGACGCGCCGGCTGCGCCCCAGCACCTGCCCCATCTGGTAGTGGCCGAACAGCACGAAGTGCGCCTTGTCGGCCGGTGTCTCGAGCTCGACGAGGCGCCCGAAGGCGGCCAGGGCGGCCTCGTCGTCGTGCTTCATGCGGGCCAGGCCCAGCTTGTACAGCACCTCGGGGTCGTCCGGCCGCATCTTCAGCGCCTGTTCCAGCTTGTTCCCGGCGGTCTCGTGCTTGCCGGCGCGCGTGGCTTCGCGCGCCTCGGCGACCGCCCGCTGGAACGCCAGCTCGCCCTTCGACCGACGGGCGAGACGCGCGGACCATCTATCGAACGCTCGGTCCACGTCGAGCTCGGGGTCGCCCAGCGCCTGCGCCAGGCCCGCGGCGGTTGGCGGAGAGAGCACATACGCGCGCGCCAGAGCCTCGATCCCTCGGGTCTCGAGAATCCAGTCGACCAGCAGGCCCGACGCGGCGTAGCCCACGCCCTGCCGTGACAGACTCCGATGCTGCTCCTCGTCGAACAGGTCGCCGATCGCCGGGAGCGCGTCCCGGTCCTGCAGCAGCGCCGCGTACACCGGTAGCTCGCGTCCCTGGGGTGCCGGGGCCAGGGCGATGGCCAGCCCCTCGTACAGCGCCGTCGAGACGCAGGGGCCGAAGCGCGCCCCTGCCACTAGCCGCAACTCTTCGTAGGGACTCGCGGTTTCCGCGGAGCGCAGCACCGTGTGCTGCGTGCGCAGCCGGGGCACACTGTGGATCGCGTCGGGCACTCCGGTCGCCTTCTCCTTCAGGCGTGCGGTCTCGTAGACGGCGAGGCGGATGCGGAACCCCTCACCCGGATCGCCCAGCTTCTTCAGCGCCAGCTCGAGCGCCCGTTCGCGCGCCTCCAGGATCTCCCGCGCCTTCTCGCCGTCGACGATTCCGGCCGGAGCATGCAGCGTGAAATGCTCCGAGCGCGCCTGCTCCGGCGGCAGCTCGGCCGCGGTCTCGGGCGATTCGGCACCGTGGTTGCGCGCCGGGGGCCAGACCGAACGCTTCGTGAACATCCCCTGGCTCGTCGGCAGGTAGTCCTCGTAGACCGCCCAGTCCGACCCGGCGAAGGGGATGACCGAGAAGCGGTCCAGCTCGAGGTCGATCCGCGACCAGAAGAAGAGGCGCGCGGTCTCGTGGAACGGCGAGGGAGCGGCGAACGCCAGGTCCCGCTGCGGCGGGACGGAGATCTCGAGGAAGTTCCGCCCCTCCGCCGAGCGCTCGATTCCGGGCTCGAGCCGGTCGAGGATCGCGTTGTCCCAGCCGAGAAGGAGGAGGTGTCCGCCGAGCTGCTCGGGGGACACGGCGCCGTCGGCGACGACGCTCGGCTGTACGCCGTACTCCGCCTCGAGGTAGGCGGCGCGCCGCTCGGCCGAGACGCGGTTCGCCGGGTCGCCGGCAGGGTAGACGACGGTGAGCCGCTCGATCGAGAACAGCTCAGCGAACCCCTCCAGCTTCGGCCGTGGCTGCGCGTCGGCGACGCAGGTCATGGCCAGTAGACAGATCAACGCCGGGACGCGCAGGCCCCGACGCGGAAGACGGTGCTCGATCGTTGTGTGCTTCATCGGACCTTTCATTCTAGCCTGGTACCATCGATTCGACCTTCGCAGGAGTCACCGTGTCCCGAGTCTTCGCGCTTGCCGACCTGCATCTCTCGTTGAACGGCGACAAGCCGATGGACGTGTTCGGCGACCTGTGGATCGACCATCCGCGCCGCATGGCCGCGGCGTGGGACGCCACGGTAGCGTCCGCGGACACCGTGCTGCTCCCCGGCGACCTTTCCTGGGGGCGAAACCTCGAGGAGGCCGGGCCGGACCTCGAGTGGATCGGGGCGCGGCCGGGGCGAAAGCTGTTGCTGCGCGGAAATCACGACTCGTGGTGGGGCAGCATGAACAAGGTGCGCTCCGCGTTGCCGCCGGATTGCGAGCCGTTGCACCAGAATGCGTTCGAGCTCGGCCGTTGGGTCCTCGTCGGGGCGCGCGGATGGCTCGCCCCCGACGATCCGTACGCCGGACCGTCGGACGCCAAGGTCTTCGAGCGCGAGCTCGGCCGGCTGAAGAGGTCGATCGAGGATGCCGACCGGAGGTTCGATCGCGACCGGCCGCGGTTGGCGATGGTGCACTATCCGCCCCGGCTCGAGGGGCGCGAGCCGACCGATGTCGTCTCGCTGCTGCGCGACGCCGGCGTGCGCGCGGTCGTGTACGGTCACCTGCACGGGGAGGACCACGCGATCGCCGTGCGCGGCGAGCGCGACGGGCTGCACTACTTCTTCGTCGCCGCCGACGCGGTGGAGTTCGCGCCCGTGGAGCTGCCGCTCGAGGATCTGGCTTGAGCCGCGGTGGCCTGCGCCTGGCCGACGGGCCCGTTCCGCTCCCGGCCGCGCGGAGCTTCCGCTGTCGCCGGGCCGCGGTCTGGCTGGCGCGCGCGCTGGCGGCGTCGGTTCTCGTGGCTGCGGCGCTCGCCGCCTCGCGCATCGATCCCGCGGGGGTATTCGCCGTCTCGGGCAGTGTGCGTTCGATGGTCCTCGCACTCGGCGGGCTGCTCGGCTGGGTCGTCCTGCGCCAGGGCGCCGAGCTGCGCACGGTGGTCACCGTCAAGCACGACGCGCTGGAGTTCGACACGGGCAAGAAGCAGGTCGAGCTGTCGTTCGACGACGTCGAATCGATCGGCTTCGCGCACCCGATGGGTGAGGCCCGGATCTGGTTGCCCGCGCTGACGCTCGACGCGCGGCACGAGCGACGCTGGCGTATCTCGGCGTTGATCTCCGGCGGCGACGAGCTATTGCGGGAGCTGCTCGCCCGCTCGGCGCGCGAGGACCTCGCGACGTGGGACAAGACCCTGTATCTGTCGCGACGCATGTCCCGCGCGGGGCGTTGGACGGCCGCCGGCTACGTGCTGGCCGTCTTGTTGCCGCTCGCGGCGCTCGGGTTGCGGTTGGTTTAGGTTTCTTGTCTCGAGAGGACCCCCGGGGGCCT
>JAAELL010000411.1 GCA_024226735.1 bacterium | reverse complement strand
GAGGAGCAGGATCTTGACGAGGCTGTCCTCCCGGTGGTGGAAGACTTCGGGCAAGAGCTCGACGAGGCTCACGAACAAAAAGGTGCCTGCTGCCACCGCGGTCAGGGCCGCGAGGCCGAAGCTGGAGGCCGTGTCGACGAGCGTCGAGCCGATCCACATCCCGATCGGCGTGACGAGCGCGAATCCGAGCACGAGCAGGGCGATGCGCGGCCGCGGCATCCCCGCGAGCTGAAAGACGGTCGTCAGCGAGAAGCCCGCGAAGGCTTTGTGGGACAGGATCGCGAGGAACACGGGACCCGACAGCTCCGGCTGCTCGCTCGCCGCCGCCAAGGCGACACCCTCGGCCCCCGAATGCAGGCACAGCCCCAGCAGCGCCGAGTAGCCGACGGCGCGGTGGCGGTGGTCGTCGTCCTTGTCGTAGGTGCGCAGGAAGAGCGCCTCGACGAGGTAGACACCGAGCGCGCCCAGAAGCACGAATGCCCACAGGGCGAGCTCCTTGCCCTGCACGTGGACGTGTCCGGTGTGGTCACCAGCGTGCTCATCGGCGTGCTCGGCCGCGGCGCCTCCGAGGTCGAGGTGAGCGAGCGAGGGCAACAGGTGCAGGAAGACGGCACCGAGGAAGATCCCCGTCGCGAGCGCGACCGCTGCGTGCAGCGTGCGTTCGTTCCAGCGCCGCGCGAGGGGCAGACCGCCTCCGACGACCGCGACGACGAACAGTGCGAGGGACTCGAGCATGGGCGGCGGGATCGTATGCGATCGCCCTCCCGGATCCCATGCCGCCACGGCGTTAGGCGTAGCTCCACGAACTCGCTCTAGCTGCCACGGCGTCAGCCGTGGCGCCATGGATACCTCGACACCTACGTGCCGCGCCGCAGGACGACCGTCTTGATCGTGCTGAACAGGATCGAGAGGTCGAACAGCACGCTGTAGTTCTTGATGTAGAAGAGGTCGTACTGGAGCTTGTGCAGCGCGTCCTCGACCGTGTTCCCGTAGGGGTAGTTGATCTGCGCCCAGCCGGTCAGGCCCGGCTTGACGATGTGCCGCTGCTGGAAGTACGGGATGCGCGCGGCGAGCTCCTGGACGAAGTGATCGCGCTCCGGCCGCGGCCCGACGAGCGACATGCTGCCGCCCAGGACGTTGAACAGCTGGGGCAGCTCATCGAGGCGCGTCTTGCGCATGATGCGTCCGAAGCGCGTGATGCGCGGGTCGTCCTCGGAGCTCCACACCGGTCCCGTCTCCTTCTCCGCGTCCGCCCGCATCGAGCGGAACTTGCGCATCGTGAACGGCTTGCCGTCCTGGCCGACGCGCTCCTGCTTGAACAGGATCGGACCCGGCGACTCGAACCGCACGGCGAGGGCCGTCAGCAGCATGAACGGCCACATGAAGAACAGGATGACGAGCGCGAAGACGATGTCGACCGTGCGCTTCATCAGGGCTGCCCAGGGGTGACGACGGAAGCCCTCGTTGAAGATGAGGTACGAGGGGCGCATCGCCGCCACGGCGATCTTGCCGGTGATCTGCTCGAAGATCTCCTCGCGTTCGCGCACGTCGATCCCCGCAAGACGGCACTGCAACAGGTCGCGAATCGGGAGCATCTGGCGCCGGTCCTCGAGCGCGACGACGAGCAGGTCGACGCCGTACTCGTGCACGACCGCCATCAGGGAGCGCTTGCCATTGCTGCCGGTTTGGACGCCCATCGCGGCGCCCTTGTTCTCGATGTCGATCTCGAGCGCGTGCACGTCCTCCATCACGAGGGCGCGCGTGCGGTCGGTCGCCTCGTGGTCGGGCGCGGAGACCGGTCCGATCTTGTCCTCCTGGGGTGCGCCGGGTGCCCGCGCGCCCCTCTGGTCCATGCCGGTGTCGGGCTCGGGGATCATCCCGATGACCTCGTAGCCGGCCTCGGGGTGCTCGAGCACCTGGGTGGCCAGAGCGTGCGCCGGTCCGCGCGAGCCGAGGACCAGCACGCGGATGTTCATGTTCACGCGGCGCATGAACCAGTGGAACAGGATGCGGTAGATGTACAGCACCCCGAACGCGGTGACGAGCGCGGCGACGAGCGTCTGCACCTTCTGGCTGAGCGCGAGGGCCGGGAACACGCGCGTGAGCTCGAAGACGTGGGCGAGCACGACCGCTCCCACGCACAGGGCGAGTGCGGCGCCGGCGGATTCGACGAACCGTGCGGCGCGCTCGTAGCGTGAGCTCGAGACCTGGAACTCGTACAGGTTGTTGAAGCCGATCGCGACCTGGGAAATGATCGCGAAGAACAGCGAGGACAGGACGCAATACCACAGACCGAGGTCGATCGGCAGGCGCGCTTCGCTGAGTGCGATCAGGATCGAGCGGTAGTTCTCGCCCCGGATCCCGGCCATCGGCTCCCACAAATGCTGCGACATCCCGATGGCGAGGATCGCCGTCAGGATCAGCATCTCGCTGAAGAACAGCAGTGCCGTTCTTACGGGAAGGTAGTGCTGGAGGACGCGGAGCATGGGGCGCCGGGGAGGTGGCGGAAGCGTGTCTCCCTTCGGCAACTCGGCCGCGGCGAATGAAGCTTGGGCCGCGCTCGGTGCCGCATTCTATAAGTGAGCCGCCCGGAACTCATGATCCTCGGGATGACACTTCCGTCGATCTATGCGCCCGGTGCCAAAAACCTTCGTGCCGGGCCCTCAACGGCCCCTGGTGTCGCGCTGGTGCCCGAGCGGGCGCAAGAGGTCGAAGTGGTGCACGAACTCGGCCCGTCCACGCGGTCCGATCCAGACCTCGAAGAGATCGATGCGCTCGCCGCCCAGCAGGCGGGCGGCACCCCTCTGGCGGGCGAGCCGCCGCGCATCGAGGCGCTCCCCTGGCGTCCAGCGTGACGAACGCCGCGGGCCGCGGGCCGTCTTGACCTCGACGCAGATCCGGGTCCCGAGCACGTCACAGACCAGATCGATCTCACCGGTGCGCGTGCGCACACGGCACCCGGCGACGCGCCAGCCGCGGGAGGCGAGGTGGCGGGCGGCGAGGGCCTCGCCGAGGGCTCCGAGCTCGACGTCGTCGGCCCTGTACAGATAAGGGAAGAGCCGCGGGGCGAAGCGTAGGCAGGCGCGGCGTGGCCCGCCGGGGGTCCAACCGCCGCGCCCGGCCCGGTGTTCGTGGGTGTCGATGGGGCGCCCTCCTTGCGTGTGGCGGGGCGCCGGACCGGTCTACCCCTCCTTCTCGACCGCTTCTTGCTTCTTGTGGTTGCTGCTCTCTTCGACGATTCCCTGGATCGACTGGCGGGCGAAGCGCATCCGCACGCCGTCGGCGACGACCAGCGTCACGACCTCGTCCTCGACCCGGGCGACGCGACCGTACAGGCCGCCGGTCGTCATGACCTTGTCGTCCTTGGCCAGGGTCGTGAGCATCTCCGTGCGCTTCTTGCGGTTCTTGCGCTCTGGCCCGATCAGGAGCACCCAGAACACGACGCCGATCAGGATGAACGGCAGGAAGCTCATCAGGCCGCCGCCAGGCTCGGCGGGGGGCGGCTCGGTCGGGGGATCCTGGGCAACGAGGAGCAGGGGGGTCATCGGTGGTGCGGTGTGGGAGGGGCGGCGGGTGAGACGGCGTGGCCTGACTGCGCGCAGGCAAAACGGCGCACGACCCTACCGGAACCGCGTCCCCGAGCCAAGCGGGGCTCGTACTGGAACGACGTTGTCCTAAGCTAGTGGGGTGATTCAGAAGCTCGGCTCATTTGTCCGGCCGGTTTCGCGCGGTGGCGTCGTTGCCCCAAGACAGTATCTATCTCTGGCGTGAGTAGCACAGAGGCTACGCCCGGAACCCGGCGCCTAGCCACCCCACGAAACCGGCTCGGACAAATGAGCCGAGCTTTTGAATCACACCACTACCCCCGCCCTGGACCTTTGGGCGGGACCGTCCATGCCGATCCAGTTCCAGCCCGACCAGCGGCTCCTCGTCGCCATGAGCGGAGGTGTCGACAGCTCCGTCGTCGCGTGGATGCTCGCCGAGGTGGGGCACCCGCTCGTCGGGCTGTTCATGCGCAACGGCGTCAAGGTCGATGCGGCCGAGGTGCACAAGAAGTCGTGCTGCTCGCTCGGCGACGCGCGCGACGCGCGCATGATCGCCGCGAGCCTCGGGATCCCCTTCCAGGCCGTCGACCTCGCCGAGGAGTTCCGCGACATCATCGCCTACTTCGTCAGCGAGTACGGTAAGGGACGCACGCCCAACCCGTGCGCGGTCTGCAACCGCGATCTGAAGATGGGGCGGCTCCTGGAGTTCGCCGACGAACTCGGCTGCGACGGCGTCGCCACCGGTCACTACGCGCGCATCGCCGTCGAGGATGGTCGTGTCCGGCTGCGGCGCGGGATCGACCCGCGCAAGGACCAGTCGTACCAGCTCTTTCCCGTTGCCGAGGATCACCTCGCGCGCACGGCGCTACCGCTGGGGGGCATGCACAAGAGCGAGGTCCGCGAGCTCGCCGGCCGCGCCGGCCTGCGCACGAGCCAGAAGAAGGACAGCCAGGAGGTGTGCTTCATTCCCTCCAACGACTACCGCAAGCTTCTCGAGGAGCGCGGGGCCGAGCTCCACCCGGGCGATCTGGTCGACACCGGAGGCAAGCGCCTCGGGGAGCATCCCGGCACCGAGCACTTCACGATCGGTCAGCGCCGCGGGCACAAGGTCGCGGCCAACGAGCCGCTGTACGTCGTCGAGACGCGCCCCGATGAGGGGGTCGTCGTTCTGGGCTCGCGCGAGGAGTGCGGCGCGAGCCGCATGCGCGTCGACGATCTGAACTGGGTCGGCTTCGACGTGCCGGCAGCGGGCGAGTTCCGGTGCGAGGTTCAGCACCGCTATCACTGCGTTCCCGCCCCAGTGACCGTCAGCGTCGCGAACGGCCTCGCGGAGGTCGAGTTCGACGCGCCCGAGCTGGCGGTCGCGCCCGGTCAGGGAGCCGCCTTCTACCGCGGCGACCTCCTGCTCGGTGGTGGGTGGATCCAAGGGACGACCCGCGGCGTCCGCGCGGAGGCGGTTGCCCCGCCCGTCTGATCGGCGCGGCTCGCCCGCGCACGTGGCACAGCGCCTCGCGGGCTGGGCCGGGCTCCTCGCGTGTGCGTGGGCGACCTGGCTCGCGCTGCCGCGCGCCCCGGATCTGCCGGACGGCCGCGTGCTGCACGCCGTCGCGGTCGATGTCTCCGCCAGCGTCGTGCGCACGCGCCCGAACGTCTCGCGCGCCTTCGCCCGCCTCCTGCGCGAGGAGGCGCGGGCCGCGCTCCGCGCCGACGCCGACCTCGTCGTCGTCACATTCGCCGCCGACGTCGCGCGTGCGTTCGGACCGGCGCCCGCTTCGGAGCTGCTCGATCGACTCGAAGGACGCGACCCGCGTCCGTTCGTGATCGTTGCCGCGGGAGGCGAGAGTGCGCGGGACCGGGGCAGCGAGCTCGACGGCGCGCTGACCGTGATCGACCGGGTGCGCAGCGGCGCGCCCTACGACGACGCGCCGCGGCCGGGCCGCCTCACGGTCGTGTCGGACGGCGAGGCGACGGGACCGGATCCGGCGCCGCGGCTGGCCTCGTTCGAGCGCGCGGGAATCGACGTGAGCTGGAGCGAGCTGCCCCGACGCGAGGTCGGGGACGCCCTCGCCGTGCGCGTGCTCGCGCCTTCGCGACTCGAGAGCGGCGCCGCGCTCGTCGTCGCGGTCGAGCTCGGACTGCGCCCCGGGGTGGTCGGCGGGAGCTGCGAGCTGAGCGTCACCGCTACCGGGCCGGGGGAGCCGATCACGCGCGTCCTGTCGACCGCGCCGCGCGCGGCGCAGCCCACGAACGTCGACCCGGTGCGCTGGAGCGAACGCGTCGACCTCGGTCCTCTCGCCGACGGCCGGTACGAGATTGTCGCGCGAGTCGTGCTGCGCGATCCCCGATCCGGCGCGCGCATCGACGCGGTGCCCGAGAACGACTCCGCACACGCCGAGGTCCACGTGGGGGACGCGCTCTTGGTCGTCGCGGTCGCTTCGCCCGAGGACGGACCGGCGCTGCGCGCGCGGCTCGGGACGACGCCCTTCCCCGGGGTGCAGATCGACTGGGTCGAGGTCGAGAACGTTGCCACGGCGCTCGCCGGGGCGGACGCGCTCGTGACGTTCGACGTCTCGCCCGTGGACTTGCCGGGTGGGCTGCTCGCGGCGTTCGTGCGCCGCGGTGGGGGATGGCTCGCCACGGCGGGCTGGCGTTTCCTGATCGGGTGGCAGCGGGACGACGGGACGTCGCTCGACTCGGCGTCGCCGGGGAGTGCCTCCGCACTGCTGCCACTCGTGCCGCCGCCGGCGGATGACGAACCGCGAGACGTCGTGCTGCTCGTCGACGGCTCGGGCAGCATGGCCGGCGAGCCGTTCGAGCGCGTGCGTCGCGCCTTGTTCGAGCTCGTCCCCGCGGCACGTCCGAACGACCGCATCGAGCTGCGTTTCTTCACCCAGACCCTCGGCCCGTCGGAGTTCTCCTCGCGCGGCATGACCGTCGGCGAGCGCCGCGCAGCGCTCGTGCCGCTGCTCGAGGCGAAGGTACCGGGCGGGGGCACCGACATCGCCTACTCGCTCGGCCGCCTGGCGGAGGAGCGCTTGGCGACCGACGTGCCGGGTCTGTGCTTGCTCCTGACCGACGGCCATTCGCGGACGCCGGGAATCGGCTACCGGGCGGTGCGCGAGCAGCTCGTCGCGGCGGCGACGGACCTGCGCATGCTCGCCATGGGCGAACGCCCGAACCGCGCAGTGCTCGGTGCGCTCCTGCTCGAGGGAGAGGTGCTGGTCGATGCCGGAGATCTGTCCGGTCTCGCCGAGCTCCTGCACCAGGAGGTGCACGCCGACCGTGTCGACCGCGACCCGGCCGCGCGCGCGCGCTTGCTCGCTTCGTCGTCGCTCCCGCCAGGGAGCGTCGCGCGCGACGTGAGCGCGGCGCACGCCGTGGGGCGCGAGACGGGCGACCTTGGCGCGCTGCCGGCCCTCGTCCGGTCCGTCCCTGTGCCAGGGGCCGACGTCGTGTGGGCGCGCGCCGACGGGTCGCCCGTCCTCGCCGTGCAGCGCGTCGGTTCCGGTCTCGTCGCGGCGATCGCGAGCGCGCCGCGGCCGGGGTGGGCGCCCTTTCTGTTGGACGACCCGGCACTGTTCGATCCGCTGCTGCGCACGCTCGGCCGCGGGGCCGCACGCGGGAGCGGCGCGGCGCGCCTCGTGCGCGAGGGCGAGCACCTCGTGTTGCGTGGCGTGCCCCCCGGGTGGCCGGCCGAGGTCGAGGCGACGCTCTATCCACCGCGCGAACGGGGTGCGCTCGGCCAGCTCGAGCGCGGCCTCGCGCTCGGAACGATCCCGATGCGGATCGGGATGGGGGGGACCGGCGCGGATCCCCGCGACTCGCGGGCGGCGGTGCGTCCCGAATGGCTCGACCGGTTTCCCGCGGGGGTCGGGCTCGAGGTCGAGTTGTGGGGGAGCGCGGCCGAGGAGCTCGCGCGGCTGACCTATCGCACCGGTCCTCCCACGGAACTCGACGCGGAGATCGTGTGCGTCGATCGCACTCCGGTGGCGCCGGTGCGGGCGGCGTCGGAGCCCGAAAACACGGGCGATCCGGACCCTCGCGCGCCCTGGTTCCTGGGGTTGGGGCTGCTGCTGTTGTCATGTTCGGGACTCGGCCGCGCCGGCAAGAGTCAAGAAATCGAGACATCGAGCCGACAGTAGGCACGGGGACCGCGTTAGGCGGCCCCGATCCCCTCCGTTCCCGAAGGTCGAGGCGACCGAATCTCGAAATGACCCACCGCATCCGCGCCGAACGAACGCTCGTCCAAGCCCTGCTCTGCAGCCTGGCTCTCGTGTGTGCCGCCTGTGGCGGGACGCGTTCCTCCGAGCCCGCCCAGCCGGCGAGCTCCGAGTCCGTGTCCGTCGAAAGCCCGCCGGAAGCCGACTGGCTCGAGCCGTCCCCGCCGCTCGCGCGCCAGATCGAGATTCAACTGGCTCAGATTCCCTGGCTGCAGACGCTCGAAGAGCGGATCCGGACGATCGAGTGGTTCCGCGACGTCGGTGAGCCTGCGTACGACGACTTGCTCGCGCTCGTCGCCGATCCGCGCCCGAAGGTCGCTGGAACCGCCCTGGCCGCCCTCGGCGCGACGCGCGACTCGCGTCTCGTCGACCACCTGCGCACGATTCCGTGGCCGTCGGAGGAGAACGTCGACCTGCGCCTCGAGCGGTCCCGCGCCCACATGCAGCTCGGCGATTGGGACAGCGTCGGCGTGTTGGTCGACGGCCTCGAGGACCCGCGCGCGATGACGCGCGCCATCTGTGCGCGCTCGCTGCAGCGCGCGACGCGCCAGGATTTCGGCTTCGACGCTAGCGCCGAAGAGGCACAGCGTGCCGAGGCCGTCGCCCAGTGGCGTGCGTGGGCCGCGGCGCGGGCGCAGGATCCGATGCTCTCCGGTCACGTCTCGAGCGAGGCGAAGCAATCCCAGCCGGTCATGCCCCAGGACGTGCAGGTCACCGTTCAAGAGGTCGATGACCCGCAGCAGACCGAAGAGATCCAGAACGCCGACGAGTCCTGGCAGGGCGACGAGATGCAGAACGTCGACGAGGCGTCGGACAGCGACGAGATGCAGAACGTCGACGAGACGCCGGACAGCGACGAGATGCAGAACGTCGACGAGACGCCGGACAGCGACGAGATGCAGAACGTCGACGAGACGCCGGACAGCGACGAGATGCAGAACGTCGACGAGACGCCGGACAGCGACGAGATGCAGAATGTCGACGAGACGCCGGACAGCGACGAGATGCAGAATGTCGACGAGACGTCGGACGGCGACGACGTGCAGGACGTCGACGAGGTCGAGCACATGGACGAGGCAACTCCGTCCGTCGATCCCCAGTAGCAACCACCGTATTCCCCGGCAGCGCGTGAGCCGCGGCGATCCATTGGGTCGCCGCGGCTCCTCCATTTCCTCCGACCTTGCGGCGAAACTCCAGACGAGTGGCGGTGAGCGCGGCCCCGAATTGCGGGCGATCGATGCAAGGTCGGGTTCTTCGGACCGTATGCACGGATCGCCGTGGAAGGCCTCGTGCTCGCGCGGGGAACCCGTCCCTCGCCGCAGCCGCCCCCAGGGGGCGATGTGGCCTGCCTGAAAGACGAGACAGATGACCCACTTCCGCATGCTCCGTCGCCTCCTCGTTCTGCTCGCGATGATCACCGCCCCGGCCACCGCCCAAGGTCCGATCGGTTTTACTCCGAGCCTGTGCGACCCCGGCAACCCGAACTCGACCGGGGCCTCTGGCGCGATCGCGGCGACCGGCAGCGAGGACATCGGAGATCAGGACGTGACCCTGATCGCCAGCAACATTCCGCCCGGGCAGTTCGGCTACTTCGTCGGCTCGCGCACCCTGGGCTTCATCCCGCTGCCGCCGGGCTCGGTCGGAAACGTGTGTGTCCTGGGTTTGCAGGGGCGCTACGCGGAGCCCGGCCAGATCGGAGTCGGACCGACGCTCACCCTCGACGTCGGCAGCATTCCCGTCCCGACCTTCCCCGCGCCGGGTGAGGCGATCGTGGCGGGCGAGATATGGTACTGGCAGGCCTGGCATCGAGACCTCGGGGGCAGCAACTTCACCAACGCCGTCGGCATCGAGTTCAACGCGGGCGGCGGCTGTCCCTCCAATCCGCAAGCGCTCGCCAGCGTCCCGGTTGCGGGCGAAGCGTACGCCGTGGCCGTCTTGCGCAACGGCGCCCGGATCATCACGCGCTCGAATCGATCCGGGCCGGACGCGATCCAGTTCATCGATGCACGCACGGGGTCGCTCGTGAGCGCCTTCGACGCCTCGAGCGGAGCCTCGGGGATGCGCACGATCGTGACCACGCCTTCGCGCGCCGTGATCGCGGGTGATGCGGGGCCGGACGCGGTGCAGATCTTCGAGCTGGAGGGAGCGCCGAGCCGCATCGCCTCGCACGCGTTGACCAGTGACGCCTACGACATCGCCATCGATGGCAACAACGTCGTCGTGCGCGCCGGCGCCGGGCCCGATGCCGTCACGTTCTACGACGCTTCGAGTGGCGTGCGAACGTCGACCACGGCCAGCACGAGCGCTCCGAGCGGTGTGCGCGCCGTCGCGATCGACGGTGCCAGCGCGGTCGTCACCGGCAGCGGTCCGAACTTCGTTCAGATCTACCGCGGGCACCTGGGGTCCTGGGCCCTGTCCGGCTGGTACCTGCTCTCTTCGGCGCCGTACGACGTCGATGGCGCCGGACTGCGCTACGTCGTGCGCGCCAGTGGGTCCGGGAACGATGCGGTCTCGGCCGTCGTCGGCGTCTCCCCTTTCCCGACGCGCTTCTTCGCCGCGGCGAGCGCGGCGAGTGGCGCGCGTGCGGTCGTGGTCGAGGGCACGCGGGCGATCGTCACGGGAGCCGCGGGGCCCGACGCCGTGCAGGTGATCGAGACGAACGGCCTTCCGGATCGGCTCGCGACCTACGCGCTCACCGCCGACGCCCAGGACGTCGTGGCGCCGTTCGGTACGGCGGTCGTGCGCACCGGCCCCGCGGCTTCGGACGCGACGACCTTCTACGACCTCGTGACGGCGGAGCGAATCGGGCGCTTCGCGAGCACCGAATCCACCAATGGCCAGGGCGTCGTCTGCGTGCAGCTCAATCGGGTACTCGTCGCGGCCGGTTCGAGCGCCCAGCTCTTCGAGGTGCCAACCACCGGCCCGCCCGTGCTCGTCTCGACGATGCCGCTGGGCGCGAGCTCGGTCGACATCGCCGCGTTCGGTGGGCTCTCGCCAAGCTTCGGCTGCCGCGGTGCCGTCGTGCGCACGAGCGCGGGGGCGGACGTGATCGACATGGCCTCGGGCCAGGTGACCGGCTCGTTTGTGCTCTCCGCGCCCGCGACCGGGCCCCTGGCGGTCGCCGCGGTGGGCGACCGCGCCGTGCTCGCGACGGCGGGCAGTGTGGAGGTGCTCGACCTGGCGCGCTGACCGCGCCCGCGAACGGCTGTTTCCTGCGGATCGTCCCGCTCGCGCCCAGCGCAATTCGCGGTAGGTGCCTTGCGGAGAAGGGCGTACAGATGTTGTCCGACCACGAGGAGCTCGTGTTGGAGGAGACACATCTCTCCGTCTCGGAGCCGATCGCACGCGGCGGGCGTCCGGACGAGCGTGCGTTCCTTCAAGATCCGGTCGGCGAGCGACGCGTCTCCGCCACCGACGGCGAGCGCCTGGTCCGGCTCGCGCGCGAGGCGATGATGACTCGCAAGCGCGACCTGTACGCGTTCATCCACGCCGACGCGCCGGTCATCGAGCGAGGCCCAGGCGGCGCTCGGCGTTCGTCGAATGGGCGCATGGTCGTGCGAGGAGCGGCAGGTGCGGAAGCGCTGGGCGCCCGTGGTCCTCGCATTGCCCGGCCGCGGCGGTTGGTCCGACGCCGACCGGCGCGCGCTCGTGCGCGCCGTGCGCGCCGGAGGGAAGTCGAACTACGTGCGTCTCTTCGACGCGCGCTGCGACGGCTGGCCTTGCTGGAGCGCTGACCGCCCCGCCTCAGGCGCCGGTCCGTGCTTCGATGCGGGCCACCAGGTCGTGGAAATGCCCCACGTCCCGTAGCCGTGCGAGGTCGTCGTCGCGGCGCATGTACTCGGCGTCGTCGTAGCCCAGCTCGATCGCGCGCTCGAGGGCGTCGAAGGCGGCGTCGATGCTGCCCAGGAGGGCGCGGGAGCAGGCGAGGTTGTAGTGCACCGTGGGATTCTGCGGCGCGATGCGCACGAGCTGCTCATCGATCCGCAGGCCGTCGCCGAAGCGTTTCAACCGCGTGTAGACGTGTCCGAGCTCGACGAGTGCATCGAGATTGCGCGGGTGCCGGCGCGTCTCCACCTCCAGGAAGTCGGCCAGGAACTCCAGGCCGAGATCGTGGATGCGGCCCTGGAGCTGGGCCGAAATCTCGAGAGGCTCTCGATTCATATCGAAACTCAGCTTACAGGAACCCGACTGCGAGGCCTGAGTCCGAAATCGGCTCGTCGGACCGAACGGGCTTTTTACGAGGCCGGGCCTACCGGTGACCAGCCTTTCCTGAGGGGATAGAGTCACCGGGAGCCTGGCAGTCGCTACCCTCAATCGAAGGAAACGCCCATTGGAGACTCGAATGGAAATCCATTTTTGCGACCTCTGCAACGAGTCGGTGCCTCAGTCGGATCTCGACGCGGGCAACGCTTTCGTTCGCAAGGGCAGGGTGGTGTGCGCTGCCTGCGACCAAGCGATGGGGGGCGGCAGCGAGGACGAGGAGCCAGGCTCCCTCGCACCCGACTCGCTCGGCTCTGCCCCGGCCCACGGTCAGGCCACGCCCCACGTCGCCGGTGCGAGCGCCACGGCGCCGACCCATGGCGCGCCTGCGGGCCGCCGTTCGGGGGCGGGTGGTGTCTTGGTCGGGATGCTGGCGATCGCGTTCTCGGCCGCGGGCTTCGCGCTCGTGGTCGACCGCATGGACGGCATCGGCGACGACATGCAGACCGCGTCGCTCGAGCTGCGGCGCGAGGTCAACGGCTTGCGGCGCGCCCAGGACTCCATGAGCCGTACGGTCGGGACGCGCATGGAGCAAGCCGAGGCGCGCATGCAGACCGAACGTGAAGCGACGAAGGCGGACGTCGAGCAGACGATCGCCGGCGTGCGCGCGGAGTTGGGAGCGGTGACCGAGCGCATCGATGGCTTCACCACGCGCTTCACCGAGCTGCGCACCACGATCGACGAGGGGGACGCGGCCGCCGCCGAGCGCGCGCGGCTGCTCGGCGAGCAGCTCATCTCGTTCGAGAAGGACATGCGCTTCTACTCGGACCGCATCATCGAGCTCGAGGAGTCACTCCGGGTCTTGTCGACGCGACCGATGGGCGCCGCGCCCGGTGTCGTCGACGGTGGGGCGTCGGGTGAGGGGGGGGGCGCACAGCCGCCCGCCGGCACGCCCGCTTGGCAGCCGCTCCTGGCCGATCTCCAGCACGCCAACGCGGGGATCCGCCTGGACGCCGTGTACGCCCTTGGCGAGACGCGTGACCGCGACGTCATTCCGTACCTGATTCCGATGCTCGGCGACGTCGATCTCTTTGTTCGCATGGCGACCGCGCGCGTGCTCGAAGACCTCGAGGCGCGTACGGCGGTGCCCAGCTTGATCGACGCGCTCGAGGACCCGTCGTCGGCCGTGCGCGAGGCGGCGATGATCGCTCTGCGCCACATCACCGGACACGACTTCCGTTTCGACCCCACAGAGGCGAGCGAGGCCAAACGCGCCAAGGGCGTCAAGGCCTGGCGCGACTGGTGGAAGAAAAACGGCGACGATTTCCTAGCGGGCGGCTGAGTCCGAGCACAAGAGCCCGCAGGCGCACGAGTCGCACCTGATTCAACGGCAACGGCTGAAAGCCGTTGCCGTTGTCGTTGAATCTGGAAGGAACCCGTTGCGAGCATCCGTCGGGCTGCCGCGCGGCTCAACGACTTCTGGACGCTGAGGCCTCGCTTTCGCCTATCATGCGCGTCCCGGTAGTCGTCGCTTTCCGGGAGAGAGAGAATCCATGACTGAATCGAATCCGTATGCGGCTCCTACTGCACCGGTCCGCGACGTGCGGCGCCGTGCGTCCTTCACGTCGGCCTCCCGCGGCTCGCGGCTCGGGGCGACGATCATCGATACGCTGATCATGTACGCGTTCTGGGCCGTAGGGTTCGGAGTCGGGTTCTTCATGGACTCCGACGGGCTCGGGCTCGCGATCATGGCGATCGGCACGATCGGGTTCTTCGTGTGGCAGCTCGTGCTGTTGAGCCAGAACGGCTGGACGCTCGGGAAAAAGATCCTCGGGATCCGGATCGTGCGTGTCGGAGGCGTGGACGCGAGTCTCGGCCGCATCCTCGGATTGCGGATCATCGTCAACGGCCTGCTCAGCCTGATTCCGTTGTACGCAATCATCGACACGCTCTGGATCTTCGGCGAACAGTCGCGCTGCGTTCACGATCTGCTCGCCGACACGATCGTGATCGAGGCTTGAAGCTCGACACACGGCGAGCGGTCGAGACGCCCGAGGGCGTCGAGCTCGGTCTGCGCGTCGCCGGTCCGGTCGCGCGGCTGACCGCGTGGTTCATCGACGCCTTGATCCGCGGCGCGGTCTACTACGGCATCGCCACGGTCGCGGGGCTCTTCGGCGGGGCGGGCTTAGCCTTCTTCCTCTTGACGGTGTTCCTTGGCGAGTGGTTCTACTTCGTGTTCTTCGAGGTCATGCGCAACGGCGCGACGCCGGGCAAGCGCTCGTGCCGCTTGCACGTCGTTCACCGCGACGGGACGCCCGTGGGTTGGACGGCGTCGCTGATCCGCAACTTCGTGCGCTTCGCGGACTTCTTCCCATTCGCCTACGGCTTCGGGCTCGTCTCGGCTCTGGTCAGTCCCGAATTCCAGCGGCTCGGGGACCGTGTCGCCGGGACCGTCGTCGCCTACCGTGACGCTCCGCCCGGGCGTGACGAGCCGTCGCAGCACGAGCCGCTCGCACCGCCCGTTGCCCTGGCGATCGACGAACAAGCCGCGCTCCTGGAGTTCGACGAACGCTCGTCGAACTGGACGACCGCCCGACGCAAAGAGCTCGCGAACCTGCTCGAGCCGCTGACGGGTGCGAAGGGGCAGGAGGGGCTGGTGCGTGTGCACGGCATGGCCGCCTGGGCGAGGCGCCCGTCATGAACCGCGAGCAGTTCGTGCGGGCTCGCGAGCCGCATTGGGAGAAGCTCTCCGCTCTGCTGAAGCGGCTCGAGGCGCGGCGCTCGTGGCGACGCGGCGGGCGCGAGACCGCAGCGCTTCCCGCGTTGTACCGCGAAGTGTGCCGCGATCTGTCGCTCGCCGAGCGGCGGATGTACGGGGCCGTGCTGGTCGAACGCTTGAACCGCCTCGCGATGCGCGGCTTCCACCAGCTCTACAAGCCGCGCGCTCGCTTCCTCGGGCCGCTCGTGCACTACATCGCGGTCGACTTTCCGCGCACGGTGCGGGCGAACGCGGCGCTCTTTTGGTTCTGCATGCTGATCTTCTGGGGGCCGTTCTTCGGGATGATCGCGGCGTCCCACGTCGCTCCGCAGTGGGTCTACTCCGTCATTGGACCCGACATGGCGGCGCAGCTCGACGAGATGTACGGGCCCGACACGACGCGCGTCGGACGCACGGTCGACGCGGCCTCGAACCTGGAGGCCTTCGCGGGCTACATCCAGAACAACATCGGCATCGACTTCCGCACGTTCGCGGGCGGGATCGTGTTCGGGCTCGGGACGTTGTTCTTCATGATCTTCAACGGACTGTACCTGGGGGCGGCCTTCGGCCACATCCACCGTGCGGGCCACTACGAGAACTTCTACTCGTTCGTCGCTGGGCACGGCTCGTTCGAGCTGATGGCGATCATCATCTCCGGCATGGCGGGCTTGAAGATTGGCCTCGCGCTCGTCTCGCCCGGCCGGTGGACGCGGGCGGAGGCCCTGCGCGTGCGCGGCCGCGAAGGGCTGCATCTGTTGTACGGTGCGGCGCTGATGACTTTGACTGCCGCGTTCATCGAGGGTTTCTGGTCTCCCTCGGGAGCCGCGCCGCAGGTCAAGTACATCGTCGGGATCACGCTGTGGGTGCTCGTGCTCGCCTACTTCCTGTTCGCGGGAGGGCGTCGTGAAGCTCGATGACGTCGCCGCGGTGATCCGGCCGCGCAGCGGCCTGGAGGCGATCGACCTCGGGTTCGTCATGGCGGTGCACTGGCGCCGGATCGTGTGGGGGGCGTGGTGCACGACGGCACTGCCGGTGTCGCTCCTGATCCTCTTGCTCGTGCCCGACCCCGGATGGGCGGTGATCGCGATCTGGTGGCTCAAGCCGCTATTCGACCGCGTGCCGCTCTACGTGCTGAGCCGCGCTCTCTTCGGCGCGACGCCCACCCTGATCGAGGTCCTGCGCAACGTTCCGCGGCTGTGGTCGCGCGGACTGTTCGGCGCGCTCGTGCTCTACCGCTTCAGCCCGGTGCGATCGTTCACGCTGCCCGTCACCGAGCTCGAGGGTCAGCGCGGTGCCGAGGCGCGCGCGCGCGCCAGGGTCCTCAAGGCCCAGAGCGGCCGGCGCGCCGGGCACCTGACGTTCGCGTGTGTGCTCTTCGAAGGCGCGTTGGTGATGGCGCTGCTGGTCCTCGGCTACCTGATGCTGCCGCCGGAGATCGCACCGGACATCGAGCTGATGTGGGTCGATCTCATGAACGGCGAGGCGCCGGCCGTGTTCGACCTCTTGTACGCGTGCTTCACGGTCGTCGCGATGGGGGTGATCGAGCCGTTCTACGTCGCCGCCGGGTTCGGCCTCTATCTCAACCGGCGCACGTTCCTGGAGGGCTGGGACGTCGAGCTGACGTTCCGGCGGCTCGGTGAGCGGCTCGCCCGCGCCGGGGCGCACGTGGCTCAGGTGATGGTCTTCTTTTGGCTCGCGGGATCGATCGTTGGCGCCGTCCAGGCGCAGGAGGCTGCTCCCAGTGGCCCTCGGGATCCCGCCATCGTGATCGCGGAGGTGCTCGAGCACGAGGACTTCTCGACCGTCACGACGCGGCTGTACGCCCCCAACGGATCGTTCGAGCTCGACTGGCTCTGGTCGTTCCTGCGCGGGTTGGCGTGGGTCGCCGTGGCGACGCTCGCGGCCGTGATCCTGTGGATCGTGTTGCGCGAGACGGGCGGTGGAGCGCTCGGGATCGGCCGTCGCCGGGCACCTCCGACGAGCCCCGCCGAAACGGCCTTCGGGCTCGACATCCGCCCGGAGTCGTTGCCGGACGACGTCCCCGGCGAGGCGCGGCGACTGTTCGCCGCGGGCGCGATGCGCGAGGCGTTGAGCCTCCTGTACCGCGCGTCGATCGTGCATCTGATCGAGCGCGACGGGCTCGTGATCGGCGAGGGCGACACGGAGCGCGACTGCGTCGCCCACGTCGAGGTCCTGGCCGACGGTGGACGCGTCGAGTACTTCCGTGGGCTGACGCAGTCGTGGCAGCTGTGCGCCTACGGGCGCATCGTCCCGGTCGAGGCCCGTATGGAGAGCCTGCTCAGCGGCTGGCCCTCCGCGTTCGGGGGCGCGGCGTGATGCGTGCCCCGCTCGTGCGCGCGGCGTTCGCCGTGGCGCTGCTCGCGGCTGCAGGCTGCTCGGGCGAGAGCGTCGAGGTCGAAGTCGGCTACCGCGGGGAGGCGCGCGCCAACCCGCTGCTCGCCGCGGAGCGGTTCTCGACGGCGATGGGTCTGCGGGCGGAGAGCGACAGCGCCTACAGCGGTCCACCTGCCACAGGCACCGTGCTCGTCGCCCCGGCACAGGCCGTCGCGTTCGCGTTCGAGGAGCTCGCGGCGTGGGTCGAAGTGGGGGGCCACCTGATCCTCCTGGTGTCGGGGGTCGAGCAAGGCTGGGGCGTCGACGCGACGTCCGCCGACGGGATGCAGGCGCTCGAGCGCTCCGGGTCGTGGCTCGACTGGCTCGGTGTCGAGGAGTCGCTCGCGGGGGAACCCTCGGAGCAGTTCTTCGTCGACAGCCGCAGCCGTTCCTTCGAGTTCGACGCGGACTTCACCCTCGACGACGTCGGCGGTGAGTCGGTCGAGCCGATGGCTGGAGATCCGAGCGCGGCGATGATGCTCTCGTACGTGCGTGGGACGGGGCGCGTCACCCTGCTCGCGTCCGGATCGTGCTTCACGAACGAGCGCATCGACGAGGTCGATCACGCGGCGCTCCTGTGGCAGCTACTGTCGCTGCGGACCGAGAGCTCCGGTGCCCTGTTCGTGTACGGGCTCCAGCCGAGCCTCGTCGACCTGATCCTGCGCCATCTGTGGACCCTCGTCCTCGCGGGTGGCGTGCTGCTCGGTCTGTGGCTCTGGCACGTGATCCCGCGCTTCGGTCCGCTGCGCGCCGACGCGCCCCTCGCTCGCCGCGACTTCTCCGAGCACGTCGTCGCGGTCGGACGGTTCCTGTGGCGTGAGCGCTCGCCTGGACCGCTGCTCGATGCGACGCGCCGGCGCGTTCAAGGACACATCGAGGCGGCCGCGCCGGAGCTCGCCACGCTCGAGCACGGCGAGCTCGCCGGCGAGCTCGCCGCGCGGACTTCGCTCAGTGCCGAGCACTGCTACGACGCCCTCTTTCATCCCGCCGCCCCGGATGCGGCTGCCTTCACCCGATACGTGCGAGACCTCCGACGGATCGACCAATCCCTATGAGCGAGACGACAGACGCAGGGCTCCCCGAGGAGCAGCCCGAAGAACGCCAGCCCGCTGGTCCGGCCGAGACGAGCCCCGAGATCGAGCGTGCCGCCGCCCTCATCGGCGCGATGCGCGAGCAGATTCAGCGCGCAGTGATCGGTCAGGACGCCGTCGTCGACCAGGTGTTGACCGGCCTGCTCGCGGGCGGACACGTGCTGCTCGAGGGCGTGCCGGGGCTCGGCAAGACGCTGCTCGTCCTCGCCTTGGCGCGCACCTTCCGCGGTAAGTTCGCGCGCATCCAGTTCACGCCCGACCTGATGCCGTCGGACGTCACCGGGCACGCGATGTACGACGTGGACACGGGGAAGTTCCGCATCCGTCGCGGCCCCGCGTTCACGAACCTCCTGCTGGCCGACGAGATCAACCGCGCGCCGGCCAAGACCCAGGCGGCGCTGCTCGAGGTCATGCAGGAGGCGCGGATCACGATCGAGGGCGAGGGGATCGACCTCGACGCGCCCTTCATGACGCTCGCGACCCAGAACCCGATCGAGCAGGAGGGCACGTACCCGCTACCCGAGGCCCAGCTCGATCGCTTCCTTCTCAAGGTGCGGATCGATTACCCGGGCGAAGACGAGGAGGTGGAGCTCGTGCGGCAGGTGTCGAAGGGGCGTACGGCCGGCCTCCTCGACGTCGACGCGGTCGAAGCCGTCGCGTCACCCGCGGAGATCGCCGAGATGCAGGAGATCTGCACGCGCGTGACGCTCGTTGACAGCGTCGTCTCCTACGCCGTGCGTGTCGCGCGCGAGACGCGCGTGGGCGGCGGCATCGACGTCGGCGCGGGACCGCGCGGGGCGCTGGCCCTGATCCGCGCCGCGCGTGCCCGCGCCTTGATGGCCGGCCGCGGGTTCGTCATGCCGGACGACGTGAAGGACGTCAGCCTTGCCGCCCTGCGTCACCGCGTCGCAATCGCGCCGGAGCTCGAGCTCGAGGGCCGGACGACCGACGACGTCCTGCAGGCCGTGCTCGCGCGCGTCGAAGCTCCGCGCACATGAGGCCGTCGTCGAAGACCGTGCGGGGCGCCCTGGCTTGGTTCGTTCTCGCGCTGCCCGCGGCGTTCTTCGCTCCGCTCGTGGTGGTGTGGGCAGCGCTCGGCGTGTTCGGCTTCGTGCTGCTCGTGCTCGACGCCGTGGCGCTGCTGCGGCGTGGGCCGCTCGAGGTCGAGCGCGAGGCGCCCGAGTCGACGGCCGCCGGTGTCTGGGGCGAGGTGGCGCTGACGGTCCACAACGCCTCCGGTCGCGTCGCATCGATCCACGTCTTCGACCATCCGCCCCTCGGCGCAGACTTCGAGGGCCTGCCGCACGCGTGCGACGTGCCGGCCGCGGGGTCTGCACGCTTCTCCTATCGCATGCAGGCGCGCGCGCGTGGGACGGCTCGCTTCGGGCGGGTCGAGCTCTTGCGCGTCTCGCCGTTCGGTCTGTGGCACGCACGCGAGCGCGCGGGCGACGAGAGGGAGCTGCGCGTCTACCCGAACTACGCTCCGGTCGTGCGCTACTCGCTCCTCGCGCTCGAGAACCGCGTCAGCCAAATGGGCATCCGACGCAGGCCGCGGCGCGGGAGCGGACTGGAGTTCCATCAGCTGCGCGACTACCGCGAGGGCGATCTCATTCAGCAGATCGACTGGAAGGCCACCTCGCGCCGGCGCGAGCTGATCAGCCGCGAGTACCAGGAAGAGCGCGACCAGAACGTCGTGTTCCTCGTCGACTCCGGCCGGCGCATGCGGTCGATGGACGGAGAGCTCTCGCAGTTCGACCACTGCCTGAACGCGATCTTGCTCCTGACCTACATCGCGCTGCGGCAGGGGGACGCGGTGGGCGTGCTCGGTTTCGGCGGGAGCGAGCGTTGGCTCGCGCCGGTACGCGGCGCGGGAGGCATGACGAAGGTCCTCAACGGCATCTACGATCTGCAGCCGACTACCGCGCCCTCGGACTACCTCGAAGCAGCGCGCCGAACGATGATGCTGCAGCGCCGGCGCGCGCTCGTCGTGCTCCTGACCAACCTGCGCGCCGAGGACGCGCCCGAGCTCGATCCCGCGCTGCGCACTCTGCGTCGGCGCCACCTCGTGATCGTCGCGAGCCTGCGCGAACGCGCGATCGACCGCATGCGCACGAGCCCCGTCGCCGATCTCGAGGAGGCCCTGAATGCCTCGGCCGCCGACCTCTACGTCGAGGGCCGACAGCGCGTCATCGAGCGCTTGCGCGCTCAGCACGTCAGCGCGCTCGACGTCACGGCACAGCAGCTGCCCGTGGCGCTGGCCAATCGGTACTTCGACGCGAAGGGCGCCGGCGTACTGTAGGCGTCCCCTCTGGCGCTATTCGGCGAGCAGCGCTGCGTGCACTCGGGCGACGTCGCCCATGTAGTGCGGCTGGCTGAACGTCGTGGCTGCGAGCTGGATGTGGTGGCTCGCTGCCTCGGCCGCTCCCAGGGCCTCGTGGTGAAGCCCGACGTAGAGATGGGCGTAGAAGAGCGCACCCGGGTCGTTCCCCGCCGCGCGCACGACCTCGTCCGCCGTCGCCTGCCCCGCGAACAGCGCGTAGATCTTCGGCATCGGCACGCGCGCATCGTGACCGACCGGCAGAAGCGCCTCCCGGGCAGTCTCCGCGTCGCTCGCGCGTGCCCGGCAGATGGAGTGCCAAGCGGCGTTCTCGACGTCAGCCGGATTGACCGTGCGGTGTTGCTCGAACTGCTTGACTCCTGCCTCGTACTCGCCGGCGTAGTAGTAGGCGATTCCGCGCCGCCAATGCTGCGGTTCGAGCTCGGGGGTCTGGGCGCGGCGGCATCGACCGGCGGCTGTGGCGCCGAGAGATCCCGGCACGCGATCGCGGCGAGTGCGGCGAGGAGAGCGGCGCGCGTGAGCATGCGACAACTAGTGGTCCACGCGGCTCCTGGGCGTGAGCGGATCCGGTGACCGACGTCGTCGATCCACGTCGGCGCGTCGCGGTGCTGGACGGCCCCGAGGGCGCCGTCGAGGCTGGACAGCAGCGCGGAAGGGAGACGTGCCGGCCCTGCCTTGGCGGGGCCGGCGAGGAAGGTCTCCACGTGGAGCGACAAGGCGATCGCGGTCGCTGCGCCACGCTCGAATCGAACGGGACGGTCCAGGTTCTGATCACCGAGGCCTGCGCCAAGGCCGGGGGCTCGAGAGCCAGGATGAAGAGCCGTCCGCCGCGCTTGCCCGTCGTCGTGCAGTGCGGAATCCCGGCGGCCTTGAACTGCGCCTGCCACGGTAGGCAGGCCAGGCGACCGACTTCGAGCTCCTCTTCATAGGAGCCGTCGAGCGTCAGGGTCAATGCGCTCGTTGCGTGGACATGTTCGGCCCGGTGGCTCTCGGGGCCGATCTCCTTGTGCAGCAGGAGGCCTCCGGCGCAGGCCCGGGTCGTGGTGTGGGGCAGGGGCTTCAAGGCCACCGAATCATTGGAACGTGATCTCGATCCCGTCCGAGAAGTTCGAGGTCAGCCCCGGGTTGTTGTCGCGGAACCAAGCCTGGAAGTTCCAGGTCTCGCCGGGTTGGATCGCGACCGGCGGGCTGACCGGGACGTCGTTCGTGTTCACGTCGAGCCCGAACGCACCGAGCGCGCCCGAGTTCTGGATTTCGCCCGGACGGTTGAAGCGACCGATCGTGCCGGTGAGGCAGATGAAGCCCTGCGAGCCTGCCGGGTTGAAGAAGCCCTGCGTCTGGCCCCCCAGGAAGTAGCCGAACTGATTGGTCGGCATCCCCGTCACGTCCAGGCGCAGCGGATTGCCACCCGCCATGGTGCTACCGAAGGCCAGGATCGCCGCGGGTCCGCCGGACGAGTTGGGCGCGGCGGGTCCACAGTAGTTCCCGCCGATGTCGTTCACGATAGCCACCGAGGTGACGGTCGGCGGGGGAGTCACGACATTCCCGCTGGAGGGACCCGTGGCGCGCAGGAGGCGTAGGTTGACCTGGTTCAGCGGAATGTCGATCGCCCCCGTCGCGATCGTGAAGTCGACGCGGCCCTGGATCGTTCCGTCGAGGATCGTCGTGAAGTCGACGATCGTCGGGTTCTTGAACGTGTAGGGGCTCGTCGCCGTCACCCAGGAGTTCGACGGGTTCAGGCTCAAAGGGCCGACGTGGCTGCCGAACGAGGTCTTGGAGTCGATCCCGAGCAGCGTCGAGCCGTCGTACAGCGCGGCCGAGCGCTCGGTGTACGCCGCCAGGACCTGGACGATGCCGAAGTTGAGGCTCAGCGTGTTGGGTTGCAGGTTGAAGGCGTTGTCGATCGTGAACTCGACCCGCAAGACCTCGCTCGGGGTCAGGACGTCGGCGGAGGCGAGGGGCGTGGACAGGAAGGCGAGCGAAGAGAGGCAGGCGGCGCGCAGCATCGTGGTGTCTCGGGTTCGGATTCTCGGATCAGGTACCGGATTCGAGTATAGAGCCGGCTCGCAGGGATGGGGGCAGGTGGCGGTCGAGGCGGTCGTGCCCTAAACTCTTCGCCCCTCAAATCGATCCCTTCCGACCTCTCCCATGGCCAAGATCCGCGTCAAGACCCCCCTCGTCGAGCTCGATGGCGACGAGATGACCCGCATTATCTGGGCGTTCATCAAGGAACGCCTCATCCTCCCGTACCTCGACGTCGACCTGCGCTACTACGACTTGTCGATTCAGAAGCGCGACGAGACGGACGATCAGATCACGATCGACGCAGCGAACGCGATCAAGGAGCTCGGCGTCGGCGTGAAGTGCGCGACGATCACGCCCGACGAGGCGCGCGTCGAGGAGTTCGGGCTAAAGAAGATGTGGAGGTCTCCGAACGGGACGATCCGCAACATCCTCGGCGGCACGGTCTTCCGCGAGCCGATCACCTGCTCGAACGTCCCGCGGCTCGTGCCCGGCTGGACGCAGCCGATCGTGATCGGGCGTCACGCGTTCGGTGACCAGTACCGCGCGACCGACATGCTGATCCCGGGGGCCGGCAAGCTCACGATGACGTTCACGCCCGCCGGCGACGGTGAGCCCGTGACGCACGAAGTCTTCGACTTCGAGACCAGCGGCGTCGCGATGGGGATGTACAACCTCGACGAGTCGATCCGCGGCTTTGCGCGCGCGTGCTTGAACTACGGCCTGCAGCGCAAGTGGCCCGTGTACCTGTCGACGAAGAACACGATCCTCAAGGTGTACGACGGACGCTTCAAGGACCTGTTCCAAGAGGTCTACGACGCCGAGTTCGCCCAAGCGTTCCAGTCGGCCGACATCACGTACGAGCATCGCCTCATCGACGACATGGTCGCGGCCGCGCTCAAGTGGTCCGGCGGGTTCGTCTGGGCGTGCAAGAACTACGACGGCGACGTGCAGTCGGACACCGTGGCGCAGGGCTTCGGCTCGCTGGGCCTGATGACGTCGGTGCTGATGACACCCGACGGGGGCACGATCGAAGCGGAGGCCGCGCACGGCACCGTCACGCGCCACTACCGCCAGCACCAGCAGGGCAAGGAGACCTCGACCAACCCGATCGCGTCGATCTTCGCGTGGACGCGCGGACTCGATCACCGCGGCCGCATGGACGACACCGAGGACGTGCGCGCCTTCGCCAAGGCGCTGGAAGAGGTCTGCGTCGAGACGGTCGAATCCGGCTCGATGACGAAGGATCTCGCGCTGCTCGTCGGTGGTGACCAGGGGTACCTGACGACTCAGGAATTCCTCGCCAAGCTCGACGAGGGCTTGCAGGCGAAGATGAACCGGTGAACGCGGCCAACGGCGAACTGGATCCTGACGAGCTGCGCCGACTCGGTCACGCCGTCGTGGATCTGTTCGTCGATGTCGTCGCGAACGAGGCCGAGGATCCCGTTTCTGCCGGTCGTGAACGGCGCGGAGCTGGCGGCGCGGCTCGAGCGCGAGCCGCCCGCTGAGCCGCGGCCGGTGGAAGAGCTGCTCGACGAGGTGCGCGAGGTGCTTGTCCCCGCCTCGCGCAAGAACGGCCACCCGCGGTCCTTCGGCTACGTCTGCGCGTCCGCCGATCCGGTCGCTGCGCTCTTCGACGCTCTCGCGTCCGTCCTGTACCAGAACGTCATCGCGTGGCGCTCCGCGCCGGCGATGGCGGAGCTCGAGCGGCTCGTCGTGCGCTGGATCGGTCAGCTCGTCGGCTTCGGCGAGCGCGCGCACGGGTTGCTGACCCAGCAGTTCTGTGCCGTCGTCTGGATCGAGCCGTCGGGGAACACGAAACCCGCGCTCGAGCGCACTTCGCCGTCGAAGTCTTGCCAGTGGGCGGCCCGTGAACCGCGAGCCCTGGGGAGGCCGACCTCGCCGCTGACGTCGCGAAACGTTCCGTCTCCGACGCTGCGCAGAAGCGCGTCGACGCCGCCCGAGCGGCTGACGTAGAGATCCTCGAGGCCATCCCCGTCGAAGTCGCCCCAGGCTCCGCTCGAGGATCCATCGAGAGGCCGGTCCAGTCGAGCCCGAGCACGGCGGTCTCGCCGCCGTAGAACTTGTAGATCGAGCGCACTTCCAGCGCGTTGCCCGCGTCCGTCACGTTCATCGCTTGCGTTTCCTCGTCGGCCGCAACGCGCGCAGCTCGTGGTCGAGCTGCGCCTTGATCTCCGCCTCGCTCCAGCCGAGGCGCCTGCCCTCGAGCGCCAGCTGGCGCGCGAGCTTGGTCAGCAGCCCTTGCTCCTCTTCGGGGCGAAGGGGCTCGCGGCCCCCCGCGACGAACGCGCCCTGTCCCTGACGCCGCACGATCAGCCGCTCGTTCTCGAGCTGGTCGTACGCCTTGACGATGGTCGTGGGGTTCACGCCCAGCTCCGCGGCCAGCTCGCGCACGCTCGGCAGCCGCTCCTCGGAGCCCAATGCGCCTCGCAGGAAGGCGGCTTTCACCTCGTTGGCGACCTGCTTGTAGAGCGCGACGCCGGAGTTGGGCTGGATGTGGATGCGGAGCGGCACGGCAGGGGTGATGCCCAGGGGGTAGCGGGGGGAGGCGTCTGTATGGTCTATACCCATACAGTAAAACAGTGAATCCTCAAGCTCGGGACCTGGAAAGAGAAAAGGCCCGCCGGAGTGCGCCGGCGGGCCAAGGGGCTCGGTTGGACGGGCTGCTGAGGCTACTGCTCTTCGCTCTCGTGCTGGGTGAGGCAGTACCCCTCGCCGCGCACCGTCTTGATCAGCGGGCGTCCGTGGCGGTCGATCTTCTTGCGCACGCGCCCGATGTGGACGTCGAGCACGTTCGTGCCGGGGTCGAAGTCCATGTCCCACACCTCGCGCAGGAGGTCTTGGCGCGAGACGACCTTGCCCTCCGCGCGCGTGAGCGCGAGCAGGAGGTCGAACTCGCGCGGCGAGAGGTGCGCCGGCTTGCCGTTGCGCACGGCGCGCCGCCGCGCCAAGTCGAGCTGGAGGTCGCCGAACTCGAGCGGCGCGAGGGAGTGGCGCCGGCGCAGCACGGCCTCCATGCGGGCGTGGAGCTCATCGACTTGGATCGGCTTGACCAGGTAGTCGTCGGCGCCGAGCTTCAGGCTCTTGACCCGGTCCTCGACCTTCTCCCGACCTGACACGAAGATCACCGGGACCTCGTTGCCTTTCTCGCGTAGCTCGAGCAGGACGTCCCAGCCGGTCGGGCCCGGCATCTCGATGTCGAGTAGGATGAGATCGAACGTGCGCTTCTTGGCATCGAGGACTTCGAGTGCCTCGACCGCGCTGGACGCAGTCTCGTAGCTCACGCCGTGTGACTCCAAGGCGATCGTCACGAAGGTCAGGAAGTCGGCGTCGTCGTCGACGAGGAGGGCTCTCAAGGGTCGGGCCTCGGGGAAGTCGGGGGGAGGGCTTGGAGCGAACCAAGCTAGCTCCATCCCTTTTCGAGAACCAGGGGGGCGGGGGCGGCTGAACGAATCGTCACGGTCGGGGGCCGCCGCCACGCGCAGGGGCGCTCCACGCCCCTTCCTGGGCCCGTGGAGGGCCGGAGTGCCGCCGCGAGTCGTCTCGGTGGCCAAAGCGGGGTATCCTTGCCGAGCGAAGTCGTCGAGAGTGTCGAGGAACGAGACTGTGTGGTCCCGTTCCTCGAGACGTCATGGCTGCGAGCGGTCAGCTGGAGTCACCAAAGTGGTTGAGATCGACAATTCGGACGCAATGAGTGATCACGATCACTCGGGCAACGATGTCCCCGCACACGAGGTAGGGAGCCTCGACAAGGTACGCGAGATCCTCTTCGGAGCGAGGTCGCGGGAGCAGGAACAACGTGTCGAATCCCTCGGGTCCGAGCTTGCCGGGGCCGTGCAGCGCCTGCGCACCGACATGGACGCGCGCTTCGACGCGTCGGAGCGCAAGCTCAAGGGCGAGGTCGAGCGCATCGACGGTCAGGTCCGCGACGAAATCGCCGCCCGCCGCGTCGGGGAAGCGGAGCAACGCTCCTTGCTCGAGGAGATGCGGCAGGCGCTCGACGAGCGCATCGCTCAGGTCGACGAGCACGCCAAGAAGTCACTCGCCAGCCTCGACGCCCGACTGCTCGCCGTGACCAGCGAGATGCGCGACGAGTACGAGACGCGCATCGAGGCGCTATCCGCCCGTGTCGACGACACGACGGCGGATCTCGAGTCGGACAAGGTCTCGCGCGTCCAGCTCGCATCCTTTTTCGCGGAGCTTTCGCGGCGCCTGGGCGAGCCGACCGAAGGCTAGTGTCGTGGATCCGAAATCCGTGTGCAGTACGACGAGCCTCGCACGCGCTGGCGGCGTTGACGGAACCCGTGAGTAGCGCAGAGGCTACGCCCGGAACCCGACGCCTTGCCAGCCCGCGCGAGGCTCGCCGTACAGCACACGAACTTCGGATCCACGACACTACCGGTCGCGCCGCACATGGGCGGACGCATGGGCGGACGCGTGGGCGGACGCGTGGGCGGACGCAGCGATGAAACCCGAGAACAGTGATCGGCCGCGGCCTGCGCGGAACCCCGAGGATGGGAGCGCTGCCGTGCCCCGCGCGGCGGCCGAGCGCGAGATCGATGAGCTGCGCCGGCTACTCCTGCAGGGCGAGCGCGAGCGCATCGCCGCTCTGGAGGAGCGCAAGCTCGAGGTCAGCTCGAGGGACGTCAGCGACGTCCTCCCCGAGGCGGTGCTCATGCGCGCGGCCGACGACGAGCAGCTCTCGAGGGCTCTCGCGCCGACGATCGAGGCTGGCATCGAGACCTCGGCTCGCAAGAATCCGCAGGTCCTCGCCGACGCGATCTTTCCCGTCCTCGGACCGGCGATCCGCAAGGCGATCCAGGCGGCGCTCGCAGCGGCGGTCGAAGGCGTCAACACGGCGCTGGAGAACAGCCTGTCGATCCAGAGCCTCAAGTGGCGCTGGGAGGCGCGCCGCAGCGGGCGTCCGTTCTCGGAGATCGTGCTCGTCAAGAACCTCGTCTACCGCGTCGAGCACGTCTTTCTCTTTCACCGCGAGACCGGACTTCCGCTGGCGCAGGCGGTGGCCCCGGCCGTCGCGACGCAAGACGCCGATCTGGTGGCAACCATGTTCACGGCGATCTCCAATTGGGTGCGCGACTCGATCCACCTGGTCGAGGACGAGGAGGACAGCGAGCTGCAGCAGATCACGATCAGCGGCGCGCGCGTCATGATCGTGCGCGGTCCGCACGCGGTGCTTGCGGGCGTCGTGCGCGGCAACCCGCCGACGTCGGTGCGGCTCGTCATGCAGCGCGCGATCGAGGCGGTTCACCTCGAGCGCGGCGAAGACCTCGTGCGCTTCGACGGGGACGACACACCGTTCCGCGCGACGCTGCCACACCTCGAGTCCTGCCTGCAAGAGCAGCGGCGCCAGCGCAAGCGCAGCCCCGTCTTCCTCGCGGTGATGCCGGTGGCGATCGTCGTGCTCGCCTTGCTCGGCGTTTGGTGGGGCGTGCAGGCGCATAGGCGTAGCCAGGCGTGGGATGCGGCGCTCGAGGCGCTGCGCGCGGCGCCGGGCTACCAGGTCTTCGGCGTTCGCGAGGAGGATTCCGAGCGCGTCGTGAGTGGTCTTCGCGATTCGTTCGCGGCTGCGCCCGAGGACGTGTTGCTTCCGACCGGAGTCGACCCCGACACGGTCCGGTTCGACTTCGATACCTACGAGTCACGGGAGTTTCTCGAGCGTCGCGTGCGCGAGCGGCTCGCGGCTCCCGAGGGCGTTGGCGTCGACGTCGAAGACGGCGTCGTCACGGTGACCGGCGCAGCTCCCACGGCGTGGATCGATCACGCTGATCGGATCGCGCTCGGCACGGCCGGCGTCGGGCGCTTCGACCGGAGCGAGCTCGTCGACTCCGACTTCGCTCGAATGCAGGGGCGGGTGGAGGCGCTCGACGGGCGTGTGATCCTCTTCGCCGCCGGATCCGCGGCGCCGACCGTCGGCGATCGGGCCGAGCTCGAGGGGCGGCTCCGGGACATCGACGAGGCCGCTTCCAGTGCGCGACGGATCGTGAGCGTGACGATCCGGGGCGGTGCCCGCTCCGACGAGTCGCCGGACGGTGAAGGGCTCGGTGCCGAGCGCGCGGCGGCCGTGCAGCGCTTCGTCTACGACCTGAGGCTCGAGTCGGTCGTCCTCCAGTGGCTGTCAGGCGGCGGGGAATCGACTGGGAGGTTCGAGACGCGCCTCGACGTGCGTATCCTGTCGTCCGTGATGGAGGCACCCGCGCGTTGATCCGCAAGAAAATCTGCCTGTTGGGAGCGTTCTCGGTGGGCAAAACCTCGCTCGTCCAACGCCTCGTTCACTCCATTTTCTCCGAGCGCTACCAGACGACGGTCGGTGTGCGCATCGAGAAGAAGACACTCATGCTGGACGGGAACGACGTCTCGCTCGTGATCTGGGATCTCCAGGGCGAGGACGAGTTCCAGAAGCTGCGTGAGTCGTACCTGCGCGGCAGCTCGGGGGCGCTGCTGGTCGCCGACGGAACGCGCCCGCACACCGTCGACATCGCAATCCTCCTGCGCGACCGCTTGCGTGACGTCTGTGGCAACGTCCCCGCCGAGCTCTTGATCAACAAGGCCGACCTCACGGACGAGTGGGCCGTCGACCCACGCGCCGTCGCGGCGCTCGACGGGGCCGACTCGGAGCCCATCGTCACGAGCGCGAAGACCGGTGCGGGGGTCGAAGGTGCTTTCGAATCTCTCGCTCGGCGCATCTTGGGCGGAGGCGCCTGAATTGGGAGCGCTGCCGGGCTTCCTAGAGGAGTACGCGATGTCGATCGCGGTACGGCGCCGCAGTCCGGCGTACGTCCTGCTCGGCCCGGACGCGCGTGTCGTCGAGGCCGGTGGCGAGCTGGCGCGCTACGGGCTGCGGGACCTCGCGGTGGGCGACGACGTGACGGCGCGCGCCGACTTTCTCGCGGGGATGCTGCCCGCCTCGGACGAGACGATCGAGCTGCCGGCGCTCACGGTGGGGGAGGGACAGCACGCCGATGTTCACATCGGTGTCGCGGACGGGACGACGTTCGTGCTGCTCTTCGATGCGACCGCGCGGGTCATGCGGCAGAGCGCGCTGCAGCAGAAGGGCAACGACCTCGACCTGTTGCGCGGCAGGACCGTACGTGCTGCTGGCCCGCTGCCGGCCGACCACTTGGTCGACGCGGCAAACGTGAACCTGCGCCGTGTCGCGGTCGTGCGGGTGCACTTGATCCTGGTCGGAGAGGACGAGGACGAGCCCGTGCTCGACTCGACGCGGGTCGTCGAGACGCGCCGCGCCCAGCGGCTCGTGCGCGAGGAGCTGCGACGGCAGGCGGGCCTGACCCTGGAGACGGGAGCGGCGGAGGCCTGCGCTGCATTCGGGCTTCTGTCGACGACCGGCGTGCCCGAGCGTCAGGCGATCGACGCGGCACGCGCGGTGCTGGCCATCGTTGGCCTCATCCCGGGCGTCGCCGCGTGCATCGGTGTTGCCAGCGGCGCCGTCGCCGCCTCCGAGCCCACGTCAGACGCGGTCCCGATCGTCATTGGTCCGCCTTTCGACCACGCGTTGCGCCTCGCTCTGCTCGTCGGCCCGGGCTGCGTGCTCGCGGACGACGAGACGGTCACGCACACCCAGGGGCTCGAGCGCGACTTCGTCGGCTGGACCGGGTCCCAGACGGGCCCGGGACCGCTCTTCGTACGCCGTGGCAATCCGCCGCGGCACGGCGAGTTGGCGGGCGTGTTGTCGGCGCTCGGGGTCGTGCTGCTCGAGGTGCGGCAGGACGGAATCCTGTTCCCGACCGGAGTCGTGCCCGACTGGGCCGATGCCCTGCTCGAGTGGGAAGGTCGCGCGTCCGGCGGCCTGCGTCCGGCGGACGAGCTGTCGTTCCTCGCCAACTTCCTCGTCGATGCGGCGGAGTTCTGGGATCGGGGCGAGGTCGGATTTCAACGCTCGGGAATCTGGACCGAGCTGGACGAAGGTGGAGAGAACCAGGCCTTCGAGGCACTCGCTCTCGTGGGCTCGGGCGGCGAGCGTCTGCTGGCGCTCGACTTCCTCAGCGAGGCCTACACCGAGCGTCAGGAGTTGCTCCAGCAGGCGCGCGAGACCCGTCTCTCCTTCGAGGCGTTGCAGGCCGAGATCCAGAAGAAGGACGTCCTCCTGCACTGCATCGTGCACGATCTGAAGGCGCCGCTGAGCAGCATCGTCGGGGCGCTGTCGCTTCTGAACACGCGCGAGCTGGCGCCCGACAAGGTTGCTTCGCTACTCGAGATCGGTTTGCGCCAGGCGCAGCGCCAAGAGGACTTGATCCGCCAGGTGCTCGACGTGTTCGCCGCCGAGATCCGTGAGCTGGAGTCGTTCGAATCCGACCCACGCCGTGCACCCGATTTGTCGCAGTGCCTGCGCGATGCGGTGGACAGCTACCGCCCCGCCTACCAAGACGCCGACGTCGAGCTGACGCTCGACGCCACCGAGGGCGAGATGCGTGTCGTCGGCGTCGCCGATCGCCTCGAGCGCGCGATCGCCAATCTCCTCGAGAACGCCCTCCGCTACAGCCCCGCGGGGACCCGCACGGAAGTCGCGGTCGAGAACGAGGACGGACACGTCCGCGTGACGATCTCCGACCGCGGGCCCGGCGTCGATCCCGAAGTCGCCGAGAAGCTCTTCGATCGCTTCGTCCGCGGTTCCGCCGGCGGCTCCTCGGGTCTCGGCCTGTACTACTGCCGCATCACCTTGCGCAGCTGGGGCGGAAGCGTCGGCTACGAACCCCGGCCCGGTGGCGGATCGGTCTTCTGGCTGCGCCTGGTGCGCGCGCTCTGAGCCGAGTGAAAGAGGAGGGGCGCGACCACCTGCGGCCGCGCCCCAATCTCTGGCTTCGGAGCCAAGGGCGAATCCGAGGCCCGAAAAGGAGAGGGAGAAGCCAGAGAAGCTCAGGTGCCCCATCGGTCTGTTGTCTGCGTTCTCCTCGTAGGGATGAGCGTACGGGGAGGGCGGGGAGGCGGGCATGACAGGAGGGTTAGGGCCACCGGGATGCAGCCGGGGGGGCCAAGTCACCCGGGAGATGACGGCAGCGGCTACCCCGCGGCGCCCCCAACCCCTATCTTGTCCGCCCCTCTCTCCCCTCCCCACCCGATCCCCCCATGTCGAGCATTCAACCGAAGAAGCTCACAGTCGTCGGCGCGGGCTACGTCGGCTCGACCTGCGCCCACCTCGCAGCCCTCAAGAACCTCGCGAGCGAGATCGTCCTGATCGACGTCGTCGAGGGACGCCCACAGGGGATCGCGCTCGACATGAACCAATCGGCGGCGGTCGAGGGCTTCGGTTCGCGTGTCGTCGGGACCAACGATCCGGTGGACACGTACGAGTCCGACCTCTTCATCGTCACCGCGGGGCGGCCGCGCACGCCGGGCATGAGCCGCTCGGACCTGCTCGAGGTCAACGGGCGCATCGTCTGTGACGTCGCTGAGTCGATTCGGCGCGGGTCGCCCGACGCGATCGTCATCGTCGTCACGAACCCTCTGGACTCGATGGTGTCGCTGATGCGCGCGAAGCTCGGGTTTCCGGCGCAGCGCGTGATCGGAATGGCGGGCGTGCTCGACTCCGCGCGCTTTTCCTGGTTCATTGCCGAGGCGACCGGAGCGGGCGTCGCGGACGTCGACGCGATGGTGCTGGGGGCACACGGCGACTCGATGGTGCCCATGCCGCAGTACTGCACGATCAACGGCGTGCAGGTCGCGGACCTCGTGCCCCAGGACGAGGTCGACGCGATGGCCGACCGGACGAAGAAGGGCGGAGCGGAGATCGTCGGCCTGCTCAAGACCGGTAGCGCCTGGTACGCGCCCGCCTCGGCGTCGGTAGCGATGGCCGAGTCGATCCTGAACGACGCGAAGCGGCTCCTGCCTTGCGCGTGCTTCCTCAACGGCCAGTTCGGCTTCGAAGGGCTGTACATGGGCGTGCCCGCCGTGCTCGGGCGCGAGGGAGTCGAGCGCATCGTCGAGGTGCCCCTGCGCACCGAGGCGCGGGTCGCGATGCAGAAGACGGCCGGCGCGATCCTGGACGACGTCCAGGCGATGCGCGATCTGGACTTGATGTGAGCCGCTTGACCCGAACGAACCGAGTAGTGATGTCGACCCGCACCGAATCCGACACGATGGGCCCGATCGAGGTGGAGGACGTCCGCCTCTGGGGCGCGCAGACCCAGCGCAGCCTGCAGAACTTCAAGATCGGCGGTCAGCGCTTCACGCGGCCGATGATCCGTGCGCTCGGGATCGTCAAGAAGTGCGCGTCGCTCGCGAACATCGAGCTGGGCGAGCTCGAGACGCTGGACGCCGCCGACCAGAAGGCCCTCCTGCAGGCTGCCGATGAGGTGATCGAGGGGACCCACGACGAGCACTTCCCGCTGGTGGTGTGGCAGACCGGATCGGGCACGCAGTCGAACATGAACACGAACGAGGTGATCTCGAACCGCGCGATCCAGTTGCGCGGGGGGACGCTGGGCACCAAGAGCCCGATCCACCCCAACGATCACGTCAACCGCGCGCAGTCCTCGAACGACGTCTTTCCGACGGCGATGCACGTCGCCGCGGCGGAGCAGGCCCAGAACGTACTGCTGCCCGCGTTCGCCACGTTGCGCGATGCGCTGCAGAAGAAGTCCGACGCGTGGAGCGGCGTCGTCAAGATCGGCCG
The DNA here is from genome assembly GCA_024226735.1 of bacterium. GTDB lineage: Bacteria > Planctomycetota > UBA1135 > UBA1135 > JAAELL01. The sequence goes on along the minus strand of JAAELL010000411.1, from coordinate 13,640 downwards.
CACGCACCTGCAGGACGCGACGCCCGTGACCGTCGGTCAGGAGTTCTCCGGCTACGCCCAGCAACTCGCCGACGCCGAGCGCGCGGTGAAGAACGCTCTGCCCGCCGTGTTCGAGCTCGCGCTCGGTGGCACCGCCGTCGGCACCGGCCTCAACACCCACCCCGAGTACGCGGCGCTCGCCGCGCGCAAGATCGCTGAGGAGACGGGGCTGGCCTTCGTCACGGCACCGAACAAGTTCTCCGCACTCGCGGGTCACGATGCGCTCGTGCAGCTGCACGGGACCTTCCGCACCGCCGCGGCGGCCTTGATGAAGATCGCTAACGACATCCGCTGGCTGGGCAGCGGCCCGCGCTGCGGCTTCGGCGAGCTGAAGCTGCCGGCCAACGAGCCGGGCTCCTCGATCATGCCTGGCAAGGTCAACCCGACCCAGTGCGAGGCGTTGACGATGGTCTGCGCGCAGGTGATGGGCAACGACGTCGCGGTCGGCGTCGCGGGCAGCCAGGGCAACTTCGAGCTCAACGTCTACAAGCCCGTCATGATCCACAACGTGCTCGAGTCGACGCGCTTGCTCGCGGACGCGTGCGATTCGTTCCGCACGAACTGCATCGACGGGCTGACGCTCGACGAGACGCGCGTCGAGGACCTGATGCAGAAGTCGTTGATGCTCGTCACGGCTCTCAACCGCCATATCGGCTACGACAAGGCCGCCAAGGTGGCGAAGAAGGCCTACGCCGATGGTACGACCCTCGTCGAGGCGGTCGTGGAGCTCGGTTTCATGACGGCGGAGGAGTTCGAGCAGGCGGTCGTGCCCGGCGAGATGGTCGGGCCGCGGGAGGCCTGAAGTCCGTCGCGCTGCTCGAGCTCGAGGTTCCTGACTGATCCTGCCAGCGCTGGCGCAGCATGACAGGGTTGTCGCAAGAAACGCGCTCTCCCGGACGTAGAATCTGCGCCATGAACCCTCTGCGTTGGACCGTACCCGCTGCTTCGTGCGCCCTACTTGCCGCCGCCTCCTGGAGCCCCGCGCGCCAGGATCCGGCCCTCACGACCCACGCGGTCGCCGGCTCCGTCCACTACATCGAGGGGCCCGGAGGGAACATCGGCATCTGCATCGGTGACGACGGCGTCCTGGTGATCGATGACAAATTCGCCCAGCTCGCCGAGCAGATCGACTCCGCGATCGACGGCCTGTCGGAGAAGCCGCTGCGCTTCCTGCTCAACACGCACTGGCACGGCGACCACACGGGCGCCAATGCCTACTTCGGCGAGCAGGGCGTCCCGATCCTCGCGCACGACAACGTGCGGGCGCGCCTCGCGGGGGACGAGGGCGTCGTTGGCAACAAGGGCGAGGACACGCCGGCGGCGGCTCTTCCCCTGCTCACCTACGACGAGGGCATCACGCTGCACTTGAACGGCGAGCGCATCGACGTGATGTACTTCGGCCCGGGCCACACCGACGGCGACTCGATCGTCATCTTCAACGGCTCGAACGTCGTGCACATGGGTGACCTGTACTTCAACGGCATGTTCCCGTTCATCGATCTCGACTCGGGCGGGACGTCGCAGGGCTTCACCGAGGTCGTCGGGGCGATCGCCGAGAGCCTCGAGGAAGGCGTGACGATCATCCCCGGACACGGCCCGATCAGCGACCTCGCGACGCTCAAGACGTATCGCGCGATGCTGGTGCGCGCGCACGAGCTCGTCGCAGGCGCGCTCGCCGAGGGCAAGACCGCCGAGGAGATGGTCGCCGCGAACCTCTTGAAGGACTACGAGGACTGGAGCTGGCGCGCCGTCACGACCGAGCGGTTCATCGAAACGATCGTCAAGTCGACCGGAGCCAAGTAGCGCTCGCTCACTCCTTCAGCCACGTCGTCACCTCCTCGACGTGTTGCTCCTGGACCGCGTTCCAGTCCGCGCGGATCTGCCTCTTGTCGCTCGCCGCCAGGTGCCAGGACAAGGGCGCGTCGGGCCGCTCGCGGCCCAGCTTGGCGGCGGGCGGACGAACGACGATGCGCCGGATGTTGAGCTGATCGGTTTCGTGCAGCTGCTCGAGGAACCTCATCTCGATTTCGGTGCGCACGACCTGTGTCGACGTGCGCACGCCCATGATCGCGACGAGCGGACCGATCAAGGTGCTCACCCAGCCCGAGCTGGCCGAGCTCTCCTGCTGGGTCGCATCCTCTGGACGCGCGGGCGGGAAGGCGCGGATCTCGACGACGAGGAGCCGGTCGAAGCGGCTGCGCAGGTCCGCGTCGGCTAGGACGTGGTCGAGCCACTGGGCCGCGATGACCGTGCCGTAGTTGTCGAAGTAGCCGCCATCGGCGACGTGGTGGGGGGACCCGGTGCCGCCCGCGAGCAGCGGCCGCGCGACGGGGGTCACCCACGGAAACGTCGCTGACAGGCGGGCCGCGGTCACGGCGTCCATGTCGAACGGGCCGCGCGGGTAGTGGCTCTCGAGTCCCGGGTCGGAGGGGATCGACGCTTCCTTCGGACGCAGGACGGACAGGTCGAGGTTGGTCGCGAGAAACTGCTGGGCGTCCTCGACGAAGGTCGCGTTGAACACGACGCCGGGAAGCGCTCCGCTCTTCGCCCCGCGCATCCAGTCGAGCAGAGTCGGAACCTCCGGCCGCCCGAGCTCTTGCGCGAGCTCCGCGCCGTGGCGCAGCCAGGCACGCTCCATGGCCCACGCGCGATCGACGGTCGCGGATACCGGCACCGGCAGGAACGCGCGCGCGAAGTCCGGATACACGAGGCCCCACGAGGTCGCCTCCAGGCTAGAGGCCATCGAGCTCTCGACGACGCGGTCGAGTGCGGCCGTGCTCGGCACACCGCGCTGTGGGTCGATTGCATTCAGGAAGTGGTACGCGCCGACGCTGCCGCCGGACGTCGTGCTGAGCAGGTGGATCGAGCGCGTGAAGCCCTCGCCCAGACCCGACTGCAGACCGGTCAGGACCTGGGCTGTCCAGCCCGCCGCCTGGATGCCGCCGCCGCTGGCGCACACGACCGTCAGCACGTGCGCGAAGGGGTCGTTCTCTGGCGCCGGGAGCGCGCCCCGTGCCTGGATGGCAGCTGCGATCTGCACGCGGTCCGTGCGTGCGATCGAGCGGACCTCGAAGAAGTGGTCGCGGTGCGTGACGTTCGCCAGCACGAGCGTGTGCACGGCGATGGCGAGGAGCAGTGGGAAGCGGAAGCGATCGAGGAAGAAGGCCATGCCCGAGAGCGTCAAGCTCACTGCCAGCAACAGCACGAGCACGTAGGCGAGTGCCGGCATCCGTTCGGGGTGGTCCCTCAGGACGAAGTAGCCCAGGCCGTACAAGCCGCCGACGACGACGACCGCGGCGATCGACATCACGTGGCCGCGCTCGATCCTCTCCCGTTTCGCGTCGAAGTAGCCGGGACCGAACCGCCGGAGGATCCACTGGAGCGCGTTCCAGGCCCATCCGCTCGGGCTGGATCCTTCGTCCTGTGCCGTCAACTTGACCCGCAAACGATCGATCCCGAAGCCGAGCAGATTCGCGGCCAGGATCCCCGCGCACGCCGCCAGCGTCGCGCGGACGAAGCCGAGACCTCCGTCGGGGGGCGCGGTCGAGGCGAAGACGAGCGTGGCGATCAACGGCAACGCGAATACCGAGAAGGGCCAAGCGCGCACGACGCCGCGCTCACGCAGCATCGCGGTGAGCGGCAGTGGGGGCACCTCGAAACGCACGTGAGCGAGGTCCCAGACGAGGACGACGGCGTAGCCGCAGACGCTCGCGAGGAGGATTGCGAGGAACGTGACGACGGCGAGGTCGGTCGCGGTCTCCATCACGAGCATGTTGCCGATCGTCGGGAGCGTGTCCGCGAACGAGGGGATCACCAGGAGCGCCGCTGCGACGAGGAGCGGGACGCGGCTCAGGAACACGTAGCGCATGACGCGCGGGACCTCGACGACGGCCCCGGCGAGCGACTGCCAGGTCCAGAAGACGACTACGAGCGCGCCGACCGCCAGGGAGAGGATCCACTTGGCCGACGTCGCGGCACTGCAGACGGTCACGAGCAGGCCCGAGACCGGCGCGCCCGACGCCGCGAACCAGATGCTTCCCGCGTTCTCGAGCAGGTCAGCCGCGACCAGCGTGATGACGAGGGCCAGGAACCAGCGCGGGACGGCCCGCGCGAGCGGCTTGTCGCGCTTCTCCCGCCACCTGCGCCAGCCGATCGCAAACAGGATCGTGGCCAGTGCTCCGTACAGCAGCGGGAACGCGACGTCGAAGCACAACTGGCTGAGCCAGTAGATCCGGCGCCCATCGGGACCGATCGCACCGAGGAAGTCGTCGACCTCCGCCGCCGAGTACGTACGCCGGCCGTCGAGCGCGACGCGCGCCGCCGGCAGGAGTCTCGCGTGCGCTGCGGGATCGACTTGCTCGAGCCGCGCGAGCTCGTCCTGCGCCGCGCGCTCGAGCGCCGCGTTGCGCCACGCGAAGCCTGGGGTGAGGGACACTGTGACGACGAGAACGAGGACGGCGACCCACCACTGGGCGCAGCGTCCGACGAGCGTGTCGAGGGATTGCATTGGGACCTCTCTCTCCTTTGAGGACATCATGACGCTACGGTGGCGATCGGCGGACCGAAAGGGTCCGGCCGCGAGATCGCGCGGTCATGCGCCTCATCTTGGATCACGGCCCGATCGGGGCCGCGGGTGGGCCATTGCACTGGAGCGATGTCGACTACAGCGGAACGATGTCCACCCGTCCGAGCCCACGCGACGCGGCCCTCTGGTCGCGCATCCTTGCGGCCGTCGAGCGAGCGCTCGAGGTCGATCGGGATGCTGCCGTACCTCGTCATGGAGTACGTGCCGGGCGAGCGAGTCGATCACTACTGCGACGGCCACCGGCTGACGATCGAGGAGCGGCTGCGGCTCTTCCTCCACATCGCGGACGCCGTCGCGCATGCGCACGAGAACCTCGTCGTCCATCGTGACATCGAGCCGTCGAACATCCTGGTGACCGAGCGCTCCTCCGGGGCCAGCAGCGTCGCGCTGCCGAAGCTGCTCGACTTCGGCATCGCGAAGCTACTCGACCCGGAGAAGCTCTCGGTCACGGACGTGACGCGCGAAGTGATGCAGCTGATGACTCCGGCGTACGCGAGCCCCGAGCAGCTGCGCGGCCGCTCCGTGACGCAGGCGAGCGATCTGTACTCCCTCGGCGAGGTCGAACAGGACGACCGCGTCGTAGACGAACGGAGTGTGCGACGTGTCGCGGACGTCACCGATCGCGATCAGGTCGCCGCCTTCGTTGACCTCGATGTTGGCGACGACCCAGAGCTGAGCGTTCGGGCCGAAGTCGGGACCGACGAGGAGGTCATCGTCGGAGATCAGGGGTGCCGCGAAGTTGCGGTGGATGACGCGGACCGTCCCGACGCCGCTGGGGGGCACCACTCGAATCGAGCAGTAGACATTGCCCTGGCCGTCGCGGCGGATCCGGCTGACGCTGCTGACGGTCGCTCCGGGCATGCCGGGCACGGGCCCACCTTCGATGAGCTCACCGCCGTCGCTGCTGATCAAGGCATGGTCGGTGCCCGGACTGGGGTCGACGTCGATGTCGGCGACCCAGCGTCCGCTCGAGTCGACGTCGTACTCGACGATGGAGTCGATCACGGCGCCGCTCGGCGTCGTGTCCCCGGCCGAGAGGACGACGGTGGGTAGCTGGGCCTGGACGAGGGGGGCGAGAGAGAGGATGGACGCAAGAACGAAGGGAGTTCGATTCATGGTGGGGTGGGCGCAGAGGCCAGCTGGGCTCGAAAACGGGGAGCGTGGCTCCACCGTCCCAACGCAGGCCGCTCCGGGCCCACCCCGCGTTTCTTCGGATTCCTGGTTCCCTGCGTCAGGCGCGGACACGCACGGCGCCGTCCTCGAAGTCCACGATGAGGCGCGCCCCGAGGGCGGGGGCCTCGCGAACGAGGAACCGTGCGAGCGCCGTGGAGACGTGTCGTTCCAGGGCGCGGCGCAAGGGGCGCGCCCCGAGCTCGGGGTCGTAGCCCTCGCGCGCGAGCCAATCGACGAGCGCCGCCGTCGGCTCGAGCGTCAGCTCGCGCCGCGCGCAGCCGGCGCGGCGGCCGAGGCCGCGCAGCTCGGCGCGCAGGATCGCGCGCACGTCGCAGAATGAGAGCGGCGCGAACGGAACGACGCGGTCGAAGCGGTTCAGGAGCTCGGCGCGGAAGTGGCGGCGCAGCTCGGCCGTCAGCTCGGCGTCGACCTCGCGCCGGTTGCGGCTCGTGCCGTAGCCGACGCCCGCGCGCGGCCAGACCTGGGCGCCCGCGTTCGACGTCGCGATCACGATCATCGAACGGCACGACACGGACTCGCCGGCTCCGTTGACGAATGCACCCTCGTCGAAAAGCTGCATGAAGCGGTCATGGACCTCGCCGCTGGCCTTCTCGAACTCGTCGAGCAGGAGCACGCCGAAGCAGTGGCCCAGGACACGCTGGGTCAGGAGTCCGCGCTGCGCCGTGCGGCGTCGCGCGAACGGGTTGCCGAAGAGGGCGACGGCGTCGTCGTCGTCGGGGTAGTCGGCCATGTTGAGGCGCACGAGGCGCTCGGTGTCTCCGAACAGCTCCTGCGCCAAGAGGCGCGCGAGCTGCGTCTTGCCGACGCCGGTCGGTCCGACGAAGAGGAACGCGCCGAACAGCCGGCGCGGGTCGGCGAGGCCCGCCTTGACGAGGCCGAGGGTGTCGACGAGCGCGTCGATGCCTTCGTCCTGCCCGAACAGCGCCGCCTTGAAGCGCGCGCGGAGCGCGTCGATGTCGAGCGGCTGCTCGGGGTCGATGAGGGCGCGCGGCAGCCCGTAGGACTCGCAGAAGTGCTCGACGACGTGCCGTGGCTCGATCGCCGACTGGCCGTGCAGTCCCGAGAGTTCGGCGAGCGGCTCGAGGACCTTGCGCGGCAGGTGGTCGCGGACGAGGTAGCGGTGGGCCAGCTCGAGCGCGAGCTGCAGACCCTCGGCCGTCACGCGCGAGCCCGTGCGCTCGGTCCACGCGCGCGCGATCCCGAGCGCGCGCTCGTGCTGCGGCTCGTTCATGCGAACGATCGTGAAGTGCTGCTCGAGGCCCGGCTCGTGGTCGAACATCGCATCGATGCGGCCCACCTCACCCTCGGCGACGAGGATGCCGTCGAGGCGGTAGCAGAGCGCCTCCAGCGCCCCCTCGAGGTCGAGGTTCCAGGCGAGGTGCAGGTCGCGCACGTACGGCACCACGTCGGGCTGGACTGCGAGCAGGCGCGCGAGCTCGTCGATGCGCTTCTGCAGCTCGTGCCAGCCCTGCGCCCCGCGGGCGATGCTCTGCAGCGAGAGCTGGACGATGCGCTTCTCGCGCAGGCTGCGCGGGCCATCGCCACCGGCGGCGCGCCGTGCGAGCATCTCGATCAGCGCGGTCTTGCCGACGCCCGAGTCGCCGACGACGACGGGCGAACGTCCGCCGTCGACGATCGTCTCGATGCGCCCGAGCTCGCGCTCGAGGCCGTGCGTGTCCGTCAGCTCGCCGCGCTTGGCGAGCGCCGTGAGGTCACGCTCGATCCAGTCTTGAAGCCGCACGCGGGCGGTCTTCTTGGAGCGCTTCAGCTCCTTCTTCTTGGTCATGGCTGCAAACTTGCGAATGGAAACCGTGGGGACGCGCCACCGGAAGCCGGGGCGATGTCCCTGGCCTTCGGCTAAGTGGGTTGTGCAGCGCGACTGGTCATGGGGGGCCGGAGCGGAACGCGGCGGTGGAGCGAACGCGGGAAAGTGGAGATTCTCGGGGCCGGTAGGATGGGGGCTCGCTCCCTATCCGATCCCGAGGTTCGCCGTGCTCTCCACCCTCTCACTCGCGCTCCTTGCTCCCCTCGCTAGCCCCAGGACGGATCCGGCGCCGCGGTCTTCTACACGAGCCCGGGGGGGCTGAGGCCGACGGGCCTCGCGCTCAGCACCGGCATCCCTCTCCAAGCGGTAGCCGACTGCAACGGCAATGGCGCGCCGGACGAGTGCGAGGTCTTCGATCCTTGCACGCCGCTCGTGCTCCTCGTCGACCAGGGCTCGAACCCGGTTCCGAATAGCCGCACCGTCGGCGGCCCGGCGCCGGGCAATCGCTTCGAGGTCTTTCAGCCGATCGACGTTCCGCCGGGCGGCTGGACGATCGGCCGCCCGGCGGAACGTCGATGTTCCCGGACGAGTCGATGCCGATCGCGAGCCGCGACCTGCAGTTTCGCTTCCCAGGGCAACCTCTGCCTCGGGGCGCCGCAGGTTCGGTTTGCCGGCGACGTCTTGAACGCAGGGGCGAACGGGGCGGTGACGTTCGAGCCGGACTTGAACGCGCTGCCGCAGGGGACCACGTTCGTGCCGGGGGACGTCTGGAACTTCCAGCTCTCGTATCGGGATCAGAACCCGGGGACGACCTCGAACACGACGGATGGGATCGCGGTCGTGTTCTGCATCTGACTCAGCGTACCACTGCGGTACGACCGTACGCATTCTCGCCCAGCTCGGTCCGCTCCTCCGCGACGACGCCCGGCGGCTTCAGGAACCAGTTGCCCTCCACCCAGACGCGCTTCTCCGGTACACCGCGCACCTTCAGCGCGACCTTCGGGCACAGGAACGCGTTCCGTTCGACGATCATCCACGTACCGGCGACGTTCGTGCCGTCCTTGCGGTCCCGGCCGCCGTGCATGTCGAACATGTGGCTCAGCGACGCACCGCGTTCGACGTTGTGTCGCGCCGCGTAGCCCGATCCGGGTCTCCCCGTTCCGGCGATCGAGTGGCGGTTCCAGTCGAACAGGTTGTGCTCGATCGTCGATTCGGCGACGTCGTGGCACACGCCGTAGCCGAGCCCTTGGCGCTGGTTGTGGTGGATGAAGCAGTGGTGGATGCGGTGTCCCGTGCCCTTGCGCAGGAAGATCGCGGCGTGGCTCCAACCGGCGAGCTCGCAGTTGTCGACCTCGAGTCCGTCGTGCGTGCACTCGATGCCGTCGGACGTCGGCAGCTGGTAGTAGTGGTCGCTGCCGCGGCCGCCCCGGAACGAGCGACGGTGGTGGTCGAGCCGGCGCTCGGGGTCGGGGCCGCGTAGGCGCAAGCCGCTGACGCGCGCGCCGGGGCCGGTGACGCGCAGAAGCGGGCGGGTAGCCAAGACGTCGGAGAAGAGCAGGGCTCCCCTCGAGCCGCCCGCGCCTCTGTCGCTGGCTAGCGTGACGCCGCCGGGGAGCTCGAGCACGAGTCCGTCGATCAGGACGCGTGCCGTGCAGTCGATGGCCGCGTCGCCCGGCACGAAGACGGTCTCGCCGGGCCGAGCCTTGGCGAGTGCCTCGATCAGCGCGTCGACGGTGCTCGCGACGTGGTGCTTTCCGGGCGGTCGCGCCGTGTAGCCCGGCCCTCCGCCGATCGGTCCGTGCTCGTCGGGCTCGGCGCCGTAGCGCGTACCGTCGACGTCGACGAAGGTGTGCTCGGGAAGCTGCGTCGCGGCGCCGTACAGGCCGTCGGCGGGCAGGGAGGCGAGGGCGACTGCCAAGGGAATCCAGCTCATCGCGACAGCGTAGCTACAATTGAGCGCATGCGGACGCTCCTCGACCCGACGACCAAGCGATCGCAGCGCGGCGCCCTCGTCTGCTGGCTACTCTCGAGCTTGACCTGCATCGCGCTCTTGTCCCTCGCTGCGGGAGCCGCGAGCCTCGACGCCGCCGTCTTGGGGCTCGTGCGGGGAAGCCTCGGCACGGCCGTGCTGGCCAGCATCGTCTTCAGCGGAACCGCCGGCTGACGGCTCATTCCTCGATTTCGAACTCGACGATGGTCTCGCTACCGGCGGCGACGACCACGGTCTGGCTGCGCTGGATCTTCGTCGGTTCGCCGTTCGCGTCGGTCGTGCCTGGCCGTACGTCGAGGTGGACGGTCACGCTTCCAGCGGGAGAAGCCGTCGATTCGCTGGTTCCGCTGCGGACTCCCTCCATCCCGAACTTCACGCCGCTCTGCTCGAGCGTGTAGCTCGCGTACTCGGCAGGTCCGGTGTACAAGACGCGCACGCTGCCGGCGCGCTCGACGTGCACGTCGAAGGGGCCCAGTTCGTGACCTTCGGTGATCTGGATGTCGCGTAGCGCGCCGATGCGTCCGTCCTTGGACGTACCGATGACGTGGTACAAGCCGGTCGCCAGCCCGCCGAGGACGAACTCCGTCGAGTTGCCAGCGTGCACGCTCCGGTACCCCTTGCCGCCGACGGAATGGATCGAGGCCGAGCCCGCCAGCGCGGCGCCCGTCGCGGGGTCGACGAGCCTCACGGTCACGCTACCTCCGAGCTGCAGCCGCAGCTCGACGCCCTCGGTGCCTGCCTCCACGTCGAGGGGCTCCGATGCCCGCCAGGTCTTGGCGCCGTACGCGTTCGCGGTGAGCCGGAACTTCCCCGGCGGCAGCGGTCCCAGGGTGAAGGTGCCGTCGCGCTCGATGTTCTCGTTGATGTGCAGCTGACCGTCGGCCAGCGATGCGCTGACGTTCGCGCGCTTGACGCTCTCGCCGCCGGGGCCGATGACGCGGCCGCGGATCTGGATTCCGCCGTGGACGCGCAGCGTCACGTCGAGCTCGCGCATCTCGGGGGTGACCGTGAACCGCGTGGCGACGGGCGCGAGTCCCGACACCGGTGCCGGCCCGAGCGCCCATTCGCCGGGCATCACGTCGTCGATCGTCGCTCTACCGCTCGCGTCGGTCGCCACACGTCGGGCGGCGTCGTCGTACTCTTCGATCCAGTTGCCGTAGAGATCGCTGCCTGCGAACAGGCGCACCTCGACGCGCTCCTGGGCCGTGCCCGAGTCGTCGACGACTTCTATGCGGACGGTCGCGCCGGACCCGATCTTCCACTGGACGGTGCGCGTCTCGCCGGGCTTGAAGGTCAACGGCGCCGGCTGGCGCAGGAACACCGCGTGCTGCTGCCCGACGTACGCCGTCAGTGGCGTGTGCGCCGGGATTCCGTCGACCGTGAACGTTCCGCTATCGGAGATCAGTCCGGACCACAGTGCATCGGTCCCGCCCAGGAAGGGCAACGTGTCGTCGACGTTGAGGTGGTAGCGCGAACAGGAGAGGCGGACCCAAGTCGGGATCGGGCTCGCCCGCAGTCCGTCGACGCGTCCGGTCAAGCGTGCGGCGCGCGAGAGTCGGATGACCTTCGGTGTCTCCGGGCTCGAGAACGACTCGACGACGCCGAAGATCACCGCTGCTCGCTCCTTGGACGCGGCGATCGCTGAACCGTCGCCCCATTCCTCCAGGCTGAGCTCGAAGAGCCCGGTGCCATTCGTCGTCGTCGTCGGGTCGGAGCCGCGGACCCAGAGTGGTTTCGGCTTGCGCCCGAAGCTCATACCCTGCGGCGCGCGCGCGCGCACCTCGACGCCGGCGAGCGGACTTCCATCCTCGGCCGCCACGACGCGCCCGAAGAACCGCCCCTCGAGCGCGGTCGCGATGATCTCGAGTCGCGCGACCTCGCCGCGCGCGACCCCCGGAAACGGCTTGTTCTCGACGCGGTAGTACTTCTCGCTGGACGAAACGAAGATCATCAGCGCGGTCGCGGCCGGCACCTCGACCGTCACCTCGCCGCTGTCGTCGGTGCGCAGCTGATCGCCGAGGCCGCCGCGCGCAGCCTCGGTTTCGTTGGTGGTCCACGACTTGGTCGACTGCGCGATGACCGTCACCGGCACGTTCGGCAGTGGGGAGCGGTGTTGGTTGATGACGCGCACGACGAGCAGGGTCTCGGGCTGCTGCTTGTCCGTGGCGACCGGTTCAGGGGCGTCGGTGGATGGACCCTCCGGAACGCTCGCGACCGACTCGCGGTTCTCGTCCGCGGACGCGAGCTCGAGCCCTTCGTCCGGGGCACGCGGAGCCGCGGCGGCCGTGCTGCTCGGGTGCTCCGCCGCGGCGAGATCAGGGTCCGCGGTCGGACGCAGGAGGAAGAGGACGACTCCGACCACGAGGAGCGCGCCGATCCAGTGTGCCAACTTCATCGGACGGTCCAAGGTGCGAGTCGAGCGAGGTAGGACATCGTGCAGCCGGCCCAGTATAGGGCCGGCTGCACGTCGCGCGGCCGGCGATCAGGGCAGCCCGTCAGTCGTTCCCGAAGTACTTCTTCACGATCCACTCGGGCTGCCAGCGGTCGGGCTTGCGCGCGCGGCCGGACAGATCGATCTCCATCGACTCGGGCTCGTCGATCTCGAGCGGGTGCGGGTCGTTCGTGCGCTCCTGCCACGTGCGCAGGAGCGCCATCATGCTCTCCACGCGTTCGGCGTGCTCGGGCTCGCGCGCGAGGTCGTGCATCTCCGCCGGATCGCGCTCGAGGTCGAAGAGCTGAGTGTGGTCGATGCGCGGGTAGCGGATCAGCTTGTAGCGGTCGTCGCGCACCGCGCGCATCAGGTTCTCGTAGGTGAGGAACAGGGTGTCGCGCACGCCCGGGTGCTCACCCCTCCACACGGGCACGAGGCTCTGTCCTTCGACGCCGGCGGGCGGCTCGACGCCGATCAGCTCGCACAGGGTCGGGAAGATGTCGAAGAGGTAGGTCAGCGCCGCGCTCTTCCCACCCGGGACGCCGGGTCCCGCGAAGACGAGCGGGCAGCCCATCGAGTGCTCGTAGACGCTCTGCTTGCCGAGCAGGCCGTGGCTGCCCATCGCGAGCCCGTGGTCGGCGGCGTAGACGACGATCGTGTTGTCCGCATGCCCGCTCGTCTCGAGCGCGGCGAGGACGCGACCGATCTGCTCGTCCATGTGCGTGATCAGCCCGTAGTACTCGGCGAGCTGATCGGAGATCACGGCCTCGGTGCGCGGCCAGCCGGCGAGCTTCTCGTCGCGGCCCACCATCCGGCCGTTGTGGAACGGATGCTGGGGTAGGAAATTCGCGGGGAGCGGCGGGCGGTTCGCGTAGTAGTGCTCGCGCAGGCGCTCGGGCGGCTGGCGCGGGTCGTGGGGGGCGGTGAAGGCGACGTAGCAGAAGAACGGCTGCTCGCCCTCGTGTCCCTCGATGAACTCGATCGCCGAATCGGCGAAGAGCTCGCTCGAGAACTTCGCGCCCGTGCGCTTCTCGCTCAACGTGTGGTCGTCCGTCACGTCGACGACCGGCACGGCCGTGTGGTCGGACATCCCGCCGAGCATCACGTTCGTGCCGCGCTGGAAGCTGCGCAGGAACGAGGGGCCGCCGTTGTGCCACTTGCCGGTGCCGAACGTGACGTAGCCGTTCGTGCCCAAGAGCTCGGGCAGCGTCGTCTCGTCCTTCAGCTGCATCGACACGCGGTACAGGCTGCGCCCGGTCATCAGCATCGCGCGGCTCGGCTGGCACACGGCGCCGTGGATCGAGCCCATGCAGTAGTTGCGCGCGAAGCGGAAGCCGCGGCCGGCGAGCGCATCGAGATTCGGCGTCTCGATGTGCTCGTTGCCGAACGCCCCGACGGCGTCGGGCCGCTGGTCGTCGGCGAACAGGAAGAGGACGTTGGGCCGCGGCGCCGGTTCTTGCGCGGCAAGGAGGCACGCGGCCAGGAGCGCGAGCATGCTAGTGGTGTGAGTCACTCTTGTGCGGCATTTTGGTCGGTGCGTACGCGTTCGCTGCAAGGCGCAGCGACGACGCGACTTCGCTGCAAGTCTCGGAGGAGGCACAACGCAGCAGCGGGCGGGTACGGGCCGACCAAAATG
>JAAELL010000410.1 GCA_024226735.1 bacterium | reverse complement strand
GACAGTTGCGGTCTTATCCCGAGTTCGGGTGTGCGTGCCACAAGGCGCGGCGACGACGCAACTTCGCTGCCAATACGGTGATACTGGGATTGGTCGCAGGAGCCGCAACGCCGTGGCGCGTGCATGCGGGCCGGGATACGACTGCGAATGTCTGCTTCACACCACTAGACCCTAGCCCGGAGTTTCGCGGCCTGCTTCCCAATCGGCGACGGCGGCACGTAGCCGCGCGGACATGGGTTGGCTCGTCATCGTCGTCGTGTCGACCGTGACCAGCACGGCCTCGGCTTCGCACCATGCGCTCCCGTCGGCGCCGCGCACGCGGTAGGCCTGCGAGATCGACTTGGTCCCGAGCGCCACCGTGGCCGCTTCGACGGTCACGCATTGGCCGCCGCGACCGGGCGCGAGGAAGCGCACGTTCGCCTGCAGGAGGAAGAACGGAGAATGGTCATCCTGCATGATGCCGAGGCTCTCGAAGTACGCGAGCCGCGCCTCCTCGAACAGCGTCGTGTACACCGCATTGTTGAGGACGCCGTAGCGGTCGTCGTCGTTCCAGCGGGTGCGCGGCTCGGCGCGGAACCGCATCTGGCTCGAGGGAGGAACTTCAGGCTCGTGCATGTTCGGGCTCTGGTGCGGCAGGTTCGATCCGCGGTTCGCGCCGCATCACGAGCGCGAGGCCAGCGAACAGCGCAACCGCCGAGACGAGCGTGCCCGGACCCGGCCGCTCGCCCAAGATCCAAGCGCCGCCGAGCCCCGAGATCAAGGGCTGAAAGTAGATGTACATCGCCGTCGTGGAGGCGCGCACGCGGGCGAGCGCGTACACGTTCAGGTAGTAGCCGACGACGGTCGGAAACACGAGGACGAACGCGAGCGAGGCCCACATCGCGAAGTCGCCGGTCTCCGCGGGAGCCACGGACTCTCCCCAAGCGAAGACCGGCGCCGCCCACAGCGAACCGACGTAGCACCACGCGATCACCATCAGCGGCGAGTAGCGAGCGGTGAGCGGCTTGGACAGCACGAGGAACACCGCGTAGCAAAGGGTGTTGAGCGCCATCAACAGGTTGCCGACGCCGTACTCGCCGAGAAGCTGCGCTTCCCCACGGGCGAAGACGAGCGGCAGCGTGCCCCCGAGCGCGATCAGGACGCCCAGCGCGCGCACCGGCCGAAACCGCTCCTGTCGGGCGAGCACCGCCAGGGCAAAGGTGAAGACCGGGATCAGGCACATCATCAGGCCGGCATTCGTCGCGTTCGACCGCGCGAGCCCCGACAGGTAGAGGCCCTGGTTCAGGACGATCCCGGTCAGCGCGCACACCAAGAGCCGCCCACGGTCCTCGCGACGCGGCCACGACCACCTCCCGGCATGCACGCGCGCCAGCAGCGCGAGGGCCACTGCGCCCGTGACGATACGGAACGTGGCGACCGTGAAAGGAGAGAACCCCGTCTGCGGGCGCATGGCGAGCGCACCGAAGACGGGGAAGAGGCCGAAGCAGAACTGGACGAGGACGAGGGCGAGGTGTCCCTTGAGGCGATCGGTCACGCGCGCAAGTGTGCGGAGCACACCCGGCGCTCGCCACCCCACGGGTTCGTGACCTGCGCGAACACCCGCGCCGCGCGCACCGCGATCGGTGCCGCCCCAGCCGTTCGGCGCGGATCAAGAACGGTTCCGCGTAGCGCCCCCACGAGCGCACGGTCCGCGCCGCGCGGGCGCGAGCACGTGCAGCTCGCCGCCCCGGCCCCAGTGGATGAAGCCGTCTGCGAGCGGACCGGCGAGGGCGGCGTCGACGTCGAGGTCCTTGGGCCGCTTGCGCCAGAGGTTGGCGCGCGGCGCGCCGTGTTAGCCCGATTCCCGCGCCGCTATCATGTCGGGCATGACGGCGAACGAAGGCACGCGTGACGTCTCCCCCTGGCCACGCTCGGGGAGTGAGCCCGGGCACGATCTGGGGATCTTCCGTTCCCGCTGGGACCTGCTCCAGAACCCGCGCACGGGCAAGACGCTGCGGCGCCTGGTGCTCGAGGTCGCCGACTGGGTGAACGTCGTCGCCCTCACGCCCACGGGCCGCTACGTCTTCGTGCGCCAGTACCGCTTCGGGACCGAGCAGCTCACGCTCGAGATCCCCGGTGGCGTCATCGATCCCGGCGAAGCGCCCCTCGCGTGCGCGAAGCGTGAGCTGCGTGAAGAGACCGGCTACGAGGCGAGTGAGTGGGTCGACCTGGGGAGCGTGCACCCGAACCCCGCCTTCCAGGACAACCGCTGCCACCATTTCCTCGCCCGAGGAGCGGAGCCGAGCAGCGCTCAAGAGCTCGATCCGGGCGAGGACATCGACGTCGTGACCCTCGACGAGGACGAGTTGGGCGCGGCGATGCGCGGCGGCGAGATTACCCACGCTCTGGTTTACACGGCCCTGTGTCGGGTGCTCGACCTCCGCGACGTGCGCAGCGCAGCGGGAGCGACCGAGGGACATCCCTGAGAATCCCCTTGGGAATTCCGGGTGCGGGTCGCCCACCGCGACCGTCCGATGGGTAAGCATGGTCATGTCCTGGGACCTCGCGCCGGTGGGCCTCGGGCGCTTGGCAGAGCGGGCGAAGCGCCCGTGGCTCAGAACGGCTGGTCCGCCACCGCCGGAAAGGCCTCGGAATCGCAAATCCGTGCTGCCGAAGAACTTGTCGCCTCCGCCAGGAGGGGGTACAAATCTAAGTAGAGGTTTCGGGCGCACTCGTTATGGGGACCCGAGCCCCGCTGCGCATCACGCTCTATGAGTGTTCCTCACGCCCCCACAACTCCGCCCGAGCCCACCCAGGAGCTCATTCTCGCCGCGAAACAAGGCGACATGGACGCGTGGAGCCAGCTCGACCGACGGTATCGGATCGCTCTGAGCCTGTTCCTGCGGGGCAAGATCCCTTCCGCCGCGCGGCGTCGGTTCGACACCGAGGACGTGCTCCAGTCGACCTTCTTGTCCGCGTTCAGCGAGCTCGATTCCTACGAGTACAAGGGCGAGGGGAGCTTCCTGGCTTGGATGGTTCAGATCCTACGCAACCGCCTGAAGACGCGCCTGCGCCGGGCCACCTGCGAAAAGCGCGACACCGACCGCGACCGGCCGCTCACCGAGGCGGCCAACTCCGCGGCGGTGATGATGAGCGCCTCCCCGAGCGAGCTGTTCTCGTCGGCCGAGAACCAGGCGCGGTTGATGAGCACGATCACGGAGCTTCCCGACGACGAGCGCGAGGCCGTGACGATGCACTTCTTCGACAAGAAGACATTTGCACAGATCGCTCGCGAGCTCGATCTGCCGGTCAAGACCGTCCGCCGTCGCGTTACCAACGCGATCGAGACGATGGTCCGCAAGATGAGGTAGCGCTCCGAGGTCCGAAGACGACCGCGGAGCTCTCGACGTCAGCATGGGTGCGGTGAGCCAACCCGAATCCAGTGCCGACCTGGCAGTGCCCGCGGAGCTGCTCGAGCAATACCTCGCCCGTCGCGACGACGGTGATACCGAAGGTGTCGAAGACCTCCTCGAGCGCGCGGGCACGGGCGCCGATCAGCTCCAGAGCCGATTGGCCATCCTCGGTGAGCTCGAGCAGCTCTCGCTCCTCTTGTCGGAGGACCAGGGCAACGTCCCCGACGACATCCAGGGACTCGGGCGCTTCGAGAACCTACGCCTCATCGGCCAGGGTGGTCTGTCCAAGGTCTTCGTGGGTCACGATCCGCGCCTCGGCCGCAACGTCGCCCTGAAGGTCCTCTCGCCGCTCTCGGCCGACAGCGACGCGCGCGACCTGATGCTCGCCGAGGGCCGGTCGCTCGCGCGCCTGGAGCACGACTCGATCGTGCGCGTATTCGAGATCGACGAGGTCGAGGGCTTCGCCTACATCGCGATGGAGCGCATCGACGGGCCGAGCCTGCACGAGACGCTCGAGGCGATGCGCGCACTGCGGAACGGGAACGCGTCGCTCTTCGAAGAGCGTGCCGTGCGCGCGGCACGGGCTCTCGAGAGCATCCCCGCGCGCTGCCGGCTCGTCGCCCGTCTCGCCCGGGCGCTCCAGTACTGCCACGCCAAGGGCACGATCCACCGCGACGTGAAGCCGGGCAACATCCTGATCGACGCGGACGGGACGCCGAAGCTGATCGACTTCGGGCTGGCGCACCTGCACACCGAGAACGAGGACGAGACGTCGCTCGGGTTGACCCAGAAGCTCGTTGGGACCCCGGCCTACATCACGCCGGAGCAGGTCGACCAGAGACGCACCGGAGTCAGCCCGAAGAGTGACCAATTCTCACTCGGGATCGTGCTGTACGAGGTGCTCACGCTCGTCAATCCCTTCCAGGCGTCGACGCGCGATGGGACGCTGAATGCCGTCTCGAAGGCGGCTCCGCCGCCTTTTCGCAAGTACGACATCGACGTTCCGGTCGACGTCGAGCGCATCGCCCTGCACTGTCTCGAGCGGGAACCGAACGACCGCTACGCGGACATCGGTGAGCTCGCGGGCGACCTCGAGGCGTTCCTCGACTACCGCGCGATCTCGCTCCGGGCCCCCTCGCCCCTGCGGCGCGCCCAGCTCTGGCTGCGCCGCAACCGGGACGAGGTGCGCAACGCGAGCCTCGTGACGGGCACCCTCATCACGGCTCTGACGGTCTACACAGTGCGCGGTGCGCGTGCCGAGCGCGAGCAGACCGCGCTGATCACGCGCGCGGCGCTCGAGAACGTGCCGAACATCGAACACCCCAAGGCGATGGAGCAGGCGCTCGATCAAGTGATCGAGCTCCGCGCCCTCGCCGAACGGCAGGACGACGTGCTCTTCGCTGGGACGCTCCTGCAGGAGGTCGGTGGCGACGTGCAGGAGCTCGCCAACGCGACCTCCGGGCGCCTGCACGCGCTCGCCTCGAGTGCGTTCGAGAAGGCGCGCAAGGCGCACCGCGCGCGCCGCGACGACCTGTACCTGCAGGCCGGCTGGGCGTGGAATGCCTCGCTGAAGACGGAGCGGCGCGCGAATCCCTCCTCCGGCATGGAGCGCAACTACCAGCTTCCGGGACAGGTGCACCTGCCCGAGGGTGGCGTGCTGCGTCGCCTCGAGGTGCGTAGCCCCCTGCGGACGTACCAGCTGGCCGACCGCGACCAGCTCGCGGCCGGCTTCTACCGGTTCAGCGTGCGCGACGGAGACACGGTTCGCGAGACCGAGTTCGAGCTGGTGCCGTGGGAGGAAAAGGTCGATCGCACACCCTGCGCACTGCCTGCGGAGATCGCGTCGAGCATGGTCCGGTGTCCGGCCGTGCCCCACGCCTACGTCGTCGGCAAGACGGACGTGCGGATCTACACCACGGCGCCCTACCGCGTGTCGCCGGACCCGGTCACGTGGTTGGAAGCGGAGCGCGTGCTGGGCGCGGACCTCGTGAACGGCCGTCGGAAGATGCTGCTCAAGGTCGAGCTCGACCTGCCACCCGAACGGTTGGACGACGAGTCGTTCGCCTCGCTGACTTTCTCCGAGGCGAGCGAGTACGCCCGTCACGTCGGAGCGCGACTCCCGACGCTTCCCGAGCTCGTGGCAGCCTACGACCGTGGCCTGGTGCGCCTCGCGCCGGGACAGCGCCAGGAGCTGACCGCGAGCTTCTTCGACGACGATGCCGACGCCCGGAGTACGGTGCTCTGCGAAGACGTGTGGTCCGATCTGGGTCGCCCCTCTTGGAGCTTGAGCCGCGACCTCCGCTCGCCGGTGCTCGAACCGACATCCTTCTCGAGCAAGATGCCCGTCGCGCGTACGTTCCCAACGACGGGGGGCTTCCGTCTCGCGATCAGCGAATCGCTCGAGACTGGTGGCTTCTGAATCAAAACGAGCGACCAACGATTCTGTTCACCTAGTGGTGTGATTCACTCTTGTGCGGCATTTTGGTCGGTGCGTACGCGTTCGCTGCAAGGCGCAGCGACGACGCGACTTCGCTGCAAGTCTCGGAGGAGGCGCAACGCAGCAGCGGGCGGGTACGGGCCGACCAAAAT
>JAAELL010000409.1 GCA_024226735.1 bacterium | reverse complement strand
TATTTGCGTCGCCGAAGCATCCGTCCCTGGACGCTACCGGACTCCAGCGGACGCTACCGGACAACACGTTCCTCGCAATGGTAGGGAAGGGGGGACTCGAACCCCCACGGGCCTACGGCCCTTCGGATTTTAAGTCCGATGCGCACCTGGCCGTACGTGTGCGCGAAGGCTGATTCTCGGGGTGTCTGCAGCTCACTTGCGTTCAGTTTGCGCGGGCCGAGCATCCAGTCTCGCGTCTCTTCCATCCGGCAGTCTACGACCGATCCTTGCTACCCGGCTGAAGGATCGCGAAGTCCCGCGCCACCTCCCATGCGACCGCGAACGAGCACCGCGCGCGACGCGCAGCCTCTGCGACGGTGACGTCAGGATCCGCTTCGAGCACGGTCCATACGTCCGCCCTCCAAGTCGCCCCCATCCGCACGCGGTTGCGATAGCCACGGTGTCGAGTGGCCAAGAGTACCGGCTCGAGCACATCCGTCGCGCGATCACGCAGAACGCCAGCCGGAACACGGAGCGCGGATCCGCCGAACCGCTCGTCGTCGCCACGACGCGCGAGCTGGTACTCGGTTCCAGACGATAGCAGGTCTGCCGGCGCACCCTCGTGCAGCCGCCCAAGGCGCGTGAACCGCCGATCCGAGGCGAGCCAGCTCGCGATGGCCGACCAATACGCCCGAACCCGGTCGGATTCATGCTGCTCCAAGGCGCGATACAGCCGATCAGCGTGCACGTGACGATGGTGCACACCGAGCCAGGTCGTGAGCATCGCGAGGACCCGGTGATCGGCCTCCTCCATACCCAGCTCGGATGCGTGGATGAGCGTGAGCTCGATGTCCGCCTCGTAGTTCGGCTCGACCGCGAAGTTCAAGCCGATGCCAGCCATCCAGGCAGTGAGCTCCTTCGCGTCGGGCCGCGGCTCGAGTTCGACAGGGCGGCTATAGGGCATGGCCGAGCCTCCGGGCGAGGTCCTGCAGCGTAGCGTGCACATGAGCCGGCCAGCCGGGATGCGCGTCGCGCTGCGCCACCCACGGTTCGATGCCCTCGATCTCGGGCGCCGTCGGCGCGAGGGCCAGGCAATCAGCGAGGTCGAGCCCGCGATCGCAGAGAGCGAAGAGCTTCGTGCACAACAGGTCCTTCCGACCCAGCGTTCGGAGCACGAGCGCGTCGCCGACTCGCAAGTCGACCAGCCGCGCGTCCCACCCCTCGGGCAGAACGTCGATCAGATCCCTCGGTCCGTTGTTGAGCCAGTCGTCCGCGAGGTCCACGCCCTGAGCTCGCTGCTCACCCGCGAACCGACGAGCCGCGTCCTCGATCTCCGCGGATAGGAGCGGTTCAAGAACGTCGCAGTCGCGCGTCTGCCTCGTCGTCAACCCGAGCAGCGCGAGCGCTGCGCCACCGACGATGACGGCTTCGAAGGACAGCCCCTCGGCCGCGAGGAATCGGTCGAAGGCTGTGATTGTGGCCAGCGGAATCATGGCTGCGTGCAAGTATCGGCTGTACCGATACCCCACACAAGCCGATCCCACCCGAAAACGAGCCTGGATGCACCTCTGCGCCGGCGAAGCCCCCGGAGGCCAATGACGGTGCGGGCCCGGCCGAGCTACGCTACGTCCTTGGACGACTCCGCGATCATCACGCGAGACCCCTCGCTCCGGAGCGGCAAGCCCTGCATCCGTGGGATGCGCATCACCGTGCAGGACATCCTGGAGTACCTGGCGTCGGGGATGACGACTGAAGAGATCCTGGTGGACTTCCCCGAGCTCACGGTCGACGACATCCGCGCCTGCCTGTCTTTCGCGGCTGACAGAGAACGCCGCTTGTGGTCGCGTCCGAGGTGAAGCTCTTCAGAGCGGAGGTGCGCGATGCCGGAATGGAGCGTGACGCTCTCCGAGGAAGCGGATCGGCTTGTTCGCGGCTTCCTCGCGCGAAGCGGCATGAGAGAAGCCGACGTGTCGATGTTCGTCGACGCTGCCGTGCAGGCCGAGATCATGACGCGCGTGACCGCTGAGCTTCGGGAGAGGGATCCCAAGCTGAGCGACGACGGGGCCGCGGAGCTCGCGCGCAACGTGATCGCCATCGACGTCGGAGTCGAAGATGCGGCGGCAGGTCGCGGCCAGTCGGCGAGGGAGGCGTTGCGTGAAGTCGCTGCCGAGCTCGACCTCGAGCTGGATCGATAGATCAGCCGCACCGGCGTCAAGGCACCGAGTCAAGAAGCTCGCGAACGATCCGTGGGTGTCTGGCCGCGATGCGCAACTAGGTCAAGGCCGGCCCCTCGGGACGCCGGCGGTCCTGCTCCCAGTTCCGGAGTGTGTGCACGCTGATTCCCATGGCTCGTGCGAGCTGGTCTTGCGAGAGCCGCACGAAGCGCCTCAGCGCGACCGCGTCGCTGCCACTCTCGAACTGCCCGCGCATCAAGCGGCGGCGGAGCCGTGCCGAAATCGCGCTCGCGAAGTCCTCGTCGGTCAACTCGGGATTGTCGTCGCTCATGGCTGCTTCCTATCGGCGTGGTCGTTGCGTCGCCGCGATCGGGTCGTCTCGAGCAACGATGATGCCGATGACGTCCCGTCGCGCCAACCACAGCCCGTGCAGCGCTGACGGGCGCTGAGGGCTATGCTCGTTGCATGGAGTTCACTCGAATCACGGTCGACCCGACGCAGATGGGTGGCGTCCCCTGCGTCCGTGGCCTTCGCATCCCCGTGGCTACGGTCGTCGGCATGCTGGCCGAAGGAATGCAAAGGCACGAGATCCTCGAGCGATACCCCGACCTCGAGCTCGACGACGTTCGCGAGTCGCTGCTATTCGCTGCCGCGGCCGTGAGCAATCGTGAGCTGCCCCTGCGTCACGAAGCCGACGACCCTTCATAACGCTTCGTAGTGGTCCAGCAACCCTTCAGGCCGGGCCTGAGGCGGTTCGAGCCACGGGTTAGACTGGTTCTGGGGGGTCGAGTCGTGAGAGCACAACAGAAGCCACATGCCGTCGCCGAAGACGATCCCGCTCCCCAGGAACTGGCCCGACCTCGTCCGCTCGGGCGTACTCCACGCCATCTCGTTGGCGTCCACGGCGTTGACGGTCGCCTGGAGCCGAGCGTCGACGCGCAGCTCCCAGCACCGACAGCGAGCCGAGATCGATCG
>JAAELL010000408.1 GCA_024226735.1 bacterium | reverse complement strand
GTTGCCCCAAGACAGTATCTATCCCTGGTGTGAGTAGCACAGAGGCTACGCACAGAACCCGGCGCCTTGCCACCACACGAAAGCGGCTCGGACAAATGCGCCGAACTTTCGACTCACACCACTAGCTGCGGAACGAAACGCCGCCGAAGGCTTCAACGGATGAGTCCATGCAACCGCCCGCTCGCTGTTCTCTCCCCCTACCCCAGCGCCCGCATCACCCGCCGCCGCAGCGCCGGCACGAGCTCCTCCTCGAACCACCCGTTGCGCCGCAGCCAAACC
Organism: bacterium; assembly: GCA_024226735.1. GTDB lineage: Bacteria > Planctomycetota > UBA1135 > UBA1135 > JAAELL01. The sequence continues at coordinate 37,880 of JAAELL010000408.1, read as the reverse complement.
CCGTTGCGCGGGCTCGGGTGCGGCAGCGGCATCGTCCGCGCGCCGAAGTCGCGCCACGCGCGCTCGTTTTCGGTCAGCGTCTTCTTCGCGCGCTCGCCCAGGTACTCGCCCTGTGCGTACATGCCGACCAGCAGCGTGAGTTTCACGTCGGACATCTTCGCCAGCAGCTTCTCGTGCCAGAGCGGCGCGCACTCGGGCCGCGGCGGCAGATCGCCGGAGCTGCCTTTGCCCGGGTAGCAGAAGCCCATCGGCATCAGCCCGACGCGGCGTTCGTCGTAGAACGTGTCGCCCGTGACGCCCATCCAGTCGCGCAGGCGCTCGCCGCTCTTGTCGTCCCAGGCGACGCCGCTGGCGTAGACCTTCGCGCCGGGGGCCTGGCCGATGATGAGGATCCTCACGCGCGCGTGCGCGGCGAGCACGGGGCGCGGTTCGTGGTCGAGCGCTTCGGCACAGACCGTGCAGGCGCGGACTTCAGTCAGGAGGCGCTTCATCGCTGAGTGACGGAGAGGGGTACGGTCGCGGCGCCCCCACGTGACGCCGACCTACGGCAACATGATCGCGAGCCACGTTTGTCGAGCGACCCGAGGGCCCCTGCTGCTCTCAGAGCCGTCGCACCTCATCCGGCCCGAGAAAGAGCAGCGTGCCGGCCACCTTCGCCTGCTTGAGCCCCGCCATGCGCGCGACGATGCTGCGATACGCCTCGAGCTGTGGCGCGTAGAACGCGACGCGTTCATCGATTCCGCTGCCGATCACCGCGTCCGTCTTGAAGTCGATCACCTCCGCGCGAACCGGCTCGCCGTTCTCGCACTCGACGACGACGCGGTCGAACGAGCCTGTCCAGTGGCACTCGTTCCCATCCGCGTCCGGAACGATCAGCGAGAAGTCGCGCTCGCGCCAGACCGCGCACTCCACGTCGACCGGGCACGTGAGCAGCTCGCGCGTCGCCGGACGCTCGAGCGCCGCGCGCAACTCGACGAGCGCGGCCCGGCGCACAGCCTCGTCCGGCTCGAGAGACGCCCCCAGGGCGAGCAGCTCCTCGTCGGTCGCCACGAACGAATCGAGCCACTCGACCTCCTCGAGCCAACGATGCACGAGGTTGCCGCGCGTGCGACCCGCCGAACGTCTCGGCCGCAGGAGCGTCTGGACCGACAGTCTGCCGCCACCCTCCTGGCCAGATGGACTCATCCTGCCGGGTGCACGTGAGGCGACCGTGGGACGGAACAGCGATCCGACCGCGCGTGGTGTGTCGTCCACGTCGGGCACAGGTGCAGCTTCGTCGACGTCCGCGTCGAACCACGTCTCTGCGCTCGCTTCGTGCGACCAGAGCTCGCCGCCGCCGACCCCCGTGCGCGCACCGAGCGCGTCGCGCACGATGCCCGCGAACGTGTGTCGCACGCCGCCACTCTTCTGATAGCGCACGAGCATGTCGATCCGCCGCGCGGCGCGTGTCATCGCGACGTACAACAGGCACAGCACCTCGCGTAGGCCCCGCTCGTCCTCCTCGCGCCGCATCTCGCCCAAGCCCTCTGGATCGAGCGTGCACGCGTTCCGCGACACGCCCACCGACACCCCCTCGAGCAGGCCGGCCGGATCGGGCCGTTGGCGCATGAAAGGTTCGCGCACGGGGAAGAAGCGCTCGTCGAGCTCGGGCAGGATCACCGCGTCGAACTCGAGGCCCTTCGCCGCGTGGATCGTCATGACCTTGATCTGCGTCGCCGTCGGGTCCTCGACCATCGTCGCGCGCACGTGATCGACGAACAGGCTCGGGCGCAGACTCGCGCGCGTCTCGAACGCGAACGCGAGGTCGACGAGCTGGTCGAAGCGCCGCTGGTCCCACTCGCCGTAGGCCGCGCTCACCGCGTCGCGCAGCGAAGCGCAGAACGCGCCGTAACCGTCCTTGCTGAGCCGCGTGCGCACCGACCGAGAGAGCACTTCCGCCTGATCACGATCGTGTTCGCGCGGCAGGCCGACCGCCGCGCCGAGCGGCGACGTCGCGACGTGGAACGCCGCGGCCGAATCGCGCGGATGGTCGGCGAGGTGCATGAGCGAGACGAGGTGCAGGACCGCGGCGGAGTCGACCAGCGGGTTCCCGCCCTCGCCGCTCGCACGCAACCCGTGGCGCCGCAGGAGGTAGATGAGCTGTGGGATCTGCACGTTGCGCCGCAAGAGGATCCCGACTGTCGCCGCCGGCGCCTCGCGCACGATCGCCGCCGCGCGTTCGGCGGCGAGGCGCAGGGTCGGCATGTGGCCGTCCTCGTCCTCACGCGCGGGCGGCGCCTCGATCAGGTAGGCGGCGCCCGAGAGCTCCTTGGCCGACTCGTGCGTCTGGTACTCGTCCTGGAACCCGAGCGCGGCCGCGCGGTACGCCTCGCGCTCGAACGCTCCGTTCTGGCCGATGCGCGCGAACACCTGATTGACGGTGTCGAGCACGACCTGGGACGAGCGGTAGCTCTTCGTCAGCTCCTCGAGCGCGAGCGGCGGGTAGCGCTCGGGCAGGCTCGCCAAGAGCCGCGGCTCGGCCTCGCGGAAACCGTAGATCGACTGCTTGACGTCCCCGACGCAGAAGAACGTGCGGCTGCCCGTGCCGTCGAAGAGCTCGCCGGCGATCCGCTCGAGGATCCGCCACTGCGTCGGCGAGGTGTCCTGGAACTCGTCGAGGAGCAAGTGGTCGATCCGCCCGTCGAGCCGGTACCACATGTCGAGGTTGCGCTCGCTCAGCCGGTCCTCGCCGCGCGGCGCCAGCGCCTGCGGCAGATCCTCGAACCGGTACGCGCGCTCCTCGCGCTTGACGCCGCCGTAGGCGTGCTCGAAGCGATCGAGCCACCGGTACGTCGCCGCGTTCTGGCGCGCGGCGCGCGCAACGATCTCGTGCCCGGCTTGACGCGTCAACGGCTCGAGCACCGCGCGCACATCCTTGGTGATCAGGTGGCGCGAGAACTCGGTTTCGCCCTCGATCAGCTTCTTGACCGGACCAACCGTGAGAAACGCCTCCCAGTCGCCACCCTCGACGGCGCGGATCGCGCGCTCCTTCGCGTTCTGCCAGTGCTTGACGGGCTTGCCCGCCTTGGTCGTCGGGACCTCCATCGCCTCGAGGCCGGCGCGCGCGACGGCAAAGGCCTCTTCCGACAGGCCCGGCGGAGGCGCGACCTTGTGCCACGCCGGCTCGAGGCTGTCGAGGTAGCCGTCACGGCCTTCCCGCACGGTCTGCAGGAGGACGTTCTCGACCGAGCGCGACGCGTCCGCGCGCTGCAGGCCGCGCAAGAGCTCGATCCACTCGTCGGGCGGCGCCGACGTCAGCGCTCGCGCGACCGATTCGCGCCGCAGCGCCTCGTCCTCCACCTTCTCGACGATCGACCAGTCCGCCGGCAGGCCGAGATCGAGCGCGTAGAGCTTGGCGAGGTGCACGAAGAACGCGTCGAGTGTGCGGATCTTGAACCGGTCGAGGCGCCGCGCGAGCCCTGCCAGCAGCAACCGGTACTCCTCGGGCGGCGTGCCTTGCGCTCCGATCTGAGCGTTGAGCTCGGCGCACGAGTGCTCGTCTTCCGCCGCTTCCACGAGCCGGCGCAGGACGCGATCGAGGATCTCCCCCGCCGCCTTGCGGGTGAACGTCGTCGCGAGCACGCGCTCGGGCCGCACGCCATTCGACAGCAAGGACAGGAACTGACCCGTCAGCTGGTACGTCTTGCCGGTGCCGGCCGACGCGCTGATCAGACGGTACGGACGCATCAGACGCTCTCCGGTGCGAGCTCGCTCGCGATCAGTCCCTTGCCGTGGATCGCCTGGAAGATCTCCTCGTACGGCTCGCGGCCGAGCTCGTCGAACCTCCCGGCGCGCACGTTGCGCACGACGTCGCGGGCAGCCGCCCAAGCGCTCTCGAGGTCGGCCTCGGCCCACTCGCGCGCGATCCGGAAGCTGATCGCCCCCTCGTCCTTGCCGACGGTGACGTAGCCGAGCTGGATGTCACCCTCGAGCCCGATCGCGCGCGCGAGGTGCTGATACAGCGGGAGCTGCAGGTCCTTCCACTCGCCACCTCGCTTGCGATGGGCCTCGTCCGGCTCGAGCAGCTTGTCGCCCGTCTTGTAGTCGAGCACGGCCCAGCCCCAATCGGGGTGGCGGTCGATGCGGTCGATTCGGCCGCGCAGGAACACGGGCGCGTCGTCGACCTCGAACGGCACGCCGTCGCCCTCCGGCGCGTGCTCGACGTGCGCGATGCGCCAGCCGCGACTCGCCCATTCCGCCTGCCGCTTGGCGAAGACGCCGAGGCGATACTTGAGCTGCTCCGCCTGCAGCACGATCGCCGGCAGAGGTGTGCGGCCGAAGCGCTCCTTGACCATCCGATCGACCGCGCGCGTGAGGTAGCGCTTGATCGCACGCTCGTCCGTCGCGTCCTTGGTGTCGCTCTTGCCGAACGCGAACAGCACGTCGTGCGCGAAGTTGCCGAAGCGCAAAGGGTCGAGCTCACGCGCTCGGTCGTCGAGGGTCTCGAGGCGCAAGACGTGCTTGAGGTAGTAGCCGTAGGGCGACTCGAGGTAGGTGCGGAACGACGAGACGCCCATGCGCTCGGAAGCCTGCTTGCCCTCGAGCATCGGCAGCGAGAACTCGCCGCCGGCCTCGTCGGAGGAGAGCTTCGGATCAGCGAGGCGGCCGCCTTCATCGGGCAGGAAGCGCTGCACACGCTCGACGATCACCTCGTCGGAGACGTGGAACGACAATCGGCTCGGCACGAGCGGGTCGCCCTCGAGCGAGCGCCGTCCCGTCACGAACGCCACGGCCTCGCGCGCGTGCACGACGACCGACGCCGCGTACACGTCGCGCGCCAGGCGCGCGTCGTTGTCGGGCAGCCCGAGGTCCTTGCGCACGCCGTTGGGCAGGAACGGATCGCCGTGGACCGACTGCGGCACGCGGCCCTCGTTGAAGCCGGTGACGACGAGCGCGGGCGCGTCATCGAGCGGAAGCTCGAGCCAGCCGAGCAGCTCGACGGTCGACTCGCCAGGTGCCGGCGGCCGCGGCGGGATCGAGCGCCCGCGCAGCTGGCGCAGGAGCAGCGACAGCGCGTCGGCGGCCGCGACCGACCCCGGCACGAGGTCGGGCGGCAGCTCCTCGATCTCCGACAGCGCTGTGCCGATCGTCGACAGCGCCTCGGCCAGCACGCGCTCGGCCTCGACGGCGGGGTCGAGCTCATCCTCGCCGTAGACACGCGTGAACAGCCCCCGCACCGCCTCGCCCCAGGCGCCGAGCGGCTTCTGCCCCCCATCGGTACTGGCGTCGAGGTCACCGAGTACCGATACGACCGCCGCGTGCATCTCGCGCACCGCGGGCACGAGCTTCTTGTCGTCGACCCAACGGCCGTCGACGGCGTCAGGCAGATGTTCGAGGTAGTACTCGTCGAGCGCGGCGGCGGGGTCGATGCTGAACAGCCCTTGATCTTGACGCAGCCGCAGTTCGAGGTCGGGGTGCCTTACGAGAGCCGCGAGCTCGCCGTACCGGCGCCGCTCGAGAAAGCGTGCGCACGCCGCCAGCAACCGGAACGGCCGCGTGCGCTCGATCGCCAGCCCCGCCGCGTTGCGCGCCGTCACGCCGGCGCCGGTCAGACGCCGCTCGAGGTACGGTGTCACCTGCTCGTCGGCGAGGCCGACGGTGAGCTCTTCCGCGCGGAAACGGCCGGCCCAGCCGCCAACCACGTCCATGAAGCGGTCGGCCTGGTCGACGGGCTTCTCCGCGACCTGCCACTGCTCGGTCTCGATCGGCACGTCGCGATCCCTCCAGAATTCGACGTCGAGCGCGCCGAGTGCATCGAAGCCCGACTCGAGCTCCTGCGGCGCGACGATCAGCGCGCTCGCGCGGCCGCCGACGTGCTCGAGCAGCTTGCGCAGAAGGTGGTTCATGTCCGCGACGCCGACGAGCACGACGCGCGCCCTTTGATCGACACGGCCGGCTTCGATCGCGGTGCGCCGCTCCTCGTGCGGGTCGGCGAGTCCGACGCCAGCGAGGACAGCGCGGTAATGCTCCTGAACGCTCGCGAGCACCTCCCAGCGCCGCGCCTCCCCTCCGCTGTCGGGCCGCGCCTTGCCGGTCGCGAGCTCCTCGAAGCCGAGTCCCTCCGGTGCCAACTGTCCGTGCAGTGCCCGTACCGTCTCCGCGAGCCGTAGCCGTTGCGCGAGCGAGTCACCGCCGCCGCTACCGTCGCTCGCCCCCCCGCGTCGCGCGAGTCGCTCGAGCTCGCTCGCGCCGAGACCCGCGAGTGCGCGCTCCCACGCCAACGTGCGCACCAGACGGCCCGCGACCGGCCGATCGACGAGCGTCATCTCGTCGATCAGCTCGCCCTGCGTCAGGATGCGCGGCGGCGTCCAGTCGGTCGGAGCACGACGCGCGAGGAGCTCGCCGAGGCGCCGGCGCGCACGCCCACCGGGTAGCGCGACGACGACGCCCGTGAGGTCCTTGCCGAGGTGGGTCACGATCCAGTCGGCTGCGCCCTCGAGCGCGGGCCCGTCCCAGCCGAGGAAATGGCGCGCCAAGGATGCGGTGGAGGCCGGTGAGTTCACGTGACGAGGTTACGTGTCGCGCGAGCGCGGAACCAGTCCGCGCGGCGCCGATCGACGCAACGTCAACGGTAGGCGAGCACGCCGGCGGTACTTGCGCACAGGGCGCCCGCGACGAACACCGGCGCCCCCCACTGCCAATGCACCATGTCGAAGCTGAACGCGAGGTCCGTCGCCACGTTCGAGAGCGTGTCGGCGACCGCATCGCGGATGCGCCCGAAGAAGCCGCGCCGGCGCGGAAAGAGCACGGGCTCGAGAAAGGGGAGCGCGAGCGCGCCCCAGAGCAGCAGCATCGGCCACCACAGCTCGCGCTGCCGCGAGCGGGGCACGGAGCGCAGGATCAGGAGCCCGGCGACCAGCACCACGAAGACCTCCCGCCCCGCCAGGTCCCAGTAGCGCAGCGTTCCGTGCAGGTCGACGCGTACGGCGGGGGCGAAGGTCCCGATCAGGAGCCCGACCCCGCCGAAAAGCGCGAGCAGGCCGACACGGACCGGTCGCGAGCTCCTGCGCGGTTCACGCGCGGGCGCCTGCTTCTTCTTGCCTTTTCCGGTCTTGCGTGCCATCGCCCCAGCATCTCTTCGGCACCGCGGGCCAGGTCGGTTAAATTGGTGGCATGACCACGCCGCCTCCGTCTGCCCTCTCGCGCCGCCGCCTCCTGCACTGCTCGGGACTGTCCCTGGCCGCCCTCGCGGCCGCCCCGGCCGGGCTCGAGCGGCTCGTCCGGACGCGGCGCGACGAGCTGCGCGTCGTGATCCTGAAAGGCTCGCCGCTCGAGCGCGGGCGCGCGCACGGCGAAGAGCTGCGCGACGCCGTTCGCGGCGCGGTCGAGCGCTGGAAGGAGTCCCTGACGCCGCCGGGCACCCAGACGCGCGACGAGTACGTGCGCCGCTTCGTCGCCGAGACCTCGTTCCGCAAGGCGATCGAGCGTCACACTCCGGACTTGCTCGACGAGGTGCGCGGTATTGCCGAGGGCGCAGGCCTGCCCTTCGAGACGGTCTACGCGATGCAGCTCCCCGACGAGGAGTGGTGGTTCTCGATCAACGCGCGGCTCGCCGGGTCCGCGCGGCCTTCGACGGAGAAGGGCGACAAGTGCACCGTCCTCGCCGCACCGAGCGACGGCAAGCACCCGACGCTCATCGGCCAGAACCTCGACCTGCCGCGTTGGCCGGCGGACGCGATGGTGCTCCTGCGCAACCAGCCCGAGGGCGGGCCCGAGTCCTTGGCCGTCACGATCGCCGGTCTCGTCGGCGCGACCGGCATCAACGCGGCCGGGGTCGCGGTGTGCGTCAACACGCTCCTGCAGCTCGACAACTCGATCAACGGCCTGCCCGTCGCGTTCGTCGTGCGCGGCGTCCTCGCCCAAGACAGCCTGGCCAGCGCGAGCAAGTTCGTCGAGCGTGTCCCGCACGCTTCCGGTCAGGCGTACACGATCGGCGCCAAGGACAGCGCCGTCTGCCTCGAAGCGTCGGCGGGCAAGGTCGTTCCGCTGAAGTCCGAAGCCACGGACGGGCGCTTCGTGCACACCAACCACCCGCTCGCGAACGACGACCGCGGACTGATCGGCAGGAGCATGCGTGAGTCCGACAAGGACAACTCGCACATCCGCTACACGTGTGCCTCGACGCGCGTCGCCGAGCTACCGGCGGAGCCGACGGTGCGCGGACTGCAGTCGGTGCTGACCTCCCACGACTCCGACGATCATCCGATCTGCAACCACCTCGAGGGCGAGCGCGGCGGCTTCACGGCCGCGAGTGTCGTCTACGAGCTCGGCGCAGCGCCCCGCCTGCACGTCGCCGGCGCACCGCCGTGCCGGGGCGGGTACGAGGGCCTCGGCTTCTGATGCCGAGGCTCAGCCTCCTCGAGATCGCACGGATCGAAGAAGAGCGGCAGGCGCGCGGCACCGCCGACGTCTCCCAGCAAGCCCAGGAGATCGCCGGCGGCTGGATGTGCTTCTCAGGCGGCGCATCCTGGTCGAACCAAGCCTCCGGTCTGGGCCTGTCCGGTCCGGTCTCGAGCGCCGAGCTCGACCAGCTCGTCGAGTACTACGTCTCGCGCGACGTCGAGCCACGTATCGAAGTCTGCCCCTTCGCCGACCCGTCACTGACCCAGGGCCTCGCCGAACGCGGTTTCACCCTGCGGCAGTTCGAGAACGTGCTGGCGCGCGAGCTCGAAGAGGACGAGGACTTCCGCGCCCTCCTCCCCCACGGAGTCCCGGAGGGCATCGAGCTCGTCACGGTCGACACGACCGATGCGGACCAGGCGCGCCAGTACATCGAGATCGCCACGAGTGGTTTCCGTTCGCTGGACGAGCCGATCGACCCGGACCTGTTCGAGATCTCGCGGCGGACGCTCGAGCACCCACTGGTCACGGCCTACTTCGCCACGGCGGACGGGATTGCGGCGGGCGGGGGTGCGATGGAGGCACGCGGGGAGGCGTCTGCTCTGTTCGGAACGAGCGTCCTCGAGGAGTTTCGACGGCGGGGGATCCAGCAGATCTTGATTGCGCGGCGGTTGGAGATGGCGCGGGAGGCCGGGTGCAAGATCGCCGTGATTCAGTCGTTGCCGGGCATGTCGACGGAGCGAAACGCGCGCAGGATGGGATTCTTCCTGGCGTATACGAAGGCGGTGTTGGCGCAGCCGTTGGGGTAGTACCGAGCCCGACGGCAACCGTCAAGGCCGGTCCAGACCGCTCGCAGAATCCTCGATCAACCACCGCATCTTCCGATTCCATCCGATTCCGACCCTCCCCGGCTCGACGCGCACGATCTCCAGCACGACCTGCTCCCAGCCCTCCTTCTGCCCGCGCCGATCCGGAAACCGCAAGTACACCGGCGCAGACGTATCCCCCGCCGGCAGACGGATCCGCCACGACCGCGACCCCCGCAACGGCTCGAGCACCTTCCCGCCGTAGCCGCTGATGAGGACGAAGTCCGTTCCGTACTCGGCCGTCGTCAGCTTCTCGTCGATCGCGACGACGACGTCGAGCGGAGTCGAGAGTCGGGTGCGCTCGCCGCCGACCTGACCGCTGCCCGGGTTCGATTCGACGTTGCCGCGGCGAAGCTCGATCGTCCAGCGGTGTTCGTTGCCGCCTTCGGATACGACTTCGCTCGAGATGTGCGGGCGGTGCGGGACCGATTGGATGCCGGTGAAGTGCACGACGGTCGGGCGCGGATCGTTCGTGGGTTGGACGCGTAGCGCGCGCTGGTGGGGCTCGATGACGAAGCGGGCGACGTCGTTCCAGCCGACCGGGACAGGGCGGTTCGCCGCGGTCTCCCACGCGTCCACGATGCGGGCGTGGAACGTGCGCGGGGATTTCGACGGGGCGGCGAGGAAGCCGACCCAGGCGACCGCGCCGGGTCGGCCGGCGGGGATGCGGACATCGAACTCGCGACCGTCCTTGGATGACGGCTGCAGCGACGCCGTCTTCGCGTTGCGTGCGGGAGACGCGGCGAACACCTGGAAGTCGCGGCCGAGCTGGGCATCGGCATTCTCGACGCGCAACCGGACGATGATGTCGCTCGCCCACGACGCCGCTTCGCCGCCGACGTTGCCGCCCTGAACGTTGCGCGCGAAGTCGGGTTCGGTGCGCTCGTTCGTGCGCTTGAGCCGCAGGCCGACGTAAGCGTCGTTGCGCGAATCGCCCTGCGGCGCAGGCGCGCCGAGCTTGGTCGAGACGCTAGGTGCGGTCCAGGTGGTCGTGTGACCGATCTGGACGCAGATCCCCGACACGGGCTTGCCGTTCGAAGGGGTCGGCTCACTGCCGCCGGGCTCGTAGGTGGGCGCTGTCGGTCGCTCGGCGACCGGCTGTCTGCGCGCCGTGGATGAAGAGGTCGACTCGCACGCGAACAACATCACGGAGAGCGTCGCGCCGGCCAAGAGGCGTTTCGATCGAAGCATGAGATCCGGAATGGGGGGAGGACCGAACGAGCCGGGCATCTTACGCTCGCAGGGCCGATGAAGGTCCACCGCATGCTCCTGTTCTGGTCGGCGCTCGCCGTCCGCAACTTCGGCGTCGGTGGAACGACGCTGCTGCGCGGCGCCGATCGCCCCTACGTGCGGACCGAGCAGCGGCACGCCGCCCTCGCGTGGGCGCCGGATGTCGCGATTGTCATGCTCGGAACGAATGATTCCTGCCAGAACGGGCAGAGGCGGAGCTGGGATCAGGCGGATGCTCTCGGCCGCGACATCCGCGCCTTGGTCGCCGATCTGCGCGAGGTGCGTGGCGACGTGCGCATCTTGCTCGCGGGTCCGACGGGCATGTTCCCGGACGCCAAGAACCTCACGCCGGCGCGCGTCGCGGATCTCGAGGCACGCGCTCCTCGACTCGCGATCGTCCGGGCCGCGAAGCGCGAGGCGGCACGCGAGCTCGAGATCGAGGTACGTCGACTTGACGCGCGCGCTGCGTCCCGACTGGACGAGCGACGGCGTGCACCTGACGATTGAGATTCCTCCATCACGTGTCGATTATGGCGACATTCCGTACTTGCGGTTGGGGCAATCGCGGCCTGGCCCATCGCGCAATCCGTCGCGATTCGGCACCATTCACGGGCATGTCGAAGTGGCTTGGACTCAGCACTCTCGTCCTCGCTCTTCTCGCTGCCCTGGCCTACACGAGCCGCCTCGGCGAACCCGAGACTGCCGCCACGCCCGGGGTCCGCGAAGGGCTCACCCCGCGACAGAGCTCCGTGGCGCTCGAGCACGCGCCCGAGACGCGACCAGTGCCCGTCGCCGAGACGCGCCGGACCATCGCCGGAGGAGGACCGCCCGCCGAGAACTCTCACGAACCCGCTCTCATCGAATCGGTCGCCGCGCCGGGCGAAGAGGCCCAGCCGTCCATCGTCATCGCGCGCGCCGTCGACGAGGCGGGCGTCGCTCTCGCCGGAGCGGTCCTGCGGTTCATCGACGAGCGACGGGAGGGCTACCACGCATCCGCCGAGCCTTCCGGCCCCGACGGCGTCATGCGCTTGACGCTCGACGCGCGCGCCCTGTTGCGCTGGGACGGAAAGCCGATGGCGGCGGTGTTCTCTTCCGAGGCGCCCGAACGCGCACTGCACATGTTCCGCGCGACGCCGATCGCCGAAGGCACGCGCGACCTGGGGGATCTCGTCCTGGCTCCGGGCGGGTCCGTGTCGGGCGTCGTGGTCGACGACACCGGCCGCACGATCGAGAGCGCGGAAGTCCTCGTCGCCGACGTCGCGTTGAAGCTCCACCCGGTCGCGGCGCGCTTGGCGGGACCGAAGGTCGGGCTCGGACTGCCACGCTCGACGACGACGACGCATGGTGCGTTCAGCGTGCCCTTCGTCCCCACTGGTCCCGCGCGGCTCTGGGCGCGCAAGGGCCTGGGCACGTGGACCTACTCCAAGCCGATCGAGGTGGCATTCGATGCAGAGACCGCCGGCATTCGGCTCGTGGTCTCCACGCCAAAGGGCTCCGACGCCATCTCTGGACGCGTCCTGAGCCCGACGGGTGCGCCGGTTCCGAAAGCGGAGGTCTACGCCGTCCCGATGGGTCGCTTTCCGGGCGACGCGAAGGTGATCGCGGACGCCGAAGGGCGCTTCGTCATTCATCCCACGAACCTCTCGCCGCACCTCGTGCTCGCCAAGGATGCGAGCGACCGCTGGCGCGCGAGCTTCGAGAGGGCGGTCGCAATCGGCTCGGAAGTGGAGCTGCGACTCGGCGAAGCAGCTTGGATGCAGGTCTCGGTCGTCGACTCCAATGGCGATCCGGTTCGCGACGCGTACGTCAACCCGGAGTTCGGCGAGATCGCGCACTACGTCGCGCGGCAGGTACGCGAGACCGCACCGGGCCGATCCGAGATGATGATTCCAGAGGAGGAGTTCCACGTCACCGTCTACGCCTCGGAGTACGAGGAGACGCGCGAAGGACCGTTCCAGCCGCTCTCCGCGCCGCGCGAGCTGCGAATCGAGCTGAACAAGAAGCCGAGCGTCAGCGGGCGCGTCCTCGCGAACGGCGAGCCGGTCGCCGGTGCTGACGTGCGCGTATGCGAACGGATGCAGGGCGGCTTCCGCATACGCTCGCGTGGCTTCCTCATGGACTACGACGTCCACATCGGCGAGCGCCGCACGAAGACCGATGAGAACGGACGGTTCGAGATCCACACCGGCGGAGACGACAGGAGCTACATGGCGATCGCCGAGCACCCGGGCTGGGCGCTGGCCGAATACGGGCCGTTCGCGATCGACGCCCGTGGCAAGAAGGATGTCGATCTGCTTCTCACGCGCGGTGGAGCGATCGAGGGCCGGCTCAGCTACACCTCCGGTCAAGACCCGCGCAGTCAGCTGATCGCGACGTGCCGCGGCGACGGCATCGTGCATACGACGCGCACCGACGAAGACGGCCGCTACCGCTTCGAGAACCTGCGTCCGGGCCCCTGGCGTATCGAACACCGTGAGCGCGAGATGGAGGTCACCTGGACGGTCGTCGCGCAGGACTCGGACGACGTCTTCGAGCCCAACTGCACCGTCATCGAAGGTGAATCGACGCGACACGACTTCGTCCTCGACGAGGGCAAGGACGGCCTCTTGCACGGCCACCTTTCGATCGTTGGCGGCTCGAGCGCGGGCTGGAGCGCGCGGCTCGCATCCGCGGAGTACGGCGCGGACGATCCCCAGGCGCGCGCGACGCTGCTCGGCGACGACGGGCACTTCGAGCTTCGCGCCGATCCGGGCCCGTACCGCTTGATCCTGCGCAGCCCCGCCGACACGCAGCCCCTCGCCGCGACCTGGACCGAGCCCGTGACGCTCGAGGCCGTAAGCGCCGCCGGCCCGCACGAATGGTCGATGGAGATGCGCACGGGCACGCTCGTCGGCCGCGTCGCAGAAGCGAGCACGCTGCGCTTCCGCACGGCGGAGAACAGGAAGATCTACGACGCCGTGTTCCAGACCGCGGACGACGGCAGCTTCACAGTCGACGTCCTCGCGTCGAGCGGTGTGCTGCAAACGCGCGAGTACGAGCCGGACCGATTCTCGCAGTGGAAGCAGCTGCGCGTGGTCAACATCGAGCCGGGCGGGACCGTCGAGATCGAGCTCGAGTGACGAGCACTTGGGAGCCTCGAATGCGTACGCATCCGAACCCTTCTACGCCCTTCGACTAGGCGTCCGCTACGCCAACCTCGTACGAAGATACCTGTGAACACTCCCTCCGTGGAAACAGGAACCGACGACATGACCACGACGGACAGGCTCGCCTGCAAAGCCCGCGATCTCATGCAAACCGACGTCGTCTGCTTGACGACGACGACTTCGATCCCCGAGGCCGTACGCATGCTCGAGGAGTATCGCATCAGCGGCGCACCGGTTCTCACACCGGGCGGCGAGCTGGCCGGCGTCATGACGGCTTTCGACATCGCGCGCAGCAGCCACGTCGACGAAGGTGGGATCGCGAGCCAGCGCAACCACTACTACCTCGTCGACCCGATCGATGAGGAGCTGCGCGACGAGCGCACGGGCGACGAGGCCTTCTTCGCGAAGGACGACTACAGCGACGGCGTCATGGGCTCGGAGACCGTCGGCGACTGGATGAACCCCAGCGTCATCTCGGTCGGCCTCGACGCCCAGCTGTCGGACGTGTGCAAGACGATGGCCACCGAGCGCATCCACCGCGTGCTCGTCGTCGACGACGGGCGCGTCAAGGGGATCCTCTCGTCGCTCGACATCGTCCGCTTCTTGGCGATCGACGAGTAATCGAGCGCTGCTGCATATGATTGGCTACTTCGCTGGGATCGGCTACTTCGCCGGGCGCACGAGGAACGTGACGAACACCTCGTCCTTGCGTTCCTCGATGACGACGTAGTCGTCGCGGCCATCCCCGTCGACGTCGCGCAGGAACAGCTCGCGGTCCTCGGCGTCAGCGAGCAGAGCGTGCTTTACGAGCGGCTTCTTGCCCTCGCAAGCGGCGCGCAGCTCGGCACCGATGGTCAAGATCCACTCCTCGAGCGCGCCGAGGTCGACGGTGTGCGTACCGCCGTCCTCGAGCTCGTCCAAGTCCTTCAGGACGAGCTCCTCGATCTGCGCATCGAAGTCATCGTGCTCGAAGTTGCGCCCCTTGACGTCTGCCGGGTCGGGGGCGCAGCCGGTGTAGACGACGAGGTGCGCGTCGCGCAGATCGACGACATCGTCCCGTACCCCGTCGTCGTCGAACGCGGTGCGCAGCGCGGGGATCTCGAGCTGAGCCTCCACCGCCACCTCGAGCTCGTCGTCATTCATGAGCGAGAGCAGACGCGGAATCGCGAGCGACAACGTCGCGCGTTTGGTCGGCGTCATGCTGAACGTGCCTTCGTCGTTCTGGTAGGTGAAGAGGTCGAAATCGACCTTGCCCGGCAGGATCAGGTAGCGCAGAACGCGACCGAGCGAGATCCTCTCCCCACGCGAGATCTGCAGCTCGGGCAGCCCGTCACCGAGCACGTCGCGCACGAAGAAGTGCAGCACGTTCCCGCTCGACTTGAGGAGCTGGTCCGGCGATCGGTTCGGGCCGGTCACCGAACCGCCCCAGTACACCTTGAACGTCGAGCCCAGCATGAGGACCAGATCGTTCGGCGCTTTGCCGTCGAGATCGGCGATACGCCACTCGACGCGCATCGGGATGTTCGACAGGAGGTCGTCGAAGTCGAAGTCGCCACGGTCGGGAAGCTGGTCCCGCAACCCCGCGAGATCGAGCGTCCAGGTCGGCTCGGCCGGCAGTCCGCCGCGCGCGATGTGGAACGCGACCTCGTCGCTCAGGCGCGAGACGAGATCGACGTGGCCGTCGCCGTCGATGTCCTCGACGCTGAACCAAGGAAGGGAGACGCTCTGACCGAACTTCGAGCTGAGCGAGCGAGGGTTGCCGAGCGTGTAGGAGATCTTGGGCTCGAATGCCACCTCGATCGGCGCGGCCCAGCCCTCCTCTCGGCGCAGGTGAATGCGGTACCGGCCGGATTCGGGCAGCACGATGTCCGACATCCCGTCGCCGTCGACATCGCGCGCGAAGTCCATGCGGCTGACCCCGGCCGGCAGGTAGCTCGACGCCTCGAGCAGTAGCTCGCTGTCGCCGAAACCGGCGGGAGTCGGACGCCAGATGCGCACCTCGCGTCCGTCGGTGATCATCATGACCTCGCTCGTTCCGTCGCCGTCGAGATCTGTCAGGTCCCACGCAACCCGCTCCGACGGCCAAGCGAGGTGCAGGTCGTCCTCGGGCGGAAAGTGCCCTTTCGCGAAGAAGCGCAGCGAGACGCCGGCGTCGTCGATGCGCAGGAGATCCGAGTCGCCGTCGCCGTCGAAGTCGCGCAGGGCGAGAACGGCCTGACCGCGGGTGACCGTCACCTTCGACTCGAGGAGCGCGGGGTCTTGCGGCGCGAGGATCGTGCTCGCGAGCATCCATACCAACGTGTTCATCATCTCCCCCTGCCTCCCGCCGAGAGCAACACAGTCAGAGAGTTCTCTCCGCGGCTGACGACGTCGCCGAGACCATCCCCGTTCAGGTCGCGCACGGCGAGCGATGAGATGTCGCCGCGCACCTCGAAGCGCTTCCACGGATCTTCCTCGAGGCTCCACGAGTCGCCCCGCAACCGGCTGCTGCGCTTGGCCAAGCGCCGGATCGCGACGCGGCCGCGCACGTCGATCTCGACGAGGTCGGCGATTCCGTCACCGTCGCAATCCAGACGCAAGCTGCGGTTCGCGACCACGCCGAGGAACGTCTCCTCGTCGAAGGTCTCGACCTGCTTCAACGCCGGGCGGCGGGCGAACTGCAGCCCGTTTCCGGGGTCGCCGGGGAACAAGAGGTGGGTCGACTTGAACTCCAGCCCCGTCACCGTATCCATCAGTCCCGGCATCTCGAACTTACGAACGACGAGATCCGGTGCCCCGTCTTGGTCGACGTCGGTGACTTCCGTGCGCAGGATCGCCGCTTCGAAACGCATCAGCTGGATCGGTTTCTCGGGCAGAAGCCGCGTGCCGTCGTTCTCCAGCATCTGCAGCGTCACCTTCGAATTCTCGAGCCCGTCCGAGTCCTGGGTCCAGCGCGCGAGCAAGTCGACGTCGCCGTCGCCGTCGAGGTCGATCACGCGCAGGTCGAGCCGTTCCGAGTCGCGGCGCAGGTACTCGGGGAACTTCTCGACGCGCGTCGGCTCGGCGGGCAGCCCGGCGGCGGTGCCGATGTAGACGAATATCTTCTTGCCGCGCCGCCGCAACATGTCGTCTCGGCCGTCGCCGTCGACGTCGAGGACGGCCGGGGCCGAGAACGAGCGCCCGCTGGCGAGGAGATCCGAGCCGGATTCGTCCTCGCGCAGAAGCACCTTCCCGTCGACGGGCCCGTCCACTTCGATCAACGGACCATCGTCGTCGCGCTCCTCGTCGGAGCCGTCCGTTCGCCCGTCGGGGTCCCGTGCGGGCTGAAACGCACCGACGGTCTCCGCGTAGGAGCTCTTGCGAACGTACGTCGACGGGCCATCCGCGCCATCCGCATCCGGCGCCGGCGACCAGATCGAGAAGCTGCGGCGGTCCGGCAGCAAGAGGTGCTCGAACCCGCCGTCGGTGTCGCCGTGGAGGACGTACTTCCAATAGGGCAGGGCGCGCGGGTCCGGTACGTCGTACAAAAGGTCGCTCTCGACCAGACGCGCGATGTTGCCGCGGTAGCCCTCGAGCGTGGGCGAATAGGACCAGGCTCCTGTGCGCGTCAGAAAGACGAGCTCACGCCCCTCTTCTGCGCGCACGTCGGCGAACGTGAACGCGAGCACGTCGTCCAGGACCGGGACCACGTAGCGCGGCTCCGTGGCGATCCGGTGCGGAGCGACCTCGTGCACGCGGACCTCGCGCCCGCTCGTGCCGCCCACCGCCAGGCACAGCTCGTCCTTTCCGTCGCCCGTCACGTCGACGAAGCGCCAGGCGAGAAGGTCCTCTTCCAGCTCGATCGTGGCATCGACGTAGCGCACGTCCTCGCCCGCGAACGCCGCGAGCGCGAGCGCGATCGTCCAGCTCATTGCACCAGTCCCCTCATTGCGTCAGCTCCCCAACGCCCTTGGAGAACGTGAAGAACCGCAGGAAGCGCCACTCCCTCTCGCCGCCCTCGCGGCGATAGCGGAAGAGCGAGATGAACCACAGATCCAACAGGACGAACCGCGTCTCGTCGTCCTCGGGCTCGGCGACGTAGGTGAACAGCACCGGGACCGACACTTCGGTCACGCGCGTGGGCGGGGCGAGGAGCTCGACGCTCCTCGAGCGCGACTCCCCCTCCGGCGACACGTAGTCGACTTCGACCTCTGTGCCCGGAGGCAGGTCCTGCATACGGCGAATCAGCGAGCGCTCCGACTGGACCGCGACGCCGTCCAGCGCCATGACGACGCTCTTCACCGGAATGCCCGCGGACGGAAACGGCCCGTCCTCGGGCGAGGCGACGAGCACGACGCCGCCGCGTCCGCCGAGCCACCCCGCGCCCGAACGCGACGGATCGGCGCGGTACAGGAGCTCGGGCGCCGGCCTTTCGGTCTCGCCCGCCGCTCCGGCAAGAATCGCCTCGACCGCGAACACCGAGTCGCCGCGTCGTGTCTCGAGCGTAACGCTCTTCCCCGCCGACGCGGTGCGCAACAACTCATCGAGATCGCGCGGATCGTCGACTGCCGCCCCGTCCCACGTGAGCACGATGTCGCCGACGGCGAAGCCCGCGGCCTTCGCCGGCGAGTTCTCGATCACGCGCGTGACGCGCACGCCGGGCTCGAACGCGAGCTCGTCGAGGGAGCCGCTGTCGTTCTCGCGCACCTTGAGCCCGAGGAACGCCCCCTCCGCGTCGCTCGCGGCGGCCCAGGCGAGCGTCTCGAGAAACGGCTCGGGAATCGCACCGATCGGCTTCGACGTGCAGCCGAACGCCAGAAGCGCGAACAGAGCCGGGCGCAGGAGTCGAGGGTGGATCATGGTCGGGGTCCGCGTCGGCGCCGAAGCCTCAGAGCGCTCGCCTGTGCATCGCCAGACAGGCGAGCACCACGAGGATCACCGCTTGCGGCAAACTCATCAAGTAATCGAGACGCAAGAGCGCGGGAGGGAAGCCCGCGTCCGAGAAGCCGCGCGCGAGGCCGGACATCTCGCCCATCGCGGACGTATCGACGAGCGATGGAACGTGCGCGGCAAAAGCGAAGTAGGCGTCGTCCCCGAGCACCTCTTTGAACAGGTCGAAGCCCAGGTACAGCGCGAGGGCGACGCTGAGCGCCCCAGTCGCCGAACGACCCAGCGCCGAAACGAACAGCCCGAAACCGTACAGCGCAAGCAGTGCCGGCAGCGCCGCGAGAACGGCGGAGGTGAGCTCGCGGCGCAAGTCGGCGACGCTCATCAGCTCGTAGCCGTCCTCGACGAGCGGTCCGAAGTCGAACAGGCTTTGCGCGACCGCGAAGGCGCCCGCGCCGCTCGCAGCCGCGACGCCGACGACGAGTACGGGAGCGAGCAAGGCGCGGCCGAGCACCGTGCCCGAGCGCGTCACGCCGCGCGTCACCGCCGGACGCAGAACACCGCTGTCACGATCCGATGCGATGGAACGCGCTGCGTGCACGAGCAGGAGCAGTGCGCCGAGCACGAGCCCCGCATGCCAGCCGTCGACGAGCGGCGCCCAACCGTCGCCGCTCTCGAGGGCGGCCGGAGCGGATCGGCCGGCGAGCTTGCGTTCGGCGATCTCCGCCGCGCGCGCGAGGTACGCCGCCCAGACACGCACGGCGGGAACGGCGGCGAGGAAGACGGCGCCAACCCAGAGGCTGCGCGCGCGCGGCATCCGGTAGGCCTCCGCGCGGAATGCGCGCAAGGTGCCCCTCATGCGACGCGGCCCTCGGACCCGCTCGCGGAATCAGCGTCCGCCAGCTCCTCGAAGACGGCCTGCAGGCTGCTGGTGACCGGCTCGAGCGCCGATACGGCGCAGCCCGACTCGACGAGGACGCGGTTGACGGCAGCGGCGCCGATGTCCGTGAAGCGTGCGTCGATGCGCTCGCCCTCCGGGCTCGTCGCCGAGCCGAGAACCTCGACCCCAGGCATGTGCTCGATCGCGGCGCGCGCGCGCGGGCCGTCGTCGATCGTGATCGTGTAGCGTCCCCGTCGCGCCGCGAGGAGCTCGTCGAGTGAGCCCTCGCGCACGATCCGGCCACTCAGCAGGACGCCGGCGTGCGTGACGACCTGCTCCATCTCGTGCAGCCGGTGGCTCGAAAGAACGACCGTCAGCCCCTCGCCAGCGAGCTCGCGCACCAAAGCCAACATCGAGCGCACGCCGAGGGTATCGAGCCCCGACAGCGGTTCGTCGAGGACGAGCAGCTCCGGGTCGCCGGCGAGCGCCGCCGCGATCGCGAGGCGCTTGGCCTGGCCCAGCGACAGCTTGCCGGCGCGACGCCGCCTGAGATCGGCGATCCCGAGGCGCTCGAGCGCCTCGGCCGCGGAGCGACCGGCGCGATGCCGCGGATCGAAGCCGCGCAACCGCGCGGCGTAGGCCATGTTCTGCTTCACCGTCATGCCCGCGACGTGCGACGGCCGGTCGAACACCGCCCCGACGCGCCCCTGCGTGCGAGCGAGGTGGCGCACAGGCTCGCCTAGCACGTCAATCTGTCCCGACGTCGGTCGCAGGAGACCGAGCGCGCACGAGAGCGTCGTCGTCTTGCCCGAGCCGTTGGGACCGAGCAGCCCGTAGATCTCTCCGCGACCGACGCGCAGCGAGAGATCCTCGACCACGCGCAGCCTTCCGTAGCGTTTGTGCAGAGATCGGATCTCGAGCGCAGACATGAGCAGGGATCCTACTGTCCGAGCGCGGGGATAGCGCCGAATCCGTTTGGATTGCATCAAGGTGTACGCACGACGCGCAGGCCCACGTGCCCCGCCTCGAACGGCCACGGGGCAGAGTAGCGCGCCGACGCCCGCGCGCGCACGGCGGCGTCGTACCACGAGCCTCCGCGCAACACCATCTGGAGCCCACCGGGCGGCCCATGCTTCGCGTCGACTCCGTCAACACACGCCGCGTAGGTGTCGGACTCGTACCACGTCGACGTCCACTCCCAGACGTTGCCGAGCATGTCGTGCAGACCGAGGGCGTTCGTCGCTTTCCCGCCGACGGGGTGCGTCATCGACTCCGCGTTGCTCCGGTACCACGCGACGTCATCGAGCGCGCCGTGGCGCGCGGCCTCCTCGCCGGCGCGGCAGGCGTACTCCCACTCGCCCTCGGTCGGCAGCACCAGCGCCGCGCGCTCGAGAAACTCCTGGACCTCGAAGTAGGTGACGTTCTCGACCGGTCGGCGTGGCTCGCCATCGAAGTGGCTCGGCTCGGTTCCGAGCACGTGCTGCCATTCGCCTTGGGTCACCTCGAAGCGCCCGATGTAGAACGGCTGCGCGACGCTCACCCGATGACGCGGCTGCTCGTCACTCGCCGCTTCGGTGTCGCCCTCGGCGGCGCCGCGCTCGTACGTCCCCGCGGGGACGAGCAAGAGCTCGATTCCCGACGCTGCATGACGGACGTGCCAGGGGAGCGCAAGCTCGGCGATGCGCGCCCGCAGGCCCGCGTCGGTGACGACCGCTGGATCGGCGTCCCAGGCGACGACCTCGGCCCACTCGGGCGCGGAACGCTTCCGAGCGCAGCCGACGAGCGCGAGCGAGAGCAAGAGTGGAATGCGCCACATCGACAGGGAAGGAGGCATGTGCGCAGGCGAGTCTAACCGGCTCGCCTGCCCGGCCCGCACCGTAGACTTGGCCGCCTTCGGCATCGAGAGATCACAGGAACCCCGATGAACCTATGGGCCTCCTCGATTCGTTCTTTCACGGATCTCGCAACGTCGGGGTCGGGGGAAGGGGAAACGTAATCGACTCTCCGCCGTCCTCGTCGGAAGTGACGCACTCCGTGGTCGTCGGTGGGAGCGGCAACACCATCGAATCCACGTCCGAGGTGTCCGCCTGTTCCGTCCTGGTCGGCGGCTCGTCGAACCGAATCGACGACTCCGAACCTGCGTCCTGTCCGGCGGATCAAGCCGGGTGATGAACGTGCTTGTGAACGATTGGCAAGCCGGCTCGCTCGTGGAAGACGACTGAACGACGCCTTCAAGGTCGAGCGGCAGGGGCCGGGTCCGCCTCGTCCTCCTCGAGCCGCACCAGCGCCGCCGCGCGCCGCCCGAGCTCGATCACGTCCTCCCGAATCAACGTCAACGCCGGCACCAGCACCAGCGTCACGAGCGTCGCGAACGCGACCCCCGACGACAGGCTGATCGCCATCGGGATCAGGAACTGGGCCTGCAGACTCTTCTCGACGATCATCGGCGCGAGCCCGGCGCACGTCGTGATCGTCGTGAACAGGATCGGACGGAAGCGTCGCGCGCCGGCCTCGAGGGCGGCCTCGGTGGGCGACTTTCCTTCGCGTCGCAGCCGGTTGATCATGTCGAGCAGGACGAGCGAGTCATTGATCACGACCCCGGCGAGCGCCACTACGCCGAACATCGAGAAGAAGCTGAGGTCGAAACCGAGCAGCATGTGCCCGAAGACCGCGCCGACGATGCCGAGCGGGATCACCGACATGATGATCAGCGGCTGGCTGTAGCTCCGGAGCTGAGTCGCGATCAAGGCAAAGATGCCGAACAGCGCGATGACGAGCGAGCCGAGCAGACTCTGCAAGCTCTCGATCCGTTCGCGCTCGGCGCCCTCGAACGAGTAGGTCAAGCCCGGAAGGTCGCGCTGGAGCGCCGGCAGGAACACGTCGCGCAGGTCGGCGTTGACGTCGCCCGCGCTGGCGCGCTCGTCGTCGACGTCGGCGGTGACGTTGACCACGCGGCGCCGGTCGGTGCGGTCGATCGTCGCGTAGCCGCGCCCCTCCTCGTAGCGCGCGACGGTGGCGAGCGGTAGCTCGGTCCCGTCGGGCAGTCGCACGCGCAGGTCGTCGAGGCTCTGGAGGCTGCGGCGCTCGGCCTCGGAGTAGCGCACGAGCACCTTCACTTCGTCGCGCCCGCGCTGGACCCGTTGGGCCTCGACGCCGTAGTACGCTTGCCGCACCTGGCGTGCGAGCGCGCTGGCCGTGAGGCCCGCCGCGATGCCGGTCTCGGTCAGCTCGAAGTCGAGCTCGCGCTTGCCCGGTTCGAAGGAGTCGGAGATCTCGTCGACACCGTCGAACTCCGCGAGATGGCTCTTGGTGCGCTCGGCCGCCGCGAATAGCTGGTCGAAGTCGGCGTGCGCGAGCTCGACGCTGATGTCGTCGCCGGCGCTGAGCAAGCTGCTCGTGTAGTTGACCGCCGTCGCGCCGGGGATCTCGCCGACCCGTTCGCGCCAGAGCCGGACGATCTCGACCGCGGCGATGTCGCGGTTCTCGCTGGCGAGGAGCTGGATCGCGACCTCGGCCGTGTTCGACCCACTGGAGCCGGGCCCCGAGTGCGGCCCACCCCCGCCGCCGAACGGCTGCGAGCCGAGCGTCATCGAGACGCTCTGGAACACCGACGGTCCATCGCCGGGGCGCTCGGCATCCAGCTCCTCGCGCACCTCGCGCGCGGACTGCGCGAGGTGCTCCAACACCGACAGCGTCTCGGCGGCCGGCGTCCCGCCCGCCATCGTCACGCGCACCGAGATGTCGTCCGCGTCGATCTGCGGGAACAGGAGGAAGCGCACGTGGCCGCCCACGACGAGCCCGCCCGTGATGGCCACCAGCGCCGTCGCGACGGCGACGGTCGCGTAGCGCTGCTTCAGCGCCACGCGCAAGACCGGCTCGTAGACGCGCTCGATCACCCAACGCAGCACGCCCTGAAGCTTCTCCTGGACAACCACGAGCGTCCCGCGCCGCCGGCGCCGGCTGCCACCGGAGAGGTGCGCGGGAAGGATCAGGAACGACTCGACGATCGACATGGTGAGCACGCCGATCACGACGATCGGGACGACCCACAAAATGTCCCCGAAGAAGCCCTCGGTGAAGTACAGCGGCGCGAACGCGATGATCGTCGTCAACACGCCGACCCCCACGGGCGCGACGACTTCGCGCAGGCCCTCGATCGCCGCCTGCACGGGCTCGAGGCCCGCCTCGCGCTTCGCGTAGATGTTCTCGCCGACGACGATCGCGTCGTCGACGACGATGCCGAGCACGAGGATGAACGCGAACAGCGAGATCATGTTGATCGAGCCACCGGCGAGCGTGATGAACACGAACGCGCCGAGGAACGAGATCGGGATGCCCGCCGTCGTCCAGAACGCGAGCCGCAGGTCGACGAAGAGCACGAGCACGCCGAAGACGAGGATCAGACCCATCAGGCCGTTGCGCAGGAGCAGATCGATCCGGCTACGCAGGATGTCACCGCGGTTGCCCCAGACCTCCGACTCGACTCCCGTCGGCATGGCGATGGTCGCCATGTATTCCAGGACCGTGCTCTCGACGTCGAGCACGCGCTGATCTCCGACCCGCGAGACCGCCACGAACGCCGCCGGCTGACCGTTGAAGAGGTTGAGCTGGTCGATGTCCTCGAAGCCATCGCGAACCTCGGCGACGTCGGCGAGCCGGATCGTCGTGCCGTCGGGCGAGGTGAACACGACGAGGCGCTCGAAGTCGCCCTTGTCGTAGGCCTGGTTCTCCGTGCGCAGGAGGATCTCGCCCCCCGCCGTTCGGATCGAGCCTCCGGGGAGGTTGACCGAGAAGCCGGTCACGGCCGCCGCGACCTGCTCGAACGACAGCCCGCGCTCGCGCAACGCGCGCTCGGAGACCTCGACCGCGACTTCGTAGTCGCGCACGCCCTGCACGTCGACGAGCGACACGCCGTCGAGCGCGGTCAGGTCGTCGCGCAAGCGAAAAGCGAGCTCGCGCAGCGTGCGCTCGGACGCGGCGCCGTACAGGGCAATCGTGAGCACCGAACCGTTGACGACCGTGTCGGCGATACGCGGGTCCTCGGCATCCGCGGGCGGGAAGTTCTGGATCGCTTCGACCGCCGACTTGATGTCGTCGAGCACTTCGCGGTCGTCGGCGTCGTCCTCGAGCTCGGCGGTCACGAGACCGTTGCCCTCGCTCGAGACCGAACGCACCCGTTCGATGCCTTCGATGCCGGTGATCGCCTCTTCGACGCGCCGGCTGATGCCCTCCTCGACCTCGGCGGGGGTCGCGCCGGGATAGACGACGCTCACGGTCACCGTGCGCGGATCGATCTCGGGGAGCACCTCGACCTTCATCCGCAGTGCGAGCACGCCACCGCCCAGCAAGAGGAGCAGCATGAACAGGTTGGCCGCGACGTGATTCGTCACGAACCAAGCGAACAGCCCGCCGCGCGCAGGCCGGGCCGTGTCGATGACGCCGTCCTTCGGGCTCATCGCGACCCCTCGTCGACGGCGGTGCGGATCTCCATTCCGTCGGTGACGATCTCGAGCTGGCTCGTGACGACGAGCGTTCCCGGCGTGAGCCCCCGGACGAACACGGCCTCGTTCGTGGTCCGCACGAGCTTCGGGTGCGCGACGCGCAGGCGCCCACCGTCAACGACCCAAACGGCGCCCTCTTCGCGCAGCGCGGCGCGCGGCAACTCGATCGCGTCCGTGAGCGTCCCTCCGTCGAGCTCGACGTCGACGAACGCGCCCGGGAGGACTCTTGCGGCGAGTCGCGCGTCGACCCCGCCCATCGGAACGTCGACGACGACCCGCACCATGCGGCTCGTCCCGGCGAGCTCGCCCTCGAGGCGCAGGACGCGCCCCTCGATCTCGACGGTCTCGCCGCCGGCCTCCGCGCGGACGAGCGCCGCGCTGCCGGTGACCTCTGCGTCGCGGGCTCCCGCCTCGGGCAACCGCAACCAGCGCAGCTCCTCGATCCGCAGCGGAACGGGGACCTCGAAGCGTTCGGTCGCGTAGACGACGCCGAGCGACTGGTTCGCCGGCACGACCTGGCCGACGTCGACCGCGGCGTCGACGACGCGGCCCGCGAACGGCAGCGCGATCCGGGTGCGCTCGAGGTCGAGCTCGGCGCTGTCGAGCATCGCCTCGGCCGCGTCGAACCGCGCCTTGGCTTCGGCGATCTGGGGTTCGAGGGCGACGAGCGGCGGGCAGGGCTCGCCCGAGTGCAACTCGTCCCACTCCTCCCGCGCCGCGTCCGACTCGGCGGTCGTCGTCACCAGGGCACTGCTCGCGGCCGAGACCTCCGCCTTGGCCTGCGACACGGCAAGCTCGTAGTCGAGCGGCTCGATGCGAACGAGCGTCTCACCCGCCGCGAAGTGTCCTCCGGCGCGATAGCCGGGATGAACCTCGATCACCTCGCCGCCGACCTGGGCCACGAGGTCGATGCGCGTGCGCGGCTGGAGCGTGCCGTTGCCGCGAACGACGACCGGCACCGTGTTCTGGACGGCGGTAGCCGTCCGGACGAGCGGTGCGTAGCGCACGTCATCGCTGCGCTGCGGCGTCTCGCGGCCAGTGGAGAGGCCCATCGCCGCGACGAAGCCGACCGCCAGAATGGCGAGGATCAAGAGCGGCTGCAGAACCCAGGCCGACAGGCCGGAGACCCATGCGGAGAAACGTTTCATCGAGGGTCGTTCCTCAAAAGGGGCCCGTCGTCGCCAAGGGCGCGCCAGTCGCCACCCAGAGCGAGGTGCAGGTCGACGCGTGCGTTCCACACTTCGGCCTGCAGGAGGAGTAGGTTGTCATCGGCGTTCGCGCGCCGGCGCTCGGTCTCCAGGACCGTCAAGAGGTTCTCGAGGCCGCGCCGGTAGCGCTCGTGCGCGAGGTCTTCCGCCCTGCGTGCCTCGTCTCGCTGGCGCTCGACGCCGGCGAGCTGTTCGCGCAAGCGCTGCTCGGCCACGAGCGCGTCCTCGACCTCCCGCACGGCGTCGAGGATGTCCGCCGCGTACGCGATCGACTGCGCCTCGAGCCGAGCGCGCGCGACGTCGACTTCGGCTTCGAGCCGCCCGCTGGAGAAGAGAGTGGTCGCGAGCTCGGCCAGCACGTTGCCGAACAACGTGTCGGCGTGGAACAGATCGCCGAGCTCGCTGGCCGACCACCCCCCGGACGCCGACAGGACGAGGTCGGGGTACAGATCGGCGATGCGCACGTCGACGTCCGCTGCGGTGGCGGCCGCGCGGAAGCGCGACGCGCGCAGGTCCGGGCGCCGATCGAGGAGCTGCGCGGGGAAGCCGACCGGCGGCGCCGGAGCGGTCGGCAGCGCAGCGGTGATGCTGGCGTCCTGGGAAGTCGCTCCCGGCTTGCGGCCCAGCAGGACGTCGAGGGCGTGGTAGGCCTGGGCCAGGTTGCGCTCGAGGGGCGCGACGACCGACTCGACCCCCGCGAGATTCTCGCGCGCGAGGTGCACGTCGACCGCCGAAGTCGAGCGTACGCCGCGCGAGTAGCGGCCCTCGACGACGCGCAAGGTGCTCTGGCGGCTCTCGATGACGTCGCGCGCGAGCGCGATCCGGCGCGCAGCAAGCGAGATCTCGACGCGCTGGCGCACGACCGCGGCGATCAACGATTGCTCGAGCGCGTCGCGATCGGCTTCGGTCGCGAACAGCGTCGCCGCTTGGGCGCGCTCGGCGGCAGCGAGCTGTCCGAACAGGTCCGCCTGCCACGAGACGCCCAGGCTCGGCTCGAGGTCCGTAGCGTAGACCCTCCCCGCGGGCTCGACGTTGTTGAACCCGCGCCTCGCCGTCATGCGCGCGTCGAGCGCGGGCCCACGTGCCCCACGCGCCGCGCGCACGCGGGCCTCGGCCTCGCGCACGTTCGCAGCCGCGATGTGCAGGTCGAGGTTGCGCTCGACTGCTTCCTCCACGAGCACATCGATCAGCGGGTCGCCGAAGCGCTCCCACCAGCGCCCGTCCGCCTCGATCTCCATGGGCGTCGCGTCCGCGATCGACGCGTAGCTCTCGCCGGTCAGTGCAGCGAGATCCGGCATGGAGTCGGCTGCGTCGGTCCGTGCGCTCTGGCACGCGAGGACGAACGGCAAGGCCATGATCGCCGTGCGGGCGTTCATCGCGCCCCCCCCGCCTCGGTGACGCTCGGAGCACCGAGGCCCGCGAGTGCCGTCGTCACGATGCGACGCGCGTAGGTGCGCGCGAGCTCCTCGTCGATCTCGTCGACGCCGAGCAGGCGCAGCGCGACCGGCTGCGCGAGGAAGAGGAACACGCACTGCGAGATGACGTTCATCGCCGCGATGCGCAGCTCGCGCTTGTCGGTCAGGTGCGGGTACATCTGACCGATCAGCGTCTCCATCGCCTCGTGGCGCGGCTCGATGACCTCCTTGAAGATCGTCTCGTGCGGTCCGCCGTCCTTGGAGATCTCGCCATGCAGCAATCCCAGCGCGATCGGATCGATCGGGCGCGTGAACTCGAGCGCGATGCCCTCGACGACCTGCTCGAACACCGCGCGCGCCTCGTCGGGCGTCTTCTCGCTGCGCATCAGCGCGAGCGGAGGCCCCGCCTGCCCCGCCGTTGGCCCGAAGTTGCGCAGCACCTCGACGAACAGCTCGTCCTTGGAGCGGAAGTGGTAGTTGACTCCGCCGTGGCGCACCCCAGCTGCCGCGGCGATGTCGCGAATCGACACCTTGTCCTTGCCGTGCTCGGCGAACAGGCGCGCGGCTGCGCTGAGCAAGCGCTCGCGGGCACCGTGCTTGGTCGTTTCCGGGTCCGAGGTCATGGTCTAGTTGAGCCGATTGGATTGGCCATCCGGACAATCCAATCGGACAAAACGAGAGCCAGCTTGATGAACACGGCCTAAACCTCTGTGAAAAAAGGCCTTGAGTCCACAGTCCGCGCATCCGTCACAACGGGTGCGGTCACGGAAGCGGCGCCGATGCGAAGCTGGCCAGCATTGCCCGTCCGCTCCTCCCGCCCCCCGCCCATGCTCTCCACGACGCGTTCTCTCCTCGCCCTGCTCGCCCTGTCCTCGACCGCCGTGGCGCAGGACGAAGTCGTCCGCTACGAGGTCCGCTTCGACGCGACGTGGAGCGCGCAAACGCACCCCGGCGCGTACCCGGGCGGCGCCCACTTCTCCGGTCCGATCGGCGGCACCCACGGCGGTGCCACCCACTTCTGGGAGGAGGGCGAGCTCGCAAGCCCCGGAATCGAATCGATGGCGGAGACGGGGAGCCAGTCGGCGCTGCGCAACGAGGTCGAAGCGGCGATCGCCGCCGGGCTCGCCGGACAGGTCGTCTCCGGCGGCGGTATCAACTCGCCGGGCTCACGCACGATCTCGTTCCCGGCCACCGAAGAGTTCTCGGCGATCACGCTCGTGACGATGATCGCGCCCAGCCCGGACTGGTTCGTCGGCGTCGACGGCCTCGATCTGCGCGCCGGCGGCCAGTGGGCCGACGGCCTCGTCGTCGAGCTGCTCGCATGGGACTCGGGCACCGACAGCGGCACCAGCTTCAACTCGCCGAACCAGGACACGAACCCCGCGGAGCCGATCCATCTGATCACCGGCGGTCCGTTCACGGGCAGCGATCCGCTCGGGACGTTCACGTTCACCTTGGTCCCCCTGGGTTCGAGCTACTGCGGTCCCGCCGCTCCGAACTCGACCGGCAACGCGGCGTCGATCCACGCCTCGGGCAATAGCTCGGCGGGTGGCACGATCACCTTGATCGCGCGCGACCTGCCGCCGAACCAGTTCGGCTACTTCCTCGCGAGCATGCAGCGGGGCTCGTCGATGCCGCCGGCGAGCGACGGCTTCCTGTGCCTGGCGGGCAACATCGGCCGTTTCAGCCAGCCGGGACAGATTCGCAACTCCGGCAGCAGCGGCGGAATCTCACTCGGCGTCGAGACCACGTCGATCCCGGTCAACCCGCCGGTCGGCGTTCAGCCCGGAGAGACTTGGTACTTCCAGGCGTGGTACCGCGACACGGTCAATCGCAACAACTTCTCGGACGGCGTCGCGATCGACTTCCAGTGAGTCGAGGCGCTGAATCACAAACTACGCGTTCATGAAGAACAGCGGCGGGGCGATCACGCCCCGCCGCTGTCTTGTCTCGGACGCCGGCCTCAGACGATGATGTCGATCGGCGTTGGCGTGAAGTTCGGGAACACCGTCACGAGATCGGTGTTCTGCATCCGCTCGGTCAGGATCTCCGCCAGGATGTGGCGGTAGTCGGTCGTCACCTCGAGGCTGCCGTTGCCGCCCACGAGTCCCGGCCAGTTCCTGTAGACGCGGCCACCGTCGACGTGGCCGCCCATGACCCAGATGACTCCGCCGTGGCCGTGATCGGTGCCGAAGCTGCCGTTCTCGGCGATGCGGCGGCCGAACTCGGTCATCGCGCAGAGCGTGAACCGGTCGAGGTCGCCCGACATGTCGAGGTAGAACGCCTCGAGGGAGCGCGAGAACTCGTCGAGCAGGAGCGCCATGATGCCGTTGACCGGGCCCTGATCGGCGTGGTGGTCCCAACCCTCGAAGTCGAGATGGGCAGCCTCGAGATCGATGTCCGCCTTGATCATCGCGGCGATGCTGCGCAAGCCTTGACCGAAGGGCGTCTCCGGGTAGACCGCGCCGTTCGCGGGCACGTAGCCCTCGAAATTGATGCTGTCGAGCAGGTCGATCGTCGTGAGCGAGCTCTCGGCCGCGGAGCCGAGGGGCTCGTCCGCATTCGCGTAGACGTTCGAGATGATCGCGCGGCGATCCGCGGCAGTCGAGGGGTCACCGGGGAACGCGAAGGTCGCCGGGTCCGGAATCGGAATGGAGCCCGGCGCGCCGGAGAGGGTCGCCGGCAAGAGGCTCGAGAGCGCGATCCCGCGCAACGTGCCTGGCATCACTGGCGGAGTCACTTGGAGGTGGCGCGCGAGCCAGCCGGTGTCGATCGTCGACGTCGTCTGGTTGGGCGTCGCGACCTCCATGCGGAACTGGCTCGTGAAGTGCGACAGGTTCGCGTCGGGCGACCCCGCGGCGTGCGCGATCAACAGGTGCCCGGCCGAGTACGGCGTCATCAGTGGCGCCGCGGCGGGTGCGAGGCCGAAGAAGCCGTCGAGGTCGATCGCTCCTCCCGGCGCACCGGGCGGCGGCACCGCGAGGGTCGGCCTTTGCGGCGCGTAGTTCGGGTCAGCGTACGGCGCAACGACGGTGAGTCCGTCCTGTCCACCGCGCAGGAAGATCGAGATGAACGTGTCGCGTCCGCTGCCGCCGCCCGGCGTGCGGCCGAGCGCGACTTGCGGCAGCCAAGCCGGCGACGTGGCCGTTGCGGCGGCGATCGTGGACGTGCGTCCGAGGAACTGGCGGCGCGAGAGCTCGGCGTACTCCTGGCAGGAGTGCTCCCCGTGATCGATGTGGTCGCCGTGATTGCTGTGGTCGTGAGTCATGACTTGCCTCCTTCCTAGTAGTACTGGTAGCTCGGGGTGGATGCGGCGAGCGCGAACGCGTCGCGCAACGTCCGCGCGGTCGGGCCGCGGGTGTCGATGTAGGTCTGAATCTCGCTCTCCTCCTGCGGCGTCATGTAGCCACCAGTGAGAACGAAGTTGATGCGCGACGCCCACTGGGTCGTGGGCGTCGTGCCCATCAGCTGGAACAGGCGCGCCGCCGAAACGCTCGTCACGAGCTGCTCGCCGAGGTAGCGCGCGGCGAGGTCCCAGCGCGGCAGCACCGCGCCTCCCCACGCCGCGACCGTGTCGGGGTAGCCGTCGGGCGGTCCCCAGTTGAAGGGCAGCTGCCCCATCACGAACGTCTCGAAGATCAGGTCGAAGGCACCGATCGACTCGGGCTGCGTCTGGCGCAGGAGCCCGGTGAAGAACGCCGCGGGGCGCTTGTGCTTGCGCTGGTCGAACGGGACGTTCGCCATCACGTGGTTGCGGCGCAGGATGAAGCGCAACATCTGCTTGATGTCGCCGCTAGTCGCCAAGTAGATGTTCGCGGTCTGGTCGACGAGCGCCTGCGGCGGCTCGTACCCGAGGATCCACTGGATCATCTTGCGCGACACGAAGGCCGCGGTCGTCGGGTGCATCGCCAGGTGGTCGACGATCGTCTCGGCGTCCGAAATGCCGCCGCCCGCCGGGATGTCGATGCCGAGGACCGTCTTCGGCCCGAAGTCGTGGAACGGCGGGTAGAAGATGAACTCGCCCCAGTTCACGGGTGCGCCCGTCAGGGTCCAGCCCGTGAAGCAACGCGCGAGCTCCTGCACGTCCTGCTCGTTGTAGGGTCCGTCGACACCCAACGCGTGCAGCTCCATCAGCTCGCGCGAGTAGTTCTCGTTCGGCGCGCCGACGATGTTCGTCAGGTTGTCGAGATAGATGATCATCGCGCCGCTCTTGGTGCTCGCACGCAGCATGTCGGGGAAGCTCCCCAGGGCGTGCGCGCGGATGACCTCGCGATCGTCGACCGTCTTGAGCAGGGCGACCGGCTCGCTGTGCAGGTGGAAGATGTTGAAGTGGTCGGTCCAGAACTCGACCATGCGCTCGAAGAGCTGCCGCGGCGAGAGGATCGAGCGCGCGAGCGCGGCGATGCGCAGATCGTTGATGACGGTGCCGAAGTCGCCCGGAACACCGTAGTTCGCGTAGAGCTCGGGCCCAGTCATCGCCAGGCTCGGGAACAGGCTGGCGAGCAGATCCTCGAGAGCGCTGTCGTCGATGCTCTCGTAGGCGAGCTGGTACTCGATCCAGGCGTCGTAGCCCATGATCGAGGCCTGTGCGAACTCGCCCTCGGTGTAGCCCTGCGTCGTCTTGTGGACGAGCGCGAGGATGTCGCCGCCGGTCCCCGCTGGCGAGCTCGCGACGGGTGGCTGCGCCCGGGGGCTGAAGGTGATCGACTGGTACGGCTCGAGCGCGGCCCGCATGCGCTGCAGGTCGCCGCTCAACATGTTCATGTGGCGGGAGAGCTGAGCACCGTTCCGCCGAGCGGACCGTCCCGGCCGCACTCGCATCGGTTTCGTCATGAGAGGATCTCGGGGCAGGAGAGGTTGAGAAGCTGAACGAGGCAGGTTCGGGTCACGAGTGCATTGGATACGAGAATTCGGGCCGCGTATTCGACATCTCGCAGATACGCGAGATCTCGACAGTATCACCGGGGGAGCTCATCCACTCTAAGGCCGTTCGCGGGGCGGCTTTGCAGGTCTCGCCCACGGCGTGGCACGCAAGCTGCGAGGGTGGGTGCATTCCTCGCCGTGCGCGACAGCTTCTACATGGCGACCGTCGACGAAGACGGCTGGCCCTACCTCCAGTTCCGCGGCGGGCCCGTGGGGTTCCTCAAGGTCCTCGACGAGCAGACGCTGGCCTACGCCGACTTCCGCGGCAACCTGCAGGACATCAGCACGGGCAACCTCACCCAGGACGATCGGGTATCCCTGTTCTTCATGGACTATCCGAACCGCCAACGGCTCAAGCTGCTCGCCCGCGCGGCCTTCGACTGGAACTGCCCGCAGCACATCACGCCGCGCTTCACCGAATCCGTTATGAACTGTCGCGGTACCGTACCTACCGATTCAGGGGGCGGAACTCGATGGGCGGCAGCGCGATCGTGCAGCTCTCGATCGTGCCACCGCCCGCGGCTCGAGCAACGTGTTTCTCCCAGCGCACGGCGCCCGATTCCTGCTACGCAGCGCTGCCGGGGGTAGTGAGCGCGAGAGTGAGCAGGCATACCGGTAGCCTGAATCGACGTTCGTTCATCGGATCCTTCCTTGGACTGTGGTGGCGACTTCAGTCGCGGAGGCCGGCGGGTGCGGGGCAGCGTAGGGCCGCAAGGAGCCATGCCCCGCCGTAGGCCGTCGCCGGGAGACCGACGACGGTGATCAGCACTTCGGTCCAAGGCACCGTGAGCGCGAGCGGTACGGGCGCCATCAAAATGAGCCCGGCGGCGGGGATCATCCCGGCCGGAATCGCGAGGACGCATCCGAGCAGCGCGAGGTATCCCGTGCGTGCCGCGAGATGACCGCGCAGGAGCGCCGGCGTCGCGCCGACCGTCGCCAGGATGCGCGCCTCGGAGGCCGACTCGACCGACGAGAGCGCGGTCGCGACCACCAACACGACAAGTCCCGTTGCGAAGCACACGAGCAGCACGACTCGGTAAAACCCGCGCGTCGGCGAGCGGTGCAACAGGTCAGCGTCGACCGTCGTGCCGGGCACGCCCGCCGCGAGGACACGAGCGCGTTCGAGAACAGCCGGCGTGACCGGTGCCTCGAGCCGCACGACCCACGGCACGAGCTCACTTCCGGGTGGCGGGCCAGCCTCGAGCCCATCGCGCGGCGCGACGACCATCCGCGGCCCGCGGTGGGTGAGGTTCGCCTCGAACCGCTCGAGAGCGAGCGTCTCGAGCACGCGCCCCGTGCCCGTGACGAGCTCGACGACTTCCGCAGCACCGTCGACCGAGAGCGCCAGCGCTCCACCCGCGGCGAGCACGCCTGCACCATCCTCGGCGTCGAGGGCCGCGAGCAACCCCTCGCTCGCGCTGGCGACCCAGCTCTGCTGCGTCGCGTCCGAATCCGAGTCCGGGCTGGAGTAGCGCGCGACGATTGGCGCCCCGCGCGCATGGGTCGCGGCGAGCGGAGCCCGCGCCAGCGCCTCGAGCTCTTCCGCTAGCGCGCGCGAGACTTCGCCCGCTCCGGCACCTTCGACGATGAGCCAGTCGTCGCGCATCATCGAACGCTCGAACTCGGGCAGCGTGCGGATGCTGGCGAGCAGCGCCGCGACCGTCACGCTGACGGACATCCCGGCCAAGACGGCGGTGACGACCGGACCGTTGCGTGCTCGGAACCGGCCCGCGTCGCGGACCGCCAGGCGCCAGGCGAGCGGCAGGCCCGTCGCGCGCCTGGCGAGCTGATCGAGAATCCACGGGCTCGAGAGGCCGAACCCGATCACGCCCAGGACCGAGCCCGCGAGCAGCAGCGTTCCGGCCGTGGTGTTGCCCCCGCGCGCCCCGATCAGCACGGAGACGATACCCGCGCCAATCGCGACGAGTCCGGTCATCAACCAGCGTCCCGAACCCGCGGTGACGGGGCGCCTTCCGCTGAGCGCCACGCGCACGGGCAGGCGCGTCGCGGTGCGGGCTGGCCAGAGAGCCGCGGCCAGCGCGACGACGACACCGAGCGCGACGGCGCTCGCGACGTGGATGGCCGACGTCTCGAACACGCCGTTGCGGCGTCCGTTCCAGCCGTCGAGGAAGGGGTGCAGCGCCGCGGCCACCGCCGTGCCTACGGCGGTGCCGAGCGCACCACCCACGAGGGCGAGAGCTCCCGCGGAAGTGACCATCGCGACGCGGATGCCGCCGCCGGACGCCCCGGTCGACTGCAAGAGCCCGATCTCGCGCTGCCGTCGCCGCAGGCCGACCGCGAAAGCGGCGGCGATGACGAACGCGGCCTCGAGCAGCCCGAGGCCGCCGATGACGAAGATCACGAGCTCCTCGAACCCGTCCTGTCCTCCGACCGCCGCACGCTCGACGACGCGACGATCGTCCGTCCGCAGCCGCCCGGCGATCGCGGCCGCGTCCGAAAGGGCGCCGACGAGCAGGTGCGTGCGCAACGGAACATCGTCGGGCGCGTCACCGCAGAGCACGAGCGGCAGATCGAGCTTCTCGGGGTCGACCACCACCCCGGAGATCTCGTACTCGTTCTCACCGAGCATGACGGTCTCGCCCACGGCGCGCTCCAGGCCGGCGAGCAGCACCGGCGCGAGGGCGAGCTCGCGCGCCGCGACGGGCGCCCGGCCGCTTTCGACCACGAGCAGGCCTTCCGCCAGGCCGCCGGCCTCGAGCGCTCCGGGACGGACGACCTGAACGCGCGCCGCGAGCCGCCGGCCCGGAACGGAGACGTGGGCACGACCTCCGCGCAGTTCGGCGACGCGCGCGTCCGACGGCAAGAGCGCCCGCGCCGCACGGACGCCGTCCGCGTCTTCGGCGATGACGCGCAGGTCGGCACGGCCCATCGCGCGCGTCTTCTGCTCTTCCACCGTCGCCCGAGTGATCGACAGCAACGTCGTGCCGCCGACGATCGCCGCGACGGGAACCGCGACCAGCAGGATCACGAGCCAGGAGCGTCCGGGATGGCGGCGCAGCTGCCGCAGCTCGACGCGGATCAGCGCGCGCAGGGCCGTGGTCACGAGCCACTGCCTCCGCGCGAGACGGACAGCGCGCCATCGGCGGCCTCGTCGATCAGGCGCCCGTCGCGCAGGAACAGCACCCGGTCCGCCCACGCGGCGTGCGCCGCGTCGTGGGTCACCAGGACCGCCGTGCGCCCCGCGTCGCACTGCGCGCGCAAGAGGCGCATCACGAGCTCGCCCGTCACCGAGTCGAGCGCTCCGGTCGGCTCGTCCGCGAGCAAGAGCGCGCGCGGTCCGACGAACGCGCGCGCGATGGCGACGCGCTGCTGTTCGCCGCCCGAAAGATCGTCGGGAAAGCGCCCCGCGAGCGAGGAGAGCTCGACGCGCTCGAGCGCCTCCCGCGCCTCCCGGCGTGCCTCCTGCAGGGACGCGCCGTCGAGCTCGAGCGGCAAGGCGACGTTCTCGAGCGCCGTGAGTCCCGGGAGAAGGTTGAGATCCTGGAACACGAAGCCGATGACGCGCCTGCGCATCTCGGAGAGCTCCTTCGCCGACAGGCCGGCCAGGTCGCGCCCAGCCACCGACACCTGGCCCTCGCTCGGCTCGTCCAGGGCGCCGGCGAGAGCGAGCAGCGTCGTCTTGCCCGACCCCGAGGGCCCCATGATCGCGATGAGCTCACCGTGCTGAACCTCGAAGCTGACCGGGCCGAGCGCGCGCACGGCCTTCGCCCCGTCGCCGTAGACGCGGCTGATCGCATCGAAGGCCAACACCGGGACCTCGGGCTCCTCGCCGGAGCGAACGAGCTCCATCATGCCCCCGTCTCCTTCTCCGGCTCCGGCTCCGGGTCCGCGTTGGCGCGGTGACGCAAGCGCTCCTCACACAGGTCGAGCCATTTGAGCTCGGCCTCTCCTTTGAGAATCAGAGCGTCCAGGAGCAGCAGCCAGGGCAGCTCGCCGACCGGATCCGCCTTGCGCTTGTGCCGCGCCAGCTCCTGCAGCCGCTCCATCGTGGCGACGCGCTGTCGGTGCAGGATGACGCCGACGTCGACCTCCTCGGCCGCGACGGCCAGGAGCACCTTGATCGCGAGCTCGTCCCGTGACGGCGGGTCGTTGACGACCGGCTCCGCGTACCACTCACCGAGCGCCTCGCGCCCCGCCGCGGTGATGCGCCACGTCTGGCGAGAGCCGTCGGAGGTGCCCTCGGGCTCGACGAGACCGTCCCGCTCGAGGCGTGCCAGGGTCGAATAGACCTGGCCCACGTTCAGCGGCCACGCCCGGGCTGTGGTCTGCTCGAAACTCGATTTCAGGCCGTAGCCGTGCGCCGGATGGGCGGCCAGGATCGCCAGGAGGCTGTTGCGGACAGGCATGCCCGGGTATACGCGGTATGCATACTCGGTATTCCCCGGATTCCGAGAAAGTCCGCGCCCGGGCGAGGCCAAACGCGCGCGCGGCACCGATCGTCGACTCGACCCGGAAGGCCATCGGTGCCGCGCGGTCACTCTCTCGCTCGGGCTTCGAGTTCATGAACCCGAGCGAAGTACCGGCGAGCTTCAGGTTTCAGAGGGTCTCATGTCGACGGAGACCACCGGCGCGCAAATCGGCCCCTATCGCGTGCTGAAGATGCTCGGTCGAGGCGGGTTCGGCACGGTGTTCCTCGCGGAGCAGACGCCGGGGTCACCTCGACGGTGAGCCGTACTTCGCGATGGAGTACGTGCCCGGCACTCCGATCGAGGACTACCTCCAGAACAACCCGCTCTCGCTGCGCGATCGGCTGACGCTGTTCCGCAAGGTGTGCGACGCGGTGGCGCAGGCGAACAAGAATGGCGTGCGAGAACGTGCGGGCAGGCGATTCATGGGGGCCTCGAATGGGGCTCTCAGGAAACCAATACGGACGATTCTATGCGTTTGGGGGAATCTCGACGTGTAGATGACGGTAGTGGATCAGAGCGGGTCTCCTGCAGTGACCGAACGCGTGAAGACCGTTCGCGTGCCCCAGCGTTATCGTCGCGCGTTCATGAACCTGCACGATGCATTGGATCCGGAGTCATTCCGAACGGTCGGTCGCCACGTCATCGACACGCTCACCGAGCATCTCCACGCCGCACAAGACCGCTCGCAAGCTGTGCTCGCCCCGGTGACACCCGAAGATCTGCTGCGCGCATGGGACGCGCCGTTTCCTGCGCGACCCGCCGATCCAACGGACTCGGGCGGAGAGCTGGTCCGCCTCGTGCGCGCGCTCTTGGCGCACTCCAATCACCTGCACCATCCCGGCTACATCGGGCATCAAGTCGCAGTGCCCGTCCCAGCCGCACCACTCGTCGAGCTCACCAACGCGCTGCTCAACAACGGCATGGCGGTGTACGAGATGGGCCAGCTCCAGACCGTGATGGAGCGACGCGTCGTCGGACACCTCGCACGCGCCGCCGGCTTCGGCCCGGACGCGGGCGGCGTGTTCACGCACGGTGGCTCCCTCGGCAACTTCACCGC
>JAAELL010000407.1 GCA_024226735.1 bacterium | reverse complement strand
CTCGCCCTCTGGGCGAGTGACGCCGGCGATGAGGGGCAGCACTGTGGGGACGGCCCCCGTGGTTGTTGCTCCGATTCAGAGGTCGAGCTTCGTGAACGAGGCTTCCAACTCGGGATCGGAGCAGAGCAACGGGGCCGGCGCGCGGAGTTTGACGGCGGCATATCAGTGCCGTAATTCGCCTCGCCCCAACCGGAGCATGAACGAGACTCCCGACTTGGTGTCGGTGTGACCCGATCCCCGCTCGCTCGGTGGGTTCGCCCCGAGCGACCTAACTCTCGTCCGATCGCCCGAGCCGCGCCCGCACTTCGCTCGCCCATGGACTCGCCGGATCGAGCCGCAAGTACGCGCGCCAATGCGCCCGCGCCTTCTCCGCCTCCCCCTGCCGCGTCAACGCCTCGGCCAAGTTGAAGTGCGCGTCCGCGTAGTCCGGTGCGATCGCCAGCCCGCGGCGGTATGCGCGCACGGCGTCGGAGTCGCGGTCGAGCTCGGCGAGTACGTTGCCGAGGTTGTTCCAGGCCTCGACGTAGTCGGGGTCCAATTCGGCGGCCTGCTCGAAGCTCGTGGCGGCGGCCTCGCGGCGGTCGAGGGCGTACAGCGTGTTGCCCAGGTTGAAGAGCACCTCCGGCCGAGCCCCACCCTCCTGCAGCGCACGCTGGTAGGCGGCGGCCGCGGCCTCGAACTGGCCCAGCTCCTCCGCCTCGATCCCGCGCTCGAACCACGACTCGGCGCTCGAGGGGGCGCGCGCGTGGAGCGAGGGCAGCGGCGCCTCCTCGGCGGCCTCGAAGGCGAGCTGGAGCTGGCCGTCCGGTGCGACGAGCCGGCCGTCCTCGAGCCGCACGTAGAGCTCGCGCGTGCGCTCTAGCGCCTCGAGGTCCGCGATACGCGTGCTCGTGCCGCCACGCCAGGCCGCGAGACGGCTCAGGCTGGAGCGGATGCGGGCGACCGGCACGCCTTCGCGCAACAGCCGCACGAGCGTGCGCGCGCTCGCGACCTCGGCGAAATCGAAGAAGCACAGGCGCCCGACGATGCGCGCGGGCTGCACGAGGCCGCGGCGCACCCAAGCCCGCACTTCTCCGCGGCCGACCGACAGGATGCGCGCGAGCTGTTCGGTCGTGTACAGCCGATGCAGCTCGTCGCGCGCCTCGTCGAGGTCGAGCAGGGCGAGCAGCTCTTCCTCCTGGATGATCCGCAGCGGCACGCCGTCCTGCTCGAGCTCGCGCGCCGCGCGCAGGCTGTGCGTCAGGCGTCCGTCCTCGCCGAGCGGCGGGCCGGCTTGACCGACGACCAGCAGCGCCGTGCTCTCACGCGGCGTGCGCGCGTAGCGCCCGCCCGCCGCGTGGATGCGCTCGATCGCCTCGTCGCGCGTCATCGCCGCGAGACGACCGGTGATCGAGACCTCGAGTCCCGTGACACCCGCGCGCGACTGTTTTGCCCTTCGTTCGCCCATTCCCCCGTTCACTCCGCGACGAGCCCCTTGAAGACCGGAGCGCGCAGCATGCCTTCGGACGTGAACTCGAGGAAGCTTACGTTGCAATACAGGCCCGGCTCAACCCAGTGTCCATCGAAGTCGCACGGAACGAGCGGCGTGCGCCGCGGGTCCGCGTCGATGCGCGCCTTGAGATCACGGCGCTGCGCGTCGGTCAGACCCGAGCCGACACGACCGACGCAGCGCAAGCCGCCTCCGTCGTCAGTCGCGACGATGAGACTCTTCAGGTCCCGCGTCTCGTCCTCCGCGTAACCGAGAATCGCACACAGAACCTGTTGGAAGGTCTTGACCTTGGTCCAGTCGTCCGTGCGTTGACCGGGCAAGTACACGCTGTCCAAGCGCTTGGCCACCATGCCTTCCAGGCCTTCACTGCGCACTTGTTCGAACAGCGCGTTGCCGGCGCCGACCAATCCATCGGAGAAGGCGACGCGCGCTGGCGGCGCGTCCGCCATCAACCCCTCGAGCGCGGAGCGGCGTTCGGCGAGCGAGACGTCGAGGAGCGACTCGCCGCCCAGGTACAGCAGGTCGAACACGATGTAGGTCGCCGGCAAAAGGCGCGCGATCGTCGCCACGTTGCGCTCGCCGCGCGCCTGCTCACGGCGCAGCATGCCATTGAAGCTGGGCTTGCCGTCCTCGAGCACGCAGACCTCGCCATCGAGCACGGTCCCCGCCGGCAGGTCCGCGAGCGCCGCCAGGTCGGGGTAGGTCGCGAAGACGTCGCGCTCCTGGCGGTTGCGCAGGCGGTAGCCGGAGCTTTCGATGAACGCGACGACGCGCGTCCCGTCCCACTTGATCTCGAAGAGGTGCTCGCCCGAGTCGAACGGCCGCCTACCCAGCCGCGCGAGCATGGGCGGCACGAACTCGGGGAGATCGCCCACGGATCATCCGCTCTTCTTCTTCCGCGCCGCCGGCTTCTTGCGCCCTCTACTTGGAGCCATCTTCTTCTTCGCCGGCTTGGACTTCTCCTTCTTGGCCGACGGAGCCATCTTCCGCTCGCCCGTATTGGCGGCGGCGACGCTGGCCTTGAGAGCCTCCATCAGGTTGATAATCTTCGGCTCCTCGTGGTCCTTGGCCTGGATGAT
Organism: bacterium; assembly: GCA_024226735.1. Taxonomy (GTDB): domain Bacteria; phylum Planctomycetota; class UBA1135; order UBA1135; genus JAAELL01. Next base: position 14,125 of record JAAELL010000407.1, on the reverse strand, counting down.
CTCCTCGCCGTCGACCTTCTTCTGGATCAGCGCGCTCAGGGTATCGGTGTACTCGTCGCGGAACGAGTCGAAGTCGAAGTCGCTCAGCACCGAGGCGTCGATCAAGGTCTTGGTGAGCTCGAGCTCGTCCTTGGTGATCTCCTGATCCTCGATCTCGCCGCTCACATCCTCGATCGAACGCACCTTCTTGGCGACGTTGAGGACGGTCATGACGAGCATGTTCTCGACCGGCCGCAGCAGCACGAGCTGCTCGCGGTTCGAGAGCACGACCTTGCCGATGCCGACGACCCCGCCGTCGATCATGCCGCGGTGCAACAGTGCGTACGGCTTGTTGCCGGCGAGGCCGTCCGGCGTCAGGTAGTAGGTCTTGCCCGCATGGTAGATCGGATCGATCTCCTCGGGCGTGATGAAGCCCTGGATGTGCACCGACTTGTCGGAGTGCGGACGGATCTTCTGCAGCTCGTCCGTCTGGATCTCGACGTACTGGTCCTTGGCGTACTCGTAGGCGCTGACGATGTCGGCGGACTTGAGCTCCCCGTGCTCGGGACAGATCTTCTGGTACTTGACCCGGCTGTTGCAGCCCGCGTGCAGTTGATTCAGGCGCACCGTCTCCGAGGTGTTGTTGGCGGTGAACGCCTTCACGGGGACCGAGACGAGGCTCAGCCTGAGGTAGCCTTTCCAGCTGGTGCGGCGTGCCATGGATCGATGAGAGAAGTGAGCGGAACGGGGGGTTCGGAACGCGCTTGGCGCGCGCGCCGGTCCCGTCAGCATATAGGCACGGGGCCATGCCGGGCCCCGCACGTGCCCGCGAGACCGGGTACGGGTCCGCATTCTTCGCCCGGGGCAGGGCAATCCTTGCGAACAAATCGCACGGCCCGATCTGGCTGGACCCTTAGGGGGGCCGGGCCGATTACGAGCCCGCCACTTGGATCCTGTGGCTCTTTTCGGTACAGGACGCGTGACGGGGCCCACCGGTTGACGCGAACGATCGTTCGCAATGACCCCAGCACAGTCCATGACCAACATGTCGCGACTCACCCTTTCCGCTCCGGCGGCCGCTCTCTGCCTCCTCGCCTTCCCGGCCTGCTCGTCGACGACGTTCCAGGAACCGCCGCGCCAGTCGTCGCGCCTGGAGGTCCTGTACGGCGAGCGCAACCTCGACAACGACTTCGACCCGATCGACGAGCCCGACGTCCTGGGCGCCACCTACATGACCTTCCGCGACGGCGAGCTCGCCGGCTGGGAGATCGGCTACCAGCGCGTCAACGATGACGATGAAGTCGGCAGCATCGACATCGACCTCGAGATGAACGAGATCTTCGGGGGCGGCCGCTACGAGTTCGACGTCGGGCACGGGCCGGTCCATCCCTACATCGGTGCCGGCCTGTCGTACCTCGACGCCGAGGTCGAGGCCTCGTCGGGCAGCCTGTCGGGCGACATCGACGACGAGACGCTCGGCATCTACGCACACGCTGGCGTCTACGTCAACGTCGGCGGTGAGCTGACGCTCGGTGTCGATTTCCGCGCGCTGTTCGATGCCGACCTCGAGTTCGGCGGCGTCGACACCGAGGGCGATTACACCCAGCTCGCGTTCACGATCGGATTCGGGTTTTAGCTTCGAACCTGGGCCGAGGCCCGGGTTCCAGGCTAACGATCCCTTCGGGGTCGAGGTGTTTGCTGGCGCCACGCCTGACGGCGTGGCAGCGGGTGGCAACGGGGAACGCGGGGCGACGGCAGATGGTTGCTGACGCAGCCGGTCAGAAACAGAAGACGGCCGGGAGACCTGCCCTTGTCTCCCGGCCGTTCATTGGACCGCCACCATCTGGTGCCCGCCGTCGGAGGACGGCCCGTTGCATTCCCGTGATGCAAGTCGCGTACCAACGCCGCGGGGGAGCGTGAGAGCCGGCCTGGACGCCTACAGGGCGCGCTGCGGCACGCAAACCGCACGCTCGGCGCGCACAAGCGCACATCGGCCAGAAGGGATGTGCGCGGGGCCTACTTCCCCGTCAGGAAGTGACAGACGTCCTCGTCCTGCATGACGTAGTCGCGCCCCTCGGTGCGCAGCTTCCCGGCGGCCTTGATCGCGTTCTCGGTCTCGTGCTCGACGAGATCGGTGACCTGGTAGACCTGGGCCCGGATGAAGCCCTTCTCGAAGTCGGTGTGGATCACGCCCGCGGCGACGGGCGCCTTGTCCCCGGCGCGGATCGTCCACGCTCGGACTTCCATCGGGCCCGCCGTGTAGAACGTCTGCAGCCCGAGCAAGCGGTACGCCGCGTGGATCAAGCGGTCGAGGCCGAGTTTCTTGATCCCGTACTCGGCCATGAACACCTCGCGGTCCTCGCCGCTCATCGAGCGCAGCTCGGACTCGAGGTCGCCACACAGCGCGAGCCATTCCGAGCCGGTCTCCTCGGCGCGCGCGCGCACGGCTCGCGCCTGCTTCCCCTCCCCCGCAAGGTCGTCGTCGCCGACGTTGGCGACGTAGAGAATGCGCTTCTGGCTCATGAGACACAGAGGGCGCAGCAACTCGACCTCGTGCGGAGTCCAGTCGCCGGTGCGCACGAGCCGACCCTCCTCGAGCATCGTCTGCGCACGCTCGAAGAGCTCCTTCTCCTCGATCGACTCCTTGTCCCCCGTGCGCGCCTTCTTCGAGACGCGCTCGATCGCGCGCGTCACGGTCTCGTAGTCGGCCATGCAGAGCTCGACCTCGACGACCTCGATGTCCTTCGCGGCGTCGACCGGATCCTCGCGCACGACGTTGGGGTTCTCGAAGCAGCGCACGATCTGCATGATCGCGTCGCACTCGCGGATCGAGGCGAGGAACTTGTTCCCCATGCCCTCGCCCTTCGACGCGCCCTCGGTCAACCCGGCGATGTCGACCACGTTCACGGCCGCCGGGACGAGCTTCTTCGTCTCGATGAACTTGGCGATCGCCTCGAGGTTCGGGTCAGGGACGTCGACGACCGCCGACTGGGCGTTCGTCGTCGAGAAGGGATAGTTACCGCTCTCCACGCCGGCGGCGGTGAGGGCGTTGAAGATCGTGCTCTTGCCTACGTTGGAGAGGCCGACGATGCCGCAGGAAACGCTCATGGGGCGCAGAGTCTACGGCGCGGTGGCCCCCAGGAGGAGTACCGAGCCGCGGTCTACGTCCGTCAGTCGTAGCGCGGGACCTGCCCACCGAGCGCCGCGCGCACGTACGCCCGCGCCACCCCCTCGACGTCCAGTCCGAAGGACCCCGTCCCTTGGGACCTGCGCTTGAAGGCCGCCGTCCCCGCCTGCACCGCGAGCAGCCGGCCCAGGACGGCCTCGACGACGTCGGGGGCGGCCCGCTGGCCAGTCGCGGCGGCTTGCTCGTAGAACGGGTGCCAGGCCGGCTCGATCGCCGTCAGCTCGTTCCAGTCGTTCCAGGTCGCGACGTGGACCCACTCGGCGTCGCTCTCGATCGCGGCGTCGAACGTCGCATTCAGGAAGTCGACGCCCAGGTCCCAGGCGACGCGCACCGAGAGGGGCTGGCCGTCGCTGCCCGTGCCGTTCGGCTGTCCCCAGCCGGCGACGCCCGTGTCGTCGAAGCCAGGCCACGCCATCGCCAAGGAGAAGCGCGCGTCGTCGTCCTCGAGCTCCCAACCGCGCGCGACCCCATCGACCTCGGCGGCCAGCTCCCGCACGTCGCCACTCGTCGCCGCGGGCCAGTTCTCGTCGCCCGCGACGAAGTCGGCGTAGCTCGCGTAGCGCAGGATCGTCGGGTCGACGAGCCGCCAGCTCAGGAAGCCATCGAACGGCGTGTCCTGCAGGGCGGGCCGCTCGGTCGCGACGAGCTCGAGGTCCTCGCCCGTGCGCAAGAGGACCTGGAGGTCGACGTCGCTCCAGTCCGCCTCGGTCAGCCCACCGACCGTGTGCCGGAACACGAACACGACCAGTCTGCCGTCGCGGCGCCACAGCGGGCGGCGGTGGCCAAGGGTCTCGACGAGCCAGACGAGGTCGTCGATGATCCCCTGCTTGCGCTCGGCGAACGTCGTCTCACCCGCGACCCAGCCGAGCATGTGCGCCTTGGGCTCGAACATCACGCCGATCTTGAAGTCCGACTCGGGTCGGTCGGCCGCGTCGATCAGCGCGAGCAACGTGTCGTCCCCCACCGCGTCTTCCCCAGGCAGGACCGTCTGTTCGCTGAGCGTGTGGCCGAGCCAGTCGTAGGTGAACGAGTCGATCCCCACGGCGCGCGCGAGGTCGACGTGCCAGCGCACGACGTCGCGGTCGCGCGAGTCGTACGCGCCCGCGAGCGGCAGACGGTCGATCCCGGTCAGCTCGCTGACCGCCCCGTTGCGCCGGCCGTTGGCGCGCAAGCAGGTCGGACTCGTCGTGCAGTCTGGATCGTGCGCGAGCCCCGTGCTCGTCGGATCGGAGAACGGCGGCGCCGTCCAGTACCAGTTGCGCCAACGCTGGCGCGGCGTCTGTCCCTGCGCGAGCGCGTGCGGAGAGAGGGGCGAGCGGTACCAGCCGACGTAGCTCGCCGTGACGATGCGCCTGGGATTGCCCGTGAACGCCTGGCTCTCACCCACCTGCACGAAGTCGATGCGCGCCCCGCCCGGAAACGTCTTGCTCACCTCGACCTGGAGATCCACGTGCGCGAAACCGAGGTCCTGTGACGGCGCGTCCGTCGCGAGGAAACGCCACTTGCCGCGGTCGGAGATCGACGGCGCCCAAACGGCACTCGCGAGCTGCGTGCGTGCGCCGCCCGGCGTGGAGGCGTAGAGCGCCAACTCGACGTGACGCGCTGGATCGGGCGTCGAGCCGAGCAACGCATCGCCCTCGATGTGCACCCAACAACCGGCAAACGGCGCGTCCTGATGCCAGGGCGCGCCGGGGTAGCCCTCGATCGCCAGCGTCTGCTGCACGAGCGCCGTGCGTGGACCGCCGAGCTCGACCGAGCGCGTGCCGAAGTACGCGGCGCGCCCCGAGCCGGCGTCGACGAGCGCGACGTCGCCGACGGTCGACCACCCACCGAGGTAGGGCGACTCGAAGCTCGGGTCGACGAGCCGGTAATCGCCGGGACGCCGCTTGCCGCCCACGACACCATCGATCCAGGTCCTGCCGGCGCAGCTGACCGCAATACGGATGCGCAGCTCGAGCGTGTTCGTCAGAATGCGTCCCGCGCCGCCGCCCGGCGCGAGCGCGGCGAGCGCGACGTAGCGACCGCTCGATGCGGCGGACGCAGCCAAGGCGCTCGACTCGAGCAAGAGCGTCTCGCTCGCACCATCGAAGCTGAAGACGCGCACCGACACGTCGCCGCCGCCCGCGCCGGCATCGAACGCGACGCGCGCGCCAAACGCGACCGGCTCGCCGAGCGCTCCAGGCGCAGGTCGCGCGAGCGGTGCCCCGGGGGGGCCGACGGGCAGGCTGTAGGTCAGGTGCGCCGCCTGCCCCGTGGACAGATCGATGCGCGCCGCGGGTGTCCCTCCCGGCCCCACCGCGACGTCGAACGGCGCGGCGCCCGACTGGGTCCAGCCGGCGAGCCCCAACCCGAAGTTCGCATTGGGCATCGCGTAGCGCGCCTCGGAATCGATGCCCCCGACGGCGTGGCTCGCCGCGACGACGAGCACGCCCGCGCGCAGCACGCGCGACGCCCAGCGCGGCACCCGCTGCGTACGGCGACGCGGGTGGCACTGGCGATGGAGTTCGGGGCAGGCGTCGATCGCGGTTCTCTCTCCGGGGAGGCTCCTGGGAGGAGCGGCAGAAGCAACAATAAACAACTTCCTACAGACCGAACAGGCCCAACTGAACAGGCCCAGAGGACTGAACCGGCCCAGAGGACTGGCGCGAGGGGTTCCCTAAACGAGAGCGACGCAGTCGATCTCGACCTCGACATCGCGCGGCAGGCGCGCCACTTCGACACACGCGCGCGCCGGCGCCTCGTCACCGGTGAAATAGCGCCCGTAGACCTCGTTGACCGTCTGGAAATCGCCCATGTCCCGCAGGTAGACCGTGCACTTGACGACGCGCGCGAGGCTCGAGCCCGCGGCTTCGAGCACGGCGGAGAGGTTCTTCAGTACGCGGTCGGCCTGAACCGCGACGTCGCCGGTGACGATCTCTCCGGTCGTGGGGTCGAACGCGATCTGGCCCGAGCAGTGCACGAAACCGGCGGCGACGACGGCTTGGCTGTAGGGTCCGATCGCGTTCGGAGCGTTCGGCGTCGAGACGATGCGGCGGCTGGTGGTGTCGGGGCTCATCGGTTGGCCAGTGCGGTGCGGACGGCGGGGGGAACGAAGGACGAGACGTCACCGCCCATGCGCGCGATCTGGCGCACGAGGGTGCTCGAGACGTGGGCGTGTTCGGGAGCGGAGAGGAGCAGGACCGTTTCGATCTCGGGTGCGAGCACGCGGTTGGTCAGCGCCATCTGGCGCTCGTACTCGAGGTCGCCCGCGCTGCGCACGCCGCGCACGATCGCGCGCGCGCCGAGCCTTCGGCAACCTTCGACGAGCAACCCCTCGAGCGCGACGACCCGCGCCCGCCCGAGCGGCTCCCCCGCCTCGGTGACCTCGCTGAGCAGCCGCAACCGCTCCTCGAGATCGAAGATCGCGTGCTTGTCGTGGTGCGCCGCGACGGCGATCGTCACGCGCTCGAACAGACCCAGGGCGCGCTCGAGCACGTCGAGGTGGCCGAGGGTCACGGGGTCGAAGGTGCCGGGGAAGATCGCGTGACCGCCGGCGGGCGGAGTGTCGGGGTTGCCCATCGCGCCCATTGTAGGCACACGCACGCCGGCTCCAACGATCCGCGCGATTGTCCGCAACCGCCGCGCGCCGCGGGCGGTCGAGATCCACGTGGGAAGCGCTCGCCCCTTCGTCCCGCTCGCGGCGGCAGTGGTGACCGGCTCTTGGGTTGGTTCTTGGGTCGGCTCCGCGACCGATCTCTCGGCGGGGGCCCGCAGCGGCGCCGCGCTCGCGATCGTGGCGTGCACCCTGCTGGCGGGGCTCGCCACCCGAGTGCGGGCGCCGTGGCCGTTCGCCGCGGCCGCGCTCGTGTTCCCGCTCGCCGCCCTGCGCGCGGCGGCGATCGAGCACGTCGACGCCGCCCACGGCGACGCCGCCAGGGGCGGCGAGCTGCGCCCGGCGTGGCGCAGCGGACTCTGGCGGCCACCCGCCGCGCACGGCCCGAGGTTCGTCTCGGTCGCGGGCGCGGCCCTCCGCGCGCCCACGACGTGGGCCGAGTGCGGCGAGCTCATCGCGGTCGCCGCGCCCGGCACGGCGGTCCGCGCGGCGCGCGGACCCGAAGACCAAACGTCGACCCGCGAGGAGCACGCGGGGCCGACGACGCTCTGGTACGAGCCGTACGCCGGGGACGTCGTGCGCATCGCGCGCCCGCGGCGTACGGCTGCGCCCGGGCCCCTCGCGCGTGCACTCACCCGGCTGCGCGCGCTCGGGCTGGCACGCGTGCGCGAGCTCGACGGGCCCGAGGCCGCGCTCCTCGCCGCCCTCCTCTTCGGCGAGCGCACCGAGCTGAGCGGCGCGACGACGGATCTGTTCACGCGCACCGGGACACGCCACGCGCTCGCGTTGAGCGGGCTGCACGTCGGACTCGTCGCAGCCCTCGTCGCCTGGCCGCTGGGCGGGATGCTCGCACGACTCGCGCGGTGCCTGTGCCGCGCGGCCCGCCTGCGCATCCGGCCTCGCGACGAGCTCGTGCGCGCGGGCCTCGTGCTCGCGCTGATCTCGCTCGGCGGCGCCGGACCGCCCGTGACGCGCGCGGGGATCACGCTCGCGCTGGCGCTGGTTGCGCCCGCGCTGGCCGCGCCACGCCGTCCGCCCGATGCGCCGGACGTGCATCGCGGCGTCGGCGCGGCACGTGGCGATCCCGGGCGACGGGCCGACACGACGACGCTGCTCGCGCTCGCGCTTCTGCTCGAAGGCCTCGTCGCGCCGCGCGGCCTCGCCGGGCTCGGCCTGTGGCTGTCCTACACCGCGACGGCCGCGCTGCTCTTCGCCACCGGCGGCGCGGCCGAGCTCTTCCGCCGCGCGCTGCCCGGCGCCGGCCGCATCGCGGCGACCGACCCGCGCGGGCGTGCGCGCTCGACCGCCTGGGTGGTGCCGGCGCAGCGCTCGCTCGACTTCGCGCGCACGGGCTGCGCCGCGTCGGTCGTCGCCAGCCTCGCGACGCTCCCCCCGATCTGGTCGCAGTTCGGCGAGTGGAGCCCGATCGGCGTGCTCGGCTCGGTCGCGATCGTGCCCGTCCTCGCGCTCGCGCTCGGCGCCGGATGGGCGTGGACGCTCGTGCCGGTGTTCCCGGCAGCCGCCCCGGAGCTCGCCGCCGAGCTGCTCGTCGGCCTCCTGCACGCACTCGACCCGCTGCCCGGAACGCCCCTGCAGCTTCCGCCGCGCCCGTGGGCGTTGCTGGCCTCCGGCGCCGGCGCGGCGCTCGTCTGGCTGCGCTCGAAGGGTGAGCGCCGCTGGGCGGCGCGCGCGGCGGCCGCGGTCTTCGGCGCGACGCTGCTGCCCTGGTCGTGCGGGCCGCGCCACCTCGAGATCGTCGCCCTGGACGTCGGCCACGGGACCGCGGTCGCGCTGCGGGCGCCGGGCGCGGGCACGTGGCTCTTCGACGCTGGGACGCGCGATCGGCGCGGCGTCGGACGGCGCGCCCTCGCCCCTCTCCTGCGGAGCTGGGAGGCGCGCGAGCTGCACGTCGTCGCGAGCCACGCCGATCGCGACCACGTCGGGTCCTTGCCGTGGATCGTCGAGCGCTGGCCTCCAGCCCTCTGGGCCGGTGCGCTTACCGCACACCTGGGCGAGCGCTTCCCGCACGCCGTGCCCCGTCTCGACCTGGATGCCGGCACCCTCCAGCTCGCTGGCGGCGGCCGATCCCCCGGCCCGCGCATGCTCCTCCTGCGGGGTGGGGTCTGGGCAGGGAACGAGGGCTCGCGCTCGCTGCTGATCGAATACCGCGGGGTGCGCGTGCTGCTGACCGGAGACGCCGAGCAGCACGGACTCGCTGGAACGCTCGAGGCCGGGCTCCTCGACGGACCGCTCGATCTGCTCCTCGTCCCGCACCACGGCTCGCGTACGGCGCTCCTGGGGGCGCTGCTCGATCGCACCGCCCCGGCTCAGGCCTGGATCAGCGCCGAGCCCGGTGCGCCGGCGCTCGAGATCCTCGAGCGCCGGGGTATCCCCTGCGCGCTCACCGGCCGCGACGGTGCCCTCTCCTGGGCCACGGATGTTGGACTTCCGTAGGCCTTACGTTGGAGCGTGATGCCGAGAGGCAACCGGCATGGAACCTGCCTCTAGGGACTGCGTTGCCACGTACAATTCCATGATCGGACGATCGATCACCTCTTCCATTCCATAACTCTCCGGTTCCGTCCCCCCACCACCACCTCGCGCGGGAGACCGGTCGATACCAGGAGTGCCATGCGAATCATCACTGCCCCCACGCTCGGCGGCCTCGCTGCCGTTCTCGCCCTCGTCGCCTTCTCGCCCGCCGCTTCCTCCGGGCCCCAGGAGCCGTCACCGGCCCCTGCCCAGCAGCGCGACGACACCGGCGTCGAGAAGGCGAGGAAGCGCATCCTGCACCTGTCCGGCGGCACGACGCTGCGCTGCCTGGCACGCGAGACCGCCGCGGGCTGGGAGTACAAGGCGCGCGGCGCCTGGAAGCGCCTCCCCGCGGGCGCCGTCGTCGATGCGCCCCTCGAAAAGGAAGTCCGCGCCGAGTTCAAGCGGCGCTCGAAGGGCCTGAAGAAAAGCGACCTCGACGGGCGCGCCCAGGTCGCGGCCTGGGCCCTGTCGAACGGCCTTCTCGAAGAGGGTCTGCAGCAGGTCGACCGCGTCTTCGCGGCCGACGCGAAGCACGCGGGGGCGCGCGAGGCCGTGCACGGCAACGCGCACCGGTTCCGGGTTCCGCCGGTTGCGAACAACCCCGACCTCGAGGCCGCGTGCGACGGGCTCCTGCGCTGGGCCGCACCGCGCTCGGCGTCGTCCCGTGAGCTCGCTCTGCTCGAGCTCGCTCGCGTCGAGAACCGCGCCGCACTCGAAGCGGCGCTCGGGAAGAACCTGTTCGCCGGCACGATCGGTCGACGCAGCTTCTCCGCGTTCGCGCTGGGACGGCTGTTCCCGGGCAAACAGGTCAAGCCCCTCTTGACGCGTGCGGTCATGGACGCCTCGCAGCCCGTGCGCGTCGAGGCGGCGCGGGCGCTCGGCGCCGCCGAGCATCCGGGTCTCGTCGTGCCGGTCGCGAAAGCGATGGTGTCCTCGAGGTCGCCGCGCGTGCGCATCCAGGCCGCGGAAGCCTTGGGCAACATGGGTTACGCGGCGGGCGTGCAGCCGCTCGTAGGCAACCTCTCGGCCCTGCAGGGAGTCACCGCGGGCCACTCGGTGCCGCACTCGAACATCTTCGTAGGCCGGCAGTTCGCCTACATCCAAGACTTCGACGTCGAAGTGGCCCAGTTCCAAGCCGTCGCCGATCCGCAGATCAACGTGTTGATCGAAGGTCAAGTCACCGACGCAGGCGTGATCTCCGTCAAGGAGTACGTGACGCCGCTGCGTGGCGCCGTGCGCACCTCGCTCGGCAAGCTCACCGGCGCGAGCCCGGGTCGCACGACGCGCGCCTGGCTGAACTGGTGGGACGACCACCAGGGCGACTGGCTCGCGGCCAAGCACGCCGGCGAGGACCAGAAGGCGAAGACGGACGCCAGCTCCGGCTGAGGCACCCGGTTCCCCAACGAACGCGAGAGAGCGTCGGCGGTCGCGCCGGCGCTCTCTCTCATTTGCAGGGCCCCGCCCGGCGTCGGCCGACCCGTTCACGCGGCTCCACGGGGTCGCGGCCCGTTGGGGGAACCGTGAGGGAAAGGGTGGCGCCCCGTCTTCCTCCCTCGACGGGGCGCCGGTGCTCCGAGTTCCCAGAGCACGTGTCCGCAGTGATGTCCTGCAACGCGGGCTCCTATTCGCTGTCGGAGGCGAAGTATCCGTCCAACCTTGCGATGAACGGGAGCCTTACCCGCGAAGGCCGGTCTGGTCCGCATTCTGTAAATGGCATCTGGGTCACAAGTCACGCGGCAGACACGTCCGAACTACGACGACATCGTTACTGGCGAGCGGGGTCGGTTGAGCTAGATTGTCTTACGGCAAGCGTCCACCTCTCCCCCCGTCGGACGCACCTCCCACCACCTCCACCAACCTTGCCGATCATGCGCACGATGACGAGCCCCCGCCTCGGGCTCGCCCTCCTCACAGTCCTCGCCCTCGCAGGGCGCGGCGCCGGCGCTCAAGTCGATGCACCGCACCAGGTGCAGCTGAGCCCGAAGCCGCTCGAGAAGTGGGACCTGATCGTCCCGCTCGAAGCGTGGCATCCGGTCGGCGACACGATCGACGTGGGTGGAATCGCGTTCACGTTCGGCGCCGAGGGCCGGCGGCTCCTGATCGACACCGACGCCGACGGCAAACCGAACGTGCGCACGGGCTCGAGCCGTGAGTTCGTCACGCTGCGCGGTAAGGACGAGAGCGGGACCCGCTTCGCCTACTCGCTCCGCCTGCGCAACACCCCCACCGGGTGGGCGTGGGCTCCAGGCAGCGTGATGAGCGGGCGACTCAGCGGGCGCCAGGTGCGTCTGATCGACCGCAACGGCAACGGTCGCTACGACGACTTCGGGCAAGACGCGATCGTCATCGGCGCCGGCACGGCGGCGAGCTTCCTGTCGCGGGTCATCAACCTGGGCGGAGACCTGTTCAACTTCGACGTGAGCGCCGACGGGCGGCGCGTCACGATCGACGGCTTCGAGGGTGAGACCGCATCGATCGACGTCCACGACCGCTTCCGCGGCAAGGCGAACTTGATCGCGGCCGTCTTCGCCGACGGCGAGCTCTCCTTCAACGCCGCCGACGCGCGGCGCATGCTCGTGCCGGCCGGGGAGTACAAGTTCATCTCGGGCTTCGCACGCGGCGGAGCGGAGACGGTCCACATCGGTACCGGCCAGATGACGACTCTCGAGCTCCCCGCCGGAGCCGACGTCAAGCTCGAGTGGGGCGGGCCGGTGCGCGCCGAGTTCGACTACACCGTCCACGGCAACCAGCTCACCGTGCGGCCGAACGTGAACTTCTACGGCTCGTTCGGCGAGGAGTACTACACGTTCCAGCCCAACGCGCGCTCACCCAAGGTGATCGTGAAGGACAAGGCGACCGGGCGCGTCGTGCAGTCGGGCCGCTTCGGCGGTTGCTGCGGCGGCGGCTTCTCGGCCTTCAAGGGCAAGGTCCCGCCCGGCATGGAGTTCGAAGTGACGATCGAGCACAACCGTTCGATGTTCGGGGACATCCGCGGCGTCGCCCGCGGCCGCCGCCCCGAACCGATCGACCGGTAGATGTAGGTACGGTACCTGAGTCTACTTGGTGTCCTGGTCGCCCTCGGCGAAGGCGCGCCAGCGTTCCTCGATCGCCTTGAAGGCCTCAGCCGGCGGCACCTCGAGGATCGCGGCCGCGTCCGCGCGCCACTTCTTGATGAATGTGCTGCGGTCGTTCGCGTGCTTGCCGGCGGAACGCAGCCAGCGCTGGCCCCCCTCGCCCTCTTTGCGCGCGATGTAGTCGAAGAAGCTCCAGGCCTTGGCGAGGTCGGCGTCCTCGAGCGTGTAGAGGTCGCGCAGCGCGACCTGGTCGATCGGGCGGCCCTTCAGGAGCGCCACCTCGTTGAAGATGTCGCGCCGTCCGACACCGACGGTCTTCTCGCCCTCGTCGCGCTTCTTCGGGCGCTTGACGTATCCGGCCTTCTGGCTGTCGAACGCCTTGCACGTCACGCCGTTGCGGCCGAGGAACTCGAACGAGAGGTGGTAGCCGACGGCTTCGCTCAGCCAGTCCTGGTTGATGACCCCGCCGCCCGAGCTGTAGTGGTAGCCGGCGAGCGTGTGTCCGAGGTCGTGGCAGACCAGGGCCGGGAGGTCCATGACCTCGCGCACCTTCCAGTAGCTGCGGTACGGATTCGCCATCGACCCCTTCGTGCGGCCGCCGCTCATCTTCAGCCGCTCCTCGCGGTTCTCCGTGAAGCGAACACCCCAGAACCCGCTCGTGTACGCCTCGTACGCCTTCTGCGATTCGGGCACGAAGATCCAAGCCTGGATCACCTTGTCGGGAATCAGGTCGGGGTAGTCGTCGGAGAGGTAGGGGTCGACGAACGAAGTGCGGAAGTCGTCGATGATCTCCTCGCCGAGGCGCAGCGCCTCCTCGACGTCGTTGTCGGGGATCGTGTCGATGTAGTACATGGTCAGGTGCTCGGTCCGTGCGCCACGAAACACGTCGCTGCCGCCCGAGACCTCCTCCGACAGCTCGACGAGCCGTTCGTGGGGCTCGATGACCTCGAAGGAACCGAGGGCACGCTCACGGCGCTCGGCGACCGCCGCGCCGCGCACCTCCTTCTTCTGACGCTTGATGTCCTTGGCGAGCTTGTCCGCTGCGGGCGAAAAGCACGTGCTCGAGAGCCACTGGTGCAGCCGCTCCATCGCCGACACGTAGCGCTGGTGCAGGACCTGCCACTCCGTGGAACCCTTCTCCGCCTCGTCGCGGGCAGCCTCGAGATCGGCCAGCTGCTCCTCCTTCAGCCGGTACTCGTTCGCGAGCCCGGAGAGGGTCTCGTCGCGCATCAAGATGCGAAGCCCCTTGATGTCCTTGCCGGCGACGGAGACCAGGTGCTTCCTCGATGCCGGCACCCGCTCGTCGCCCTTGAACTTGTAGGGCTCGAGCCCCGGGTTCTTCGGATCGGGAACGACGAACTCGTTCTTCCCTCCGCCCTGGTAGTTGATCTTGCCGTCGAGGAGCCGCACCCCCGAGAACGCCTCGCCGACGAGCACCTGCTTGCCCTGGATCGTGACGAGGTGCTTCTTGAGCTTCTTCGCTGCCTTCTCGGTCTTGAAGGTGACCTCGTAGATCTGCGCCCCAGCAAGGGAGGGGACGGTGAGGGCGAGAAGAACGGTGAGGAGGTGTCTCAGTGCCATCGTGGGAGCGGCCACCCTGGGTGGCCATCGAGGAGATCGTGTCTAGTGGGGTGTACCAGAAGTTCGTCCCACTAGTGGTGTGATTCACTCTTGTGCGGCATTTTGGTCGGCCCGTACCCGCCCGCTGCTGCGTTGCGCCTCCTCCGAGACTTGCAGCGAAGTCGCGTCGTCGCTGCG
>JAAELL010000406.1 GCA_024226735.1 bacterium | reverse complement strand
TGTGCGTGCCACAAGGCGCGGCGACGACGCAACTTCGCTGCCAATACGGTGATACTGGGATTGGTCGCAGGAGCCGCAACGCCGTGGCGCGTGCATGCGGGCCGGGATACGACTGCGAATGTCTGCATCACACCACTAGCTGCCCGTGGTGAAACTCATGGCCCGCTCGGAGCTGGCAGAGTTCGTCCTGGCAAGGCGCGTTTCCGACGCGTAGCCGCTGGTTCCTCGGAGGAAATGCAACGCAGCCAGGGCGGATTCGGTCGGTTTCGAGCGGGTCATGAGTTTCACCACGGGCAGAAGTGTGCAGATCGGACCTGGAGGTAGCGCTATCGGATGAAGCGGGCGATCAGCTGGCATGGTCCCGCGAGAAGGCGTCGCCCGCGTTCTCGCATGCGGGAACACCGATCGATCGCCTTCCCCTGCGGGTCAACGAGAAGAGCGGCGCTCCGAAGAGCGCCGCTTCTCCATCGATGAGCCCTTCGATCAGAACCAAATGACCGTCGAGTTGGTGAAGTTGCTGGTCGAGCCGTCGCGGTACCACGTCTGGACCGTGCGAACATCACCAGGCACGACGGCGGGTACGCTGCCACCACCGCCCGTGCCGTCGACACGCAGGACGACGGCTCTTTGTCGATGGCAGGTCTCTTGTTGGTGGGAAGCAGCGACGGGCGTGGCAGGGTCGTGGCGTGAGACCGCTTGAATTCGCCCCGTCCTCTCGGCCTACGGCGGACTCAAGGGCGTGATCGCGTCGATGAAGATCAGCGCATCGGTCTGCCGAGTCAGCGTCGCGGTCTCGTACCAGCTGAAGTAGCTGAGCCGGCGTTTCTCGTCCAGGTAGCGCTCCCCCACCGACCCGGAGTGCAGGGGCAATACGAAGGCCTCCCCGGCGCGAACCAGCAGGCTCTCGACTCGCTCCGGTGATGAGGCCAGCTCCTCCAGGAGCTCGGGCGCCATCGGATTGAGCAACTGCCCGTGGTCGTGCAGCATCCACATGGAGAAGACCTCACCGGGATGGGCGGTCTCGATCATCTCTCCCACCGAGGGCTGCCGTGCCCGCATCGTGTCGGCCCCGACGCGGGAGAGGTGGTTGTTGTGCGCCATCATGATCACCCGGGCGTCCGCCGGCAGTCGTGACAGCGCGGCTTCGACCTGTCGGTACATGGCGGGCTCGCGTCTCACCAACGCCCGGTCCATCTTCCCATCCGCGGCCCGCGTGTCGACGAAGGCCAACGACTCGACGAGGCAATCCACACACTGAAGCAGCCTCGCCCGATCCGGCGCGGTCAGGGCGTCCAACAGGCCGCCCTCGTGTGCCTTCAGCCTGTCCTGAATGCTCTCCAGTCGGCCGATCCACGTGCCGAACGGCTCCTCACCCTCGCGATCACATGCAGCCCCGAGCACCTGCAACTCGACCTCATCGGGATACGACTCCAGCAGGGCCGTGATCGACAAGACACATCCGCCGGGCTTCATGTCGACGTCCAACGGGTGAATGGTCAGGGGACCCGCGGCATCCGCGACCCTGGAGTTGATCGCCTGCAGCGCGTCGACGAACGCGCGCTGCGCCGCAGAGAGTCGGCGCGAGAACTCCCGCGTCTCGGACTCGGCGTCGTGGCCCAGCACGCGAGTCCGGTACCGCTCGTACCGTTCGCTCCCGGCTTCCCGCGAGTCCTCGTCCGGGGACGTCCTGACGTGCTCGTCCACGATCTCGGCCATCGAGGCGCCGAGCCCCTCGATGAACAGGTGGCGGTAGCCGCGCTGGGCCAGGTGCTCGATCAACATGAGCTGAACGTCGTACTTCTCCTGGAAGAAGTGTCCCGGCTCGCCAAGGAACACGATGCGGCGCTCGCCGATCGCTTCGTCGAGCCAGGCAGCGAGCGCGGCGTTCATCTTCCACTTCTCGAACGGCACCGCGCTCTCTTGCACCCACGCGACGAACTCCTCCTCGGACACGTCGTCCGCTGCGGCCCAGGTGTGGGGTAGCGCAGCGATCATCGCCACGCCGATCCCGACGGTCCTCGAAGCTCGCATCGAGTTGCACGGCACTCTGGTCACGTTGATCACGATTCCTCCTCTCTGCTCGACACATGGTAGGCACGCCTCGCACCGACGTTCGTGAAGGTCTGGTTCAGAGTGACGGTGGGTGAGCGGGTATGCTGCCTGACCGTGGCAGAGCACATCAGTTGGGAGATGCGGCGCAGCCGCACAGGTTTCCCGCGAGTCACGCCCCCCCCCCGCCCGCGACCCCTTCGCAGAGGAGATCCGCCCGATGGAGACGACAATTGCCGGGTTTGGATTGCTGCTCCTGGGGGCCATGTGCGGCGGTTCCTTCGGGCTGCCGAGCAAGTTCGTCAAACCCGATGTTCCCTGGGAGACCTTGTGGGGACCGTTCTTCCTCCTCGTCACGATCCTGATCCCGATCACGTTCTTCCCTCTGTTCGCCGATGGCCTCTTCGCCACCCTCGGCAACGCGGAGCCGGGGATCCTGGTCGGGCCGATCGTGTTCGGTTTCCTCTGGGGCCTTGGCTCGATGACGCTGGGCATGAGCTTCGCCTTCATCGGCCTGTCTCTGGCCTATGCGCTCAACTACGGCGCTCAAATCGCGGTCGGCAGCATGGGGCCGCTGCTCATCCACGCTCCCGGTGAGCTGAAGACGTCCCACGGCCTGGTCACCGTCATCGGAGTGGTGGTCTGCATCATCGGCGTCGCGGTGTGCGGGCGCGCGGGCGTGTTGAAGACGCGCAGTCAGGAGGCCGCGGGAGGTGAGGCCCAGGGAAACGCGGAGGCCGACAGCAGGACCATTCGCAAGGGCATGCTCATTGCCTTTGCCTCAGGTGTCCTGTGCGCCTGCTACAGCATCGCGTTCAGCTTCAGCGACGACGTGATGCTCATCTCCAAGAACGAGTTCGGCAACCCGGCATGGCGTGCGTCCTTCGTGGTCTCGGCGCTGATCCTCTGGGGCGGCGCGACTTCCGCCTGCGGCTACTGCGTCTTCTTGTTGTCGAAGAACAAGACCTGGAAGTCGCTGACCGCGCCGGGGATTGGACGTGTCCTGGCCATCGCGCTCCTCATGGCGTGCTTGCACGACGGAGCCATCCTGTGCTTCGGTTTCGGCGCCTCCAAGCTCGGCGATCTCGGCGTTGGGATCGGATACGCGGTGTTCATGTCGTTCGCCATCATCGTCGGCAACGTCAACGGCTTCCTGGCGAAGGAGTGGAAGAACGCCAGCAACCAGAGCGTCTGGTGGCTCGTGGCCGGTATCGCCCTTCTCGTCGCGGGGGTCTGCGCCCTGGGCAAGGGCCAGCGCATGCAAGCGGCAGCGTCCGCGAACCAGGATCGGGCCGTGCAGCGCTCTCCACTGAACGCCCCAGGCTCCTCCGGGGGGTGCTTGGTCCGGGCGGACTGGGATGGTAGGGAGTCAGTGTCATGACACTCGAGACCGCGTTCACGATGGACACGTCGAGCATCAAGTACGGGCCCGGCGTAACCCGAGAGATCGGCGAGGACATGAAGGGCTGCGGCTGCACGCGGGTGATGGTGTGCACCGACGCGAGCATGAGCTCCCTCCCGCCGGTTCGAATCACGCTCGAGGCCCTCGGCGCGGCAGGGATCGACTCCGAGCTGTTCGACGGCGTGCGCGTCGAGCCGACCGACGCCTCCTTCCGTGACGCCATCGCCTTCGCCGCCGCAGGGAACTTCGACGGCTACATCGGCGTCGGGGGCGGCTCGAGCATGGACACCGCCAAGGCGGCGAACCTGTACGCGACCTACCCTGCTGACCTTCTGGACTATGTCAATCCACCCATCGGCAAGGGGCTGGCTGTTCCGGGCCCGCTCGAGCCGTTGGTGTGTGTCCCCACCACCGCCGGCACCGGCAGCGAGACCACGGGTGTGGCGATCTTCGACTACCTGGCGATGGACGCCAAGACCGGCATCGCGCACCGCTCGCTCCGCCCGCTCATGGGCATCATCGACCCGCACAACACGCGCTCGATGCCCCAGATGGTGACCGCATCGACCGCTCTGGACCAGGTGGCTCATGCCTTGGAGTCGCTGACGGCGCTTCCCTATCACAAGCGCCCGGCTCCCGAGAGTGTCGAGATGCGGCCGGCCTACCAGGGCTCCAATCCGATCAGCGACATCTGGGCCACGCAGTGTCTGCGCACGATCTCCCAGAACCTCCCGCGCGTCGTCGAGGATCCCCACGACGACGATGCTCGCGGGCAGATCATGCTGGGGGCCGCCTACGCCGGGATCGGGTTCGGGAACGCCGGCGTGCATCTGTGTCATGGCATGTCCTATCCGGTGTCGGGCATGGTCAAGACCTACCGGGCGCCCGGTTACCCCCAGGATCATCCGATCGTGCCGCACGGCATGGCGGTGATCCTCAACGCGCCCGCCGTGTTTCGCTGGACGGCACCGAGCAATCCTGCCCTGCACCTTCACTGCGCCGAGCTCATGGGCGCCGATACAAGGGGTGCGGACCTGGCGGACGCCGGAGAGGTCCTCGCCGACACCATCATCGATCTGATGAGAATGGTCGGCTTGCCAAGCGGCCTGGCAGCAGTCGGGTTTGGTCCCGGAGACGTCGCTTCGCTGGTAGAGGGCACGTTGCCCCAGCATCGCGTGACCAAGCTGTCGCCACGACCGGTGAACGCCGGTGATCTCGAGCGCCTGTTCCTGGAGAACATGCGGCACTGGAACGACTGAGGGCGGCCTCTCCGCCAGAGGCGGGGGCTTACCAATCGAGTTACCATCGACTACCGCATGAGCGGCCAGGAGACCGACGTCTCGCGGCTCTTGCGTCTGGCGGCGATCTGCGGCAGCCGCAGCAGTGCGTCGTGGACGGCCGGCGAGAGGGCTCGCACCGAGTCTACCTGCCGCAGCAAAGCCTCGATCGGGGCGCCATCTGGAGGAGAGCCCAACATCGCGGATCGTGATCGGTCTCGCACAGCATGACAGATCATCTTGCATGCGGGAGGGGTTCGGGATTCCGCTGGAAAGCATCCTCGTCGACCGGGCGCGGCGCGTGCGCAGCGAGAAGCACGGCGGGAGCCTGGGGCGCCAACCGCTCGACGGCGTCGACAAGGCGCTCGACCGGTTGGCCGAACGGGACGAGGCCGCGCAGTGGCAGCAAGAGTGAGTCAGGCGAAGCGCACGCAGCGGCGCAGCTCGCGCGCGAGCAGGTCCCCGGACGGGCCCTGAGTGCTCCTTCAGAACCCCCAGGCGTGCTCGTGGTTCACGTGGAAGACGCCTTCGAGGTTCACGAATCCTTCGAGCGTGCGCGTCTGGAAGGCGACGTGCTGGCCGCCATCCCACGACCCACTCCCCTCCGCGAGCGTCTGGCCAGTGGCCGACTTGATCTTGTAGGTGAACGCGCGGTCTCGGATGCGGCCCGTCATGCGGATCGCGAAGCCGTCGAGTGACATGCCGTCCGCGGTTACCGATCCCGTGCGTGAGACGTGGACGGCGAACGCGCCGCCGTAGCCGTCGTACCAGACGCCCGAGAGGTCCTCGACTGCAGGGCCTTCGGGGATCTTCCGCTTCTTCGGCTTGTTCATTCGCTTCTCGATGGGAACGTCGACTTTCGCGACGTCCTCGAGGCGCACGGCGACTTCTTCGTGCATGGGCTGCGGCTCGTCTTCCTGCCAGGGCTCCTCTCCGTCGTCGGCGAAACCGCCCATCACCGCGACCGCGAAGAAGATGCCTCCGGCGATCCAGAGCTTCTTGTGCTTCTCGAAGAGGCCCGCTCCAACCCGCGGACGGTCGCTCCCGGTCGACGCCGCTTCGAGCTCAGCCGTGTACTGGCGCGCGTCCTGCGGCCGGTTCTCGGGCCGGTTCGCGAGTCCACTCTCGACCAACGCGTCGATGCCGTCCGGCACGCCCGCGCGACCCGTCGACGGCGGCTGCCAGTGTCCTTGGGGAAGGACGCCGGCGAGGAGCTCGTAGAAGACGACCGACAGGGAGTAGAGGTCCGCCGGCGGCCCGGCGAGGTCGGGGCTCGTGATCTGCTCCGGCGCCATGTAGTGCGGCGTGCCGAGGCCGGTGCCCGACCCGGTCCCGCGTGCGCTGCCCACCGCGCGGGCGATGCCGAAGTCGAGGATCTTGAGCGGGGCCGCGTCCCGCGTCGGCTCCGCGAGCAGGATCACGTTCTCGGGCTTGAGGTCGCGGTGGATGACACCGGCTGCGTGCGCTGCGCCGAGGCCTTGGAGAAGCTCGAGGACGATGCGGCGCGCGACCCGGAAGTCGATCGTCACGCCTGCCGCCCGCTGGGCGCGATGCCACTCACGCAGGGAATCCCCCTTGCAGCACTCCATCGAGAGGTAGGGGCGGCCGTCGCACTCGCCGACGTCGTAGACGGCGACGATGTTCGGGTGGCGGATGTCGCGCGCGGTCACGCCTTCGTCGATCAGGCGCTGCACCTCGTGCGCGCCTCCGATCCGGTCGGGGCGGATCACCTTGAGGGCGACCTCGCGCTCGGTCACCTTGTCGTGTGCGGCGTACACGACCCCCATGCCGCCGGCCCCCAGCGTCGCGGCGATCTCGTAGCGACCGGCGAACGTCGTCCCGGGCGCGAGGAGCTCAGCCTGTCCCGAGTCCTCTTCGCCGAGCGTCGAGAGCGCGCCCAGGGTCTGGAGCGGCTCGGCCTCACGGAACCTCCGGGTTCCACAGTCAGGGCAGAAGGCGGCGTCGGCGGGCAGCGGGGTTTGGCATTCGGCGCAGGTGTTCACGGGGGTCTCCTTGGTTCGTTTCCACCTGGGCGTGCGAGGCGCGCGGACCCGAGCTGCCACACGCGTGCGCTTTTTCTCTCGCCGGCTCAGCCAGCACTCTTCTTCTCCCGCCCCTTCTTCGAAGCCCTCGCGGCCCAGTCGCCGCTCCCCGGCACGCCCGAGGCAAAGCTCGACTCGCTGGCACAGCGCACGGGGATCTAGTGGTGTGAGTCGAAAGTTCGGCGCATTTGTCCGAGCCGCTTTCGTGTGGGGGCAAGGCGCCGGGTTCTGTGCGTAGCCTCTGTGCTACTCACACCAGGGATAGATACTGTCTTGGGGCAAC
>JAAELL010000405.1 GCA_024226735.1 bacterium | reverse complement strand
TGCGGTTCAGCGCCGTAGGGTTTCGAACCGCGACGGCCCCAATCGCGGTCCACTAGTGGTGTGATTCACTCTTGTGCGGCATTTTTGTCGGTGCGTACGCGTTCGCTGCAAGGCGCAGCGACGACGCGACTTCGCTGCAAGTCTCGGAGGAGGCGCAACGCAGCAGCGGGCGGGTACGGGCCGACCAAAATGCCGCACAAGAGTGAATCACACCACTAGTCCCCGCCATGGCCGCAACCCTTTCGGAGACGCCTTGATGCTCCCCACACGTCTGCTTCTTCTCTCCACGCTCCTGCCAATCGCTCCGCTGGCCCGCGCCCAGCAGTCGTTCGTCAACTGGGAGACGCCCCACGTGTCGCCCTTGGCGCTCTCGGCCGACGGCACCCAGCTGTACGCCGCGAACACGCCCGACGGCCGTCTCGAGGTCTTCGACGTGACCGGTGACGAGCCAGTGCCGCTGTTCTCCGTGCCGGTCGGGCTCGATCCGGTCTCGGTCCGTCCGCGGACGGCGAACGAGGTCTGGGTCGTCAACCACGTCTCCGATTCGATCAGTGTCGTCGATCTCTCGACGCGCAATGTCGTCCGTACGATCGACACCGACGACGAGCCGTGCGACGTCGTCTTCGCGGGCAACCCCGAGCGCGCCTTCGTCTCGTGCTCGCAGTTCAACCAGGTGCAGGTCTTCGACCCGAGCGACCTGACGGTCGCGCCGCTCTCGGTGCCGATCGAGGGCGAGGAGCCGCGGGCGATGGCCGTCAGCTCCGATGGTGGCACGGTCTACGTCGCGGTCTTCGAGTCGGGGAACCACTCGACGGTCCTCGGCGGGGGGCTCGCCAGCCAAGCGACGATCACCCTGAACAACGTCGTCACCGATCCTCTCGGTCCGTACGGCGGACAGAACCCGCCGCCGAACGACGGCGCGGGCTTCACGCCGCCCCTCAACCCGAACAACAACGCCCCGCCGGCCGTTGGACTGATCGTCAAGAAGGACGTGGGCGGCAACTGGATGGACGACAACAACGGCGACTGGACGGACCTGGTCAGCGGGGCGAATGCGTCGCGCTCGAACCGGCCCGTCGGCTGGGACGTCGTCGACAACGACGTGGTCGCGATCGACGCGCAGACGCTCGCCGTCAGCTACGTCGAGGGCCTGATGAACATCTGTATGGCGCTGGCGGTGAACCCGGCCAACGGGCGCGTGTCGGTGGTCGGCACCGATGGGACCAACGAGATCCGGTTCGAGCCGAACCTCACCGGCGTGTTCCTGCGCGTACAGCTGGCGCTGGCCAACGCCACGACCGGCGCGGCTGCGGTCAGCGACCTCAACGGGCACCTCGACTACTCGACCGGGACCGTCGCTCAGCCAATGCGCGATCAGTCTCTGGGCGACCCGCGCGGGATCGTCTGGAATGCGGCTGGCGATCGGGCCTACGTCGCCGGAATGGGCTCGAACAACGTAGTCGTGATCGACGCCTCCGGCGCGCGCGTCGGGACGCCGGTCGAGGTCGGCGAGGGGCCGACGGGCATCGCGCTGGACGATGCCACCGGGCGCGTCTTCGTTCTGAACAAGTTCGCGTCGTCGATCTCGACGATCGACGCGGCCACGGCCGCGGAGACTTCGCGCACACCCTTCCACGATGCGAGTCCGACGGCGATCAAGGTGGGCCGCAAGCACCTCTACGGCACGCACGAGACCTCGGGCCTCGGCCAGATCGCCTGCGCGTCTTGTCACGTCGATGCGCGCATGGACCGGATCGGCTGGGATCTCGGCGATCCGTCGGGTGACATCGTGAGCTCCGCCGGACAGAACCGCGGCATGGGCGTTCCGGGTCTGACGACTGGCTTCACCAGCTGGCATCCGATGAAGGGCCCGATGACGACGCAAACCCTGCAGGACATCATCGGCAAGGAGCCCCTGCACTGGCGCGGCGACCGCAACGGGCTGGAGGACTTCAACCCCGCGTTCGTCGGGCTGCAGGGCGACGATGTCGAGCTGACTCCGACCGAGATGCAGGAGTACGAGGACTTCCTCGCGACGATCACCTTCCCGCCGAACCCCTATCGCGAGTTCGACAACCGCCTGTCGACGAGCCTCGATACGGGGCTGGTGAGCGTCGGTCGCTTCACCCCGCGGGGGACTCCGCTTCCGGCCGGTGACGCGACCACGGGTTTGTCGCGCTACACGAACTCGGCGCTCGACGGCAACCTGCGCTGTGTCACGTGCCACACCCTGCCCACCGGCATGGGGCCCGACATGACGTGGAACGGGTCGATGTGGACGCCGTTCCCGGTCGGCCCGAACGGCGAGCGGCACCACGGCATGGTGTCGGTCGACGGCTCGACGCAACGGGCGATCAAGATCCCGCAGACGCGCAACGAGATCGAGAAGGACGGCTTCAGCCTCACGGCGATACGCAGCCTCTCCGGCTTCGGCGTCCTCCACGATGGAAGCATTCCGGGCATCGTGCACTTCTTGTCCTCGCCCGCGTTCAGCTTCAACAGCGAGCAGGACCTGGCCAACATGATCGCGTTCATGATGTCGTTCGCCGGCTCGGACCTGCCCGATGGCAGCGTCAACAACATCTTCTTCCCGCCGGGAACGGCCAGCAATGACACGCACGCCGGCGTCGGCACGCAGACGACGCTCGTGCAGTTCGCGGGCGCGCCGCAGGAGCAGCTCTCGGTGATGTTCGCGATGCTGAACGAAGCCAACGCCGGGCGCGTCGGCCTGATCGTCAAGTCGACGGTCGGTGGCATCCAGCGCGGAGCGGCGCTGATCGGCGGCAGCATGTTCCAGTTGGATCGCGCGGCTGACGTGCTGACGCTCTCGGAAGTCTGGGACCTTGCCGCGCCGGGTTCGGAGCAGACGTGGACGGTCGTTCCGGCCGGCAGCGAGATCCGCCTCGGGATCGATCGCGACGAGGACGGCTTCTTCGACCGCGACGAGCTGGACCTCGGCAGCGACCCCGCGAACTCCGAGAGCACCCCGGACATCGGCAACAGCTACTGCGGCCCGGCCGTCCCCAACTCGTCCGGCGCCGCCGCATCGATCGTCGCCAGCGGCAGCCCGGTCGTCGCGAACGAGGACCTGACGCTCCTCGCGACCGGCATGCCGGCTGGCCAGTTCGGCTACTTCCTCGCCTCGCGCACCCAGGGCTTCCTCATGCCGCCCGGTAGCCAAGGCAACATCTGCCTCAGCGGCAACATCGGCCGCTTCAACGCTGTGCCGCTGATCATCACGGGGCCGAGCGGCAGCATCGAGGTCGATCTAACGGCGATCCCGGTCAACCCGCCCGAGGCGGTGATGCCGGCCGAGACGTGGAACTTCCAGTGCTGGTTCCGCGACGTCGGCGGGACGTCGAACTTCACGGACGGAGTGGAGATCCTGTTCCAGTAACGGGCAAACCCGTACTTGAATCGCGCAGCCCGCGCTCCCGTCGATGGGAGCGCGGGCTGCTCTTTGTCCGTTGTAGCGCGCGCGGTCGCGGCGGCCGTGTCACAATCCAGTTGGTCGGTGACGCATTTTCCCAAGGAGAGAGTTGGTGACTCATGCGTGCAGTTCCTATCGGCGTCTTCCTCGCCCTGGTTTCGGTCGTTTCCCATGTCGCCTTCGCCGGTGACGTCCCCGTCTGGTTCGAGGGCGACGGCAAGACCTACACCGCTGACACGCTGCCGGACGCGGTCGATGCGAAGAGCCGCGTGGTCCTCGGGAAGTGGCTCGCGTGCCTCGCGGAGAGCGACGTTGCGTACACCGCGGAGGTGCTCGAGGGCGGCAAGGGCGTCTTCGTCTTCGCACCCGAGATCGTCGTCCCCGAGAAGAGGGAGAAGATCTCGGGCTCGACGCGCGCCGACCGTCGGCGGCGACTGGAGGCGGAGCGCAAGCGCAAGAAGAAGGAGAAGGAAGAGCGCCTCGCCAACGCGAGGCCGAAGCAGCCGCCCGAGGTGATCCGCCGCGAGCGGCTCGCCCAGGCGCGGCGCATGTTCGACGACCTCCTGCCCAAGCCTGCTGCGCGCAAGCGCTCGGCCACCCTGTGGGGCCGCGACGTGCAGCGCGCCCAGGGCGAGGTGCCGGTGCTCATCCTCGTCAAGGACCGCGCGGACTTCGTGCGCGTGCTCGACACCGTGCTCGCCTCGAACCAGTACCTCGCGACGTACGTCAACGACGTCAAGCAGAGCAAGCTCACCGGCGTCATCATCGAGAACCCGTTCGTCGGCGTCACGATCCAGCAGCCCGATGTGTCGGAGGAGCACAAGCCGCATCACGAGCTGGTCAAGCGCCAGATCGAGCTCCTGCTCTTCCAGCGTTTCGGCCCCCTGCCCTTCTTCGCGCGCGAGGGCATCGCGTGGTGCTTCGAGTGGGGCGCGCTCGGCCGCCTGCGCACGTTCACGGGGCGCACCGACTTCATCGGCGTCGGCGACCCCGCTTACCTGGGGTGGCCGGAGGAACGCTCGAAGCTGTACGAGCGCGGCTCTGGTCTCGCGTTCGTGAGCGACGCCGACCTCATGGAGAAGCTGCGCGCGTGGCGCAGCGACGGTTACGACGACGACCTCGCCGCCGCTTCGTTCCAGCTCGCGCGCTGTCTGCTGCACCGGCATTCGGACAAGGTCAGCGAGACCTTGGCGAGCTGGGGGGCGCAGACGGCCGAGAAGCGCGGGAGCAAGACGGACAGCGGCGGGTGGCTGCTCGATCCGGACTTCGTGCTCGCGGCGGAGGACCTCGTCGAAGGGTTGAAGGGCATGCACATCCTGGAGAGCGTGCGAGCGTTCGAGTGAGTACGTAGTACGGATTCACTTGCCCATCAGCAACCCCACCAGCTCATCCAAGTCCAGCACGCTCGGCACGCGTGGGTCGTTGGAGTTGAGCGTCACCTTCCCGAACCGCAGGTTCTCCGCCGCCTGACGCGCGACGTGCAGTTTGCCGCCCGAAGACTCGAGCGCATCGTCGAACAAGGTCTGGCGCAAGTCCGCCGCGGCGGCGAGCGCGAGCTCGCCCTCGTTCTGGAGCCGCAGTACGGCGATCTCCGTCTCCGACCGACGGCGGTTCGCGTAATGCGTCGCGCCGCGGGCGGTCGTCTGCACGCTAGCCTTGTGGGCGTCGCGTAGCGTGTCCGCTCGTTGTTCGTACTGCGCGACGAGGGCAGCTTCCGCGTCCTCGAGCTCCTGCAGGACGCGTGTGTTCTCGCGTTGTTCACGCAGGCGCTGGGTCAGTGACTCGGTCGTCAAGACGCCCTGCGTGGCGAGCTGCTTCTCCAGCATCTTCTTCTCGTAGGTCGGGTTGAAGAACACGCTGCCGATGCGAACCTCGAGCGGCTCGAGGTGCGTCGCGCCGAGCTCCGCCGCGAGCCGGGCGAGGGCCGCCTGTTCGATGTTGGCACGCGCGTCCGGGTCCGCGAACTCCGATGGCGAGAGCGCAGCGAGCTCTTCGAGTAGCACGCGCCGGCAGATCGCGAGGGCGCGCACGGGATAGTCGGCGCGCAGCCCGTCGGCGACCAGGCGCCAGCCCGCTCCGCTCTGGATGCGGTAGGGGACGAAGACCGACACCTGCGCACCCTCTCCCTCGCGGGTCGCGACCTCGAGCGGCGGGTGGGTCCCGCCCTCGGCCGGCGAGCCGAAGCTCAGGACGTGGGTGCCGGCGCTCAGCTCGTGCCAGGTGTCGCGCAGACCGACCGTCCAGTGCAGACCGGGTCCGTAGTCGCGCTCGATCACCCCGGCGCCGCCCCAGCGCACGTGCCGTACCGCGAGCGTGCCGGGCGGGACGTGTTGCACGAACGCGCGCCCGGCGCCGAGCAGGGCGCCGCCGATCAACGCGGCGAGCAGGAGCGTGCGTACCGTTAGCAGGAGCGGTCTCCGCGCGCGGCGGGCGATGCTCAGGAAGGCGTGACCGACACGGACCGCGGTCCGACGGCTCCACGACGCGCCGCGGCGAGCTCGATCGACGCTGACCGCGATGGAGCGTCGCACGCGGGGAGCGAGCCACGCCCAAGCGCCGGAGACGCGCGGCCGCAGCCACGCCCAGGCGCCGGCCACGCGCGGCTTCAGCCACGCCCAGGCGCCTGCCAAACGCGGCTTCAGCCACGCCGTGAGGCGCGCGAAGTAGGGGCGCAGCCCGCCGGCGGCGCGGCCGAGCGTGCGACCGATCGATTGCAGCATTTCGAGCAGCAGGCGGCCGGCATCCACCAGCCAGGCCCGCGTGCGGCGGGCGATCTCACGGGCGCTCATCAGTTGGCTCCTTGCGCCGTGCGGCGCGCGCGGCTGCGATCATCGTCGTCATCGGGGTGGTACGGGACGAGGTCGAACGTGATCGATCCGAGGCGCTCGACGAGCGCTGCGCGGACCGCCAGCTCGCCCTGGGACTCGAGCGCGTCGAGCCGCGTCTGGAACGCCGCGGCATCGGCGCGGTTGCGTGCCAGGGCGACCTGCGCGCGCGCGACCGCGCCGTCGCGCGCGACGGTCGCTGCGTCGAGCTGGTCGGCGGCCTGGAGGTCGGTCTTGCGTCGGGCCGCGTCCGCCTCGCGCTGGGCGAGGCGCTCCATGTCGCCGAGCGTGCGCTGCAGCTCCAGCAGCTTGCGCTCCTCGGCCGTGCGCACGGACTCCGCACGCTCGCCCGTGCTCGCGCTCAGCTCGTCGCGCTCGCGCACGAGCCGCTCGGTGTCCTGCTCGGCGACCTTGCGGCGGTTGATCGCCTCTTGGTACTTCTGCGGAAAGCGCGGCTTGGAGACGGACAGCTCCAGGACGCGCACCCCGTGACGGCCGAGGGCCGCGGTCAGGTTCTCGAGCGCGGCTTCCGTCGCCGCCTGTTTGTTAGCCGGCAGGACGATCTCGCGCGCGGTGAAGCGCCCGAACGCCGAGCGCAGCGCTGGACGGGAGTACGCGTCGACGAGCTGCAGCATCGTCTCGCGCTCCCCGCCGTGGTCGATGAGCGCGAGCCCGGCACGCGCGGGATCGAGGGCGGCTTGGATCTCGACACGGCCAAAGAAGAAGCTGGAGCTCTCGCGGCCACGCACGATGAGGGAGGGCGCGCGGCGGTCGACCTCCTCACCGCCTTCACCCATGAGATAACGCAGGGGCCGGCGGTCGAGGCGGTGGACCTCCCGCACCCAAGGCACGAACGTGTGCGCGCCGGGGCGGTCATTGGCTTCGAGCTCGCCGGTCAGGTTGTCGACGCGCACGAGGACCTGGTGGTCCTCGAGGAACGCCAGGCCGCCGTCACCGACGCGGCTGCGCAGGACGAAGTAGACGCCGGCGAGGGCGAGGATGAGGGCGAGGGGGAGCTCGAAGAGCATCCGCCCGCGCCGCGCGTGGCGGCGAGATAGGGAATCCATGGGGGTCTCCGTTGGCTGCCCCGAAGAACACGGCCCGCCGGAGGAGGTTCCGGGGAATCGTGCGCACAATGGAGCCATGAAGTGCTCGCCCCTGGTTCGATCCCCCAAGATTCTGGTCCTGCTGCTCCTGCTGGTCCCCGCCGCCGCGGCGGACGTTCAGCGCCGCATGCAGTCCCTGATCGATGCTCTCGACGCACCCGCGTACGCCGCGCGCGTCACCTGGGACGAGCACGTCGTTCTGTGCTACGAGCTCGTCCACGATCGGTCGCCGACGGCGCGCGAGCTGCACCGGCTGCGCCGCTACGCCGCGGACCTGCACATCTCGCCGAGCACCGCTCTTTCCTTCGTCATGCGCGGAAGCGAGTCCCACCCCACCTGGGGCCAGTGCCGCGACCTGCTCGACCGCGTTCGTGCGGCCGACTTCCGTGTCGATGCGGCGGTCCGCGCCGACGCGTTGCGCCTCGCGGCGCTCGAGCCGGCTCCCGATGTCGAGTCGCCGAGCCTCGAGCAGGCCTCCGAGCAGCCCACGCACACGGGCGCGATCGCGCACACGCGGTACGAGACCTACTTCGGCTACCTGCACGCGCACAGCGAGCTCTCCGACGGCAGCGGCAGCGCCCAGGAGGCCTACACCTACGCGCGCGACGTCGGCGGGCTCGACTTCTTCGCGCTCACCGACCACGGCGAGCTCCTCGCGATCTGGCCGTGGGAGAACAAGTGGGACGAGCTGCGCGACGCCGCCGACGCCGTCGACCAACCAGGCGCGTTCGTCGCGTTGTGGGGCTTCGAGTGGAGCCACCCCCTGCTCGGGCACGTCAACGTCGTCGGCACGCAGGACTACACGCACTCGCTCGACGAGACCGGACTGTCCGACATCTACGACTGGATCGCCAGTCGCCCGGCGGCGGTTGGGCGCTTCAATCATCCGGGGCGCTACGACGACGTCGGCACCGAGTTCCTGCACCTCTTGCCCTATCCGTCGGTGCGCGAGCAGATGGTCGGGATCGCGACCTGGAACAAGGACGACAGCTTCCACCGCTACTACTACTCCGGTGGCTGGACGAGCGCGTTCAGCTTTTGGGACGAGGGGAACCAACAGCACTGGCTCTTGGGCGCGCTCGGCGGTCAAGACAACCACGATGCGGACTGGGGCACGCGCAACGACTACCGCGTCGCGGTGCTCGCGACGGAGCTGACGCGCGAGGCGATCCTCGACGCCTATCGCGCGCGGCGTTTCTACTCGACCGAGGACGCGGGCCTCTTCCTCGACGTGCGCTCGTTCGGGCGGCCGATGGGTTCACGTCTGACGGGCTCGTCGCGGCGCTTCGACGTGCGCGCGTTCGACGCGGGCGGCGACGCCTTCGAGGAGGTGCGGCTGTACCGCGACGGGGTCGTCGTCGAGACGCGCGCCGTCGCTGGGCCCGTCGTCGACGTCGACTTCACCGAGGTGCACTCCCGGCCCGCGTACTACTACGTCGCCGTGCGGCAGACCGACGACGAGGACGGGGACGGGCGGAACGACGAAGCGCTGTCGTCGCCGATCTGGTTCGACTGACATGTGAGGGAAGAAGCGTCACGGTTTCGCGCGCTGGTGCACAATCGCTCTTCATGAAGCTGCTCCTCGCCACGATTGCGCTTTCCTGTGCTCCGCCGTTGTACGCGAATGACTGGTACGTCGATGCCAGCGGCGGGAGCAGCTCGAACTCGGGCACGGCACCGACCGACGCGTGGCCGACGATCACCTACGCGCTCCAACAGATCGGTGCCGGCACCGGGACGGATACGATCCACGTTCTGCCGGGGGTCTACGACGCGGTGCTCGGTGAGAGCTTTCCCCTGCGCGTCGTCGATGGCCTGCGCATCAAGGGGCAGCAAGGGCCCGACGTCACGATCGTGCGTGGTTCGACCGGGTTCCTCCTGGATGCGGCGATTGGATCGATCGCCGCCGAGATCGAGGGCCTGACCATCGCCGACGCGTCCGACGGCATCGAGTGCACCAAGCCGGCGCCGCCCAACGGGTGCATCCGTCTCACGGTCCGCGACTGCGTGTTCGTCGACTGCCACACTTCGATCGCGTACGGCAGCCACGTATGGAGCTTCTTCTGCAATTCGATCGACGTGGAGGACGTGCGCTTCGTCCGCGGAAGTTGGGGAGTCCGCGTCGAGCATCAGGGCTTCGATGACATCAACGTGGGCGTGGTTCGTTGCACGTTCGAGGACACGACCATTGGTGTCTACATGAATGCCGGTGAGGAGTGCATCGACTCGCTGACGGTCGGTGGCTGTCGTTTCGAGGGGGCGAGCAGCGCCATCACGACGACGACCTCGAGCTCGGGTCAGATGTTCACGGGCGTCAACAACACGATCGTCGCGAACTGCAACCGTGGGATGTACGCGGAGTATGGCGCCCTCGTTTCGCGGTCGACGTTCGCCTACATCACGAACGAGGCGGTGGACGGGGGCGGGACGATTCGCGACTCGATCCTCTCCTTCAACGGCACCGACCTGGCGGGCTCCTACACGGTGACGAACACGAACTTGGGCGGCGGGGGGCCCGACGTTGGCCACAACGGCAACATCTCCGTCGACCCGCTCTTTCGCGCGCCCGACCGCGGCGACTATCGACTCGGCTGGGGCACGGGTTGCGTCGACGCCATCAACCCCGCGAGCGGAAACGACCACACTGGCTTCCCACGCGGGAACGACGGCGACTTCGACCTCGTCGGCGCAGGCGATATGGGGGCGCTCGAGCTGAGGACGCTCGACGCCCCCGAGACCGTCAGCATCGGAGGCAAGCTGCCGATCGAGTTTCACGGCGAGGTTGGCAACTTCACGGTGCTGTGGCTCGCGCGCAGCACGCAGCTCCCCGTCGCGGACTCGACGCCGTTCGGCGAACGCTGGCTGCCGCTCGTGCTGCTCGAGCTCGTGACCACGGAGAAGGTGCTCACTTCGGATCCGGTGCGCCACACGGTCTACGTACCCGACAATCCCGCGCTGATCGGCATGCCCTTCAGCTTCCAGGCCCTCTCACGATCGAGCAACGCGCCCGCCGGATCGGCTTGGGGCGACGCGGTCACCGTCACCGTCGTGCAGTGACCCGCGGGCCCCGTCAGGGGAGTACCGAGCCCGGAGCTCGCCGACTCCGGACCCGGTGAGGCCCATGGGGGACTCTCGCCTCCAGCGGGATCTCTCGCCGGCGGCGAAGGGAGGATGCCCAGCGCCCACAGGCATAGGGCTCTTTGCCCCCGGGCAGCGATCCGTTGGGCTTTTGGCCGCAGCGCCTCCCGCTCGGGCAGGAGTTGGCAAAGAGTAGGGTGAGATGCAAAGCCACACCACTGCGCCCTTCCTCGCCCTGTTCTGCGTTTTGCCGGCGATGGCCTCCGTTCAGGATGCCTTCGTCAACTGGGAGACACCGCACGTCTCGCCCCTCGCCCTGTCGGCGGACCGGACGCAGCTGTTCGCGGTCAACACGGCGGTCGGCGCGCGATCGACGTCGATGGTCGGACACTCTGGATGACGACGAACGCACATGGCTTCCGCGGCCCAACCGTCACACTCGAGAAGGCGCCCGGCACGGTGCGCATCGCTTGCCTCGGTGACTCCTACACCTACGGCTACGGCGTCGAGCTCGACGCGACCTGGCCCGCGCGGCTCGCGGCCGCGCTGCCGGCGGAGCACGAGGTTCTGAACTGCGGCGTGATCGGCTACCACACGGCGGACGAGGTGCTCTGGCTCGAGCACCGCGTGCTGCGTTTCGCGCCCGACATCGTGATCCTGCAGTACTTCTTCAACGACGCGGCGACGCGCGGGCTGGACACGCTCCCGTCGGAAGCCCCCTCGTTCACGAGCCGTCTCGTGCACTGGACGAACCCCGGCCAGGGGGGGGCGGTCGGGCGCCTGCGCAAGCTCTCGCGGCTGTTCGATCTCGCGTGCGGCGGGATCTACGGCCGCGCCAGCTCCAGGGTGTTCTCCGCGGGGCACGAGCGTCGCCACGCCGACGATCACCCGTCGTGGCAGCGCGTGCGGCGGGCGCTCCTGCGCGCGTGGGAGCTGACGCGCTCCAGCGGAACGCGGCTCGTGGTCGTGGCCTATCCGTACTTCCTGCGCGCTCCACCAGTTCCTCGTGCTCTACCTCGCGTTCACGCCATGGCGTAAGGGGTACGGTACTACCCCTTTCCAGCGACGTTCAGCTCGATCGCGTAGAGCGACGTCCGGGCCGTGATGAACAGGGTGCGCAGCTCGGGGCCGCCGAAACAGACGTTGGCGGGCTGCTCGGGGACCGGGATCTCCCCGAGCGCGGCGCCTTCTGGACTCCACAGCGTCACGCCGCGTTCCCCGGTCGCGTACACGTTTCCGCGCTCGTCGACGCACATTCCGTCGCAGCGCGTCTCGACGCGCCAGCGCGGCGTCGGGTCGAGCTCCTTGTCCGGCCCGACCGCGTAGGCGGTCAACGTCGCGGGCCGGTCGCGGAAGCTCGGATCGGGGTGCGAAGGGTGCCCGCCCGTGTCCGCGACGTAGAGCGTTCTCTCGTCGGGCGCCAGGGCGATCCCGTTCGGCATGACGTGGTCGCGCAAGACGCACTTCACTGCTCCTGTCTTCGGCTCCAGCCGGAAGACGAAGTGGCCGTCGAGCTCCTTGCCTTCGACCTGGCGCGTCAGGCCCCACGGCGGATCGGTGAACCAGAGCGTGCCGTCGGACTCGACGGCGACGTCGTTGGGGGAGTTGAAACGCTTGCCCTCGAAGCGCTCGGCCAGGACGGTCAACGAACCGTCGGCCTCGGTGCGCACGATGTTACGCGCGCCGTGCTGGCAGCTCAGGAGCCGCCCCGACTCATCGAGCAGGTTGCCGTTCGAATTCTCGCTCGCGCGGAACACGCCGAGCCCGTCGGCCTCGCTCCAGCGCATCAGCTTGGAGGCCGGGATGTCGCTGAACACGAGCATGCGCTCTTCAGGGAGCCAGACCGGTCCCTCGGTGAAGCCCATGTCGCCCGCGAGCTTGCGCACCTCCGGCTCGAGCGGTCGCGGCGGACCGGTCGCGGGCTCGCCCGCGCACGAGACCAGGGCGGAACAGGCGGGGAGGAGCGCCACGACGATGGTGCGAATGGGCTGCATGCCCCGAGCCTACACGGCTCACTTCTCGAGCACGCGCTGGATCTCCTGCTCGTACGCGGTCGCGTCGACTTCGTTGCCCGCGGCGCGGTGCAGGTCGGCGAGGAGCTGGTAGGCGCGCAACCCGAAGTCCGAGTCGTCACCGGCGTCGAGGCCGAGCTCCTCCAATGCGTCGATCGCCTTGTCGCGGTACAGCTTCGCAGCCGGCTTCGGGGTTGGCGTTGCCGTGCGGGAGCGCGTGGCAAGGAGCTGACCCAGCTCGAGCAGACCGAGGTGGTAGACCTCGCGGCGGTGGCCCGTGCGCTGCCTGGCGGGCATGGCGAGGTACTCCTTGCGGTCGACCTCCAGCTGTCGGATGCGTCGCCTCTGGGCGATGTCGTTCGGCGTCGAGCTCGCCACCTCTTCCGCGGCCGATCCGAGCGGCGAGCGCTTCCGATACGGCCCACTGATCAGGCCCGGGTCCTCGAGCTCCCAGGTGGCCGGACGCGGCGCGGTGGCGACGACCGGAACACTCCGGGCGGGATCGGGAGCGAGCAGGTTCGGCGCGGATCCCGTGTCCGCGAGCGTGTGGCTCTCGGCGCGTTCCGGCTCGAGCGCCGCGGGCGGCGCGTCGCCCGCGCACGCGGCCAATGGGAGCATCAACGCCAGCCAGGGAACGGACATCGGGCGTCGAACGAGTGAGGGCAGCATCGGTTCACCCCAATGGGGCGATCCGATTCTACTCTCTGTGGTGCGCGGACTGGTCGCCGGTGTGCGAGGTCGTGGCTCGCGCCGACTGTGCCGCACAGGCGGCGTGCAGCAGCGTGCCGCCCATCAGGGCCAGCGCGAGCGAGAGCGAGAGCCCGATGAACCGCTTGGCTCCACGGTGTCCAGGGCTTCGCCGGTGGAGGGATGGTGGCTCGCTTGCATGCGAGAAGGTCCATGCAGGTAGCCGCTCCGCAGCGCCGAAATGTTTCAGCGGAGCCGGGTCTATCGTGCGAGCAGGAAGGCGAGGGCGGATTCGAGCCGCCCCGCCCACGCGGTCTCACTGTGTGTGGCGCCCTCCTCGATCACGACGCGCGCGCGGTCCTCGCCCAGGCCGGACTGCTCGAGCGCCTCGCGCAGCACTCGCGCGGTGCGCAGGTACTCGGCCTGGTGGCGTGCGTTCGACGACTCGCGCGTGCCGACGCCGACGAACACGCGCTGCGGCCACTTGCCGTTCGCGGCACACCGCTCCAAGAGCTTGCGTTCGTGTGTCCACGCGGCCGGCGACTCGACGAGCAACGCCCCGAAGACGTCAGGATGCTCGAGCGCCGCGTACAGCGTGATGCTGCCGCCGTACGACGAGCCGCCGAGCGCCGTGCTCGCCGGGCCCGTGCGCACGCGGTAGCGCGATTCGATTCTCGGCATGAGCTCGCGCGTCAGGAACTCGAGGTAGAGATCGCCGCGGTTGGCCACACCACCCGTCGTCGTGAAGGGCGGGTTGTACTCGCGCGAGCGATCGGCGCCCGCGTTGTCGATCGCGACGACGAGCCACGGGTCGACGTGACCGGCTGCGCTGAGCTTCGCGAGGGCCTCGTCCGCGCCCCACTCGATCCCGAGGAACGACGTTGACGCGTCGAGGACGTTCTGCCCGTCGTGCATGTAGAGGACGGGGTAGCGGCGCTTGGCGTGCTCGGCGTGGTCGTAGTGCTCGGGCAGCCAGACGCGCACCTTGCGCGTGTTGCCGAGCGCCTCGGAGCGGACATCGAGCACGTCGAGCCTGCCCCCGGTAACGGTGCCGGCCTCGCTCGCGTGCGCGTCCCGATCGTCCGCCCAGGCAGCGACCGCCACGCGCACTTCGCCCGTGTCCGCGGCGAGCGTGCGGTTCGTGCGCTCCGAATGGTCGGCTCGCACCTCGACCGTCGCCCACGAGCCGCGCGTCAGTTTCCATTCGCTCGGCTGCTCTCCGAGCTCGTCGCGCGCGACCGACAGCGTCCAGTGCCCCGCCGACCCACCGTTCTCCGGCTCGAGCCTCCAGTCCTGATCGCCCGGCTGCCAACCGTTGAACGATCCTGCGACGAACAGCGGGCCGCGCGCGTCCGGTGCCGTGACCGTGAAGCGTAGTGCGCCCGCTTCGTCGGTCGCCTTCCCGACCGACTCGTCCCCGTCCCCGTCCCCGTACTTGGGCTCGGGCGTACTCCCCTCGCCCGCGTCGCGCATCGGGCTGCTGGGCTCGCGCTCCTTCTCGAGCAGGATGGTCTCGATCTCCGTGCGTCGCGGCCAATGGTTGTCGGTTAGGTCGACGTCGGCCGTCTCGAGGTGGGGGTCGAGGACGAGGCGCTCGATCTCCTTCTCGGTCATGACCAGGCGCGAGATCGTCGCGCCGTTCTTGCGCCAGATCTCCGCCGGCGACCGCAGCTCCTCGTGCGTCTCGTCCGTGTAGTGGACCTCGAGGACGACGGGCATTGGCAGGCCGCCCTCGTTGGCGAGCTCGACGACGTAGAAGTTGAGGTCGAGCTCCAAGAGCCGCCGCTGCTCGGGCGTCAGGCCCGCGAGCAGCTCGCGGAATGCCTCGCGGTCGCGTTCGGTGACGTCGAGCTCGTCGTACTGGTTGTAGAAGTCGCGCAGGTCTGTGAATCGATCGATGCGTTTGGCGAGCTCTGCGTTGCGCGCTTGCGCGAGGGTCGTCGGCTCGGCCTCGCGCTTCTCGCGCGCGCGGCCCTTCACGTCGTCGGGATCTTGCGAGTCGACGCGGAAGCGGCGCAGGCCGGTCAGCGCGAGGTCCGTCTTGTCGGTCGAGTAGAACCAGCCGCGCCAGAACCAGTCGAGGTCGACGGCCGAGGCGTCCTCGAGCGTACGGAACAGGTCCGCGGGCTCGGGCCGCTTGAACTGCCAGCGCCGCGAGTAGGTCTTGAAGGCGAAGTCGAAGAGCTCGCGACCCATGACGGTCTCGCGCAGGACGTTCAGCGCCGTCGCCGGCTTGGCATAGGCGTTGTTGCCGAACTGCAGGATCGACTCCGAGTTGGTCATGATGGGCACCTGCTCGGTGCTCTGCATGTACTCGACGATCGACTGTGGCTCGCCAGAACGCGACGGGTAGTCTTCTTCCCATTCTTGCTCGGCGAGGTACTGCACGAACGAATTGAGCCCCTCGTCCATCCACGTCCACTGGCGCTCGTCCGAGTTGATGATCATCGGGAACCAGTTGTGCCCGACCTCGTGGATGATGACCGAGATGAGTCCGTACTTCGTGCGGGCGTCGTAGGTGCCGTCCTCCTCCGGTCGCGGCCCGTTGAAGCAGATCATCGGGTACTCCATCCCGCCGACAGGGCCGTTGACGGAGATGGCGACCGCGTAGGGGTAGGGCACCGTGTAGCGCGAATAGAACTCGAGCGTGTGCGCGACCGCGTGCGTCGAGTAGCGGTGCCAGAGCGGCTCGCCCTCCTTGGGGAAGAAGGACATCGCCATGACCTGGCCCTTGCCCGGCACGTTCACGCCCATCGCGTCCCAGAGGAACTTGGGCGAGCTCGCCCACGCGAAGTCGCGCACGTTCTCGGCGCGGAAGACCCACGTCTTTTCACCCCTCGCATCGCTCTTCTCGTTCGCTGCCGCCTCGTCGGGCGTCACGATGAACACGGGCTCGGTCGCCGCGCGCGCTTGCGCCAGCCGCTCGCGCCACTCGGGGCGGAGCACGTCATCGGGATTCTCCAGCACCCCGGTCGAGGCGACGACGTGATCGTCGGGCACGGTGATGCTGACGAGGTAGTCGCCGAACTCCAGCGTGAACTCGCCCGAACCGAGGAACGGCTTGTTCTGCCAGCCTGTGGCGTCGGTGTAGGCGGCGAGCCGCGGGAACCACTGCGCGATCTCGAAGATCCAGTTGCCGTCGTCCTCGAAGAACTCGGCTCCGGTGCGGCCGCGGACGTACTTCGATTCGTTGACGGTGTACGACCAGTCGATCTCGAGCTCGGTCCGCATCCCGCTGTCGAGCCGCAGCGGCAGGTCGACGCGCATCATCGTGTCGACGATCGTGTGCGGGAGGTCGTTGCCGTCCTTGCCTCGTACGCCGTCGATCGAGCAGCCACCGTCGAACTCGGCCTTTGCGAGCAGGCTCGCCATGCGATCGAAGGAGAGCTTCTCCAGCTCCGGCGGTGCGTCGATCGCGTGGCTGTGCGACTGCGGGGAGTGGATGTTGGGGTCCAGCTGGACCCACAGGTACGACAAGGAGTCGGGAGAGTTGTTCGTGTAG
Organism: bacterium; assembly: GCA_024226735.1. GTDB lineage: Bacteria > Planctomycetota > UBA1135 > UBA1135 > JAAELL01. The sequence continues at coordinate 2,378 of JAAELL010000405.1, read as the reverse complement.
GTGATCCGCTCGCGACCCTCGATGCGCCGCGTCTTCTCGTCGAGACGCACCTCGATTTCGTAGTCGACGCCCTGCTGCCAGTAGGCGTGGCCGGGAGCGCCCGATGCCGTGCGGTACGCGTTCGGCGTGGGCAGGAGCTCATCGAGCTGGCGGAACTTGTCCTCGCGCGGCTCGTCCTCGGTGCCGTACGCGGCACCGAGGAACAGCAGGATGGCGGCGGTGACGGGAAGAGTGAGGCGATGAGCGGCTGTGTTCATGACGTTCTGCGTTCTGGCCCGATCGGTCCAGCGTAGCACGCTGCCCCGGCGCCAACCCGCAGGGGTTCGCCAGCGGCCGTTGGATGCTCATGAACGATCCAGGCTAGAATCCGCGGCTCGGACTCCCTCACTTCGAACTCCATGAAGCTCCCTCAAGTGCTCCTCGCGAGGCCGTTCGCGGTCACCGTTTCGTCCGTCTTGCTGGCGGGTTGGTTGGCGGGTTGCTCGAACTCGAACGAGCCGGGCGCGACTGGCGTGACTGGTGCGACTGGCGACCCCGTCACGACCGACCACGTCGAGATCCCGCGCCCCGACATGTCGGAGGCCGAACGCGCGGTAATGCTGCGGGTCAAGGAGCGCACGGCGCAGGTCGAGGCCGAGCCCGGGTCGGCCCAGGCGTGGGGAGCATTGGGCATCGCACTGGAGATCCACGACTTCTTCGACGAGGCGCTGGTCTGCTACGAGCGCGCGGCCACCCTCGATCCCGACGACTACCGCTGGCCCTTCTTCCACGGCGCGGCGTTGCGTCTGCTCGATCGACCGGGGGCTCTGCCCTTCTTCGAGCGCGCGCTCACGCTGCGCGCAGACTACGCACCGATCGCGTGCTACGCGGGCTCGACCGCCCGGGACGAGGGCGACGACGAGCGCGCCCGCGGCGCCTTCGAGGCGGCGCTCGCGATCGATCCCGACCTCGTCGCTGCCCACCTCGGACTCGCCGAGCTCGATCTCGCGGCGCAGCGGCCCGAGGATGCGGTCGAGCGGCTCGAGTTCGCGCGCGCGCTCGGCACACGCTCGTCGCGCGTGCACGCGCTGCTCGCCCAGGCCTGGCTCCAGCTCGGCGACGAAGAACAGTCGAGCTGGCACGCCAGCCTCGCTCCGCACGACGGCGAGCTCGCGGTGGAGCCTGTCGCCGACCCGGTGCGCGACGGCGTCGTCCTGCGCGACGGCGTGTCGCTCCGCTGGCGCCGGCTACGCACGCAGCGGTACGTCCAGAGCGACGACTTCCCGATGCTCAACAGCGAGTGGCAGACGGCGATCTCGACGGACCCGAAGAGCGCGGCCGTGCGGCTCGAGGCCGGCCACGCGCTGAGCCAGATAGGGCGGCCCGGTTTGGCCATCCCGTACTACGAGGAGGCAATCGCGCTCGACGAGACGTCGGCTGAGGCGTGGCTCGGCAAGGGCAACGCGCTCTACACGATGCGCAAGCTCGACGAGGCGAAGACGGCGATCGAGCAGGCGCTGGAGCTCGATCCGGCAATACACCAGGCGCGGGTCAACCTCGGCGCGATGCGCATCGACAGCGGTGAAGTGGACGAGGGGATCGCGCTGATCCGGGCCGCCTGCGCCGCGATGCCCGAGAATCCGGACGCGCACTACAACCTGGCGAAGGCGCTGGAATCGGCGGACCGCACGGACGAGGCGATCGAAGCGATGCGGGTCGTGCTCGGCCTGAGGCCCGATCACCTGCGCGCCAACCTCGACCTCGGCGGGATGTTCCACGCGAGCGAGCGCCACGAGGACGCGGTCGAACGCTTCCGGCGCGTGATCGCGCTCGCGCCCAAGCGCATCGACGGCTACCTCCAGATCAGCGTGACGCGCAAGGCCCAGGGCGACATGGCCGGCTCCGTCGCGGCGCTCGAGAGCGGCCTCGAGCAGGCCCCGGACAGTGCGGAGCTGACGACGGCTCTGGCCTGGATCCTGGCGAGCACGTGGGACGACGCCGTGCGTGACGGCGAGCGCGCGGTCGAGCTCGCTCTCGAGCTGTGCTCCGAGTCGAAGTACAAGGATCCCAACGCGATCCAGATCCTCGCGACCGCGTACGCCGAGACCGGGAAGTTCCAGCTCGCGGTCGAGCGCATGGTCGACGTCGAGAACATGCTGAAGTCGTCGCCGCTGACGCCGCCGGTTCGGCGTTTCCTGATCCAGATGCAGAAGCGGACGCGGAAGTTCCGGCAGGAGCAGCCATTCCGGGATGCGCGCTAAAAGAACGGGGGGGCACCCGGCAGGATGCCCCCCGTTCCGACGCTCTCACGTCTGCGAATCAGTGAGGATTGCGCCCGGGAGCCGAGCGCGGGGATAGTCGATCTTGCTGTCGTCACTTCGCGCGACGGCAGGCTCCTA
>JAAELL010000404.1 GCA_024226735.1 bacterium | reverse complement strand
TCAGGCCGTCAGCGAGGTGCACTTCGTCCCGTGGTCGGATCGTGTGCCAGCGCGTGATCAGGCGCTCCAACCGGACGATGATCTTGGCCCGCGCCCCGGGTGTCAGACCGTCCATCCACTCCAGGATGGGCACCGAGCCATCGCCCTTGCGGTACAGCACGAGCCGCACGCCACCGTCGGTTTCGTCGTGACCACCCACGAGCGTGATGTCGCTCTGCGCGCCGCCGTCAGCAAGTCGAATACGCGAATCCAGAACGTGACGCGCACGTCACCCCCGTAGCACCCGTCATCGGACACCCCCGGACCTCACCGGACTCCAGCGGACGTCCACGGACAAGCGAGCCTCTCGCGCGAGCCCCAACCGATCGCCCGATCGGCAACCGCCCTATTGCGTCGTATTTGCGTCGCCGAAGCATCCGTCCCTGGACGCTACCGGACCCCAGCGGACGCTACCGGACAACACGTTCCTCGCAATGGTAGGGAAGGGGGGACTCGAACCCCCACGGGCCTACGGCCCTTCGGATTTTAAGTCCGATGCGCGGGTGGCCCGCAGGGAGCGCGAGGACCCGATCGTCGTCGCGTCGTTGTCCCCTCACCACACTCGCCGCGCGCCGTGATCGGGGCTGTTGCCTTGGGGCGCGCGCCGCTGCAATCGGAGCCCCTGAGGAGAAGTTTCACTCCATACGCGGCATACTTGTGCGGATTGCGACCAGCGAGGAGAACGTGATTCCAGAATTGTGGAAACGCCTTGAGCGTCATTCTTCGATGGAACGGCGTAGTTCCCGATTTGCGTCGCCGCCGCACTAGTTCCGAGGTGACGCCGATCTGTCTGTCGCTTCGACCAGACGGGGTCTCCTGCATGCAATGGCCTCAAGTATGGCCGCACGGTTGGAGTCGGAGCTCCAGAATCGCCCCATACGGGCTCAAGAAACGGGGGTCTCACCGGTTTTGAAAACCGGCGTGGGGCAACTCACCGGGGGTTCGAATCCTCCCGCCTCCGCCAACGGCACGGTGCCGCAAGCAGTCGCAAGGTGCTGCTGTGCCAGCCTGTTACGCGCCTGATCCCAGTCGCGACCGACAGCTCGAGCCGGCCGCTGCACCTCGCGCGGAATGCGCGAGGATGTTCGACATGGCGAAGAGGAAACGACGGAAGTGAGCTGTACGTGATCCGCGTAAACGAAGGCGTCAACCCCGGAGACCCTGCGGGCAACGGGGAGATCTACAAGATCCAATGAACACGCGCACTTGCCTCATCTTTGCCATCGCGTTTCTCTCGCCGATGCCAGCGTTCGGGCAGTGGACGACCGAGTCGCTGCCCTTCCATCAGCGCTTCGACTACGCCGCAGCGGCGACCTCGCCAGCCATCCCAGGATCGGGCGAGCGCAACCCAGAAGAGCCGGTCGACGTTCTTCAGACTCGACCGCTTCATATGCCGTTTGGCGACGACGAGCTGTTGGCGGAGCGCCAGGTTCTCGAGCGCCAAGTCGCGGCGAGTTCGCAGGGTCGAAGTGAGGGCGCGAAGCAGGTGATGCGGATGTCCAGCATGCCGGAGCCTGTCCTTGACGGAAGTAGGGCCGCGGCCGAGGATTATGCGCCCGCGCGAGTTCTGAGGAGGGACAGGGGTCGCCCACCCGCCAGTGCGGGCGGGCGACCGTTCACTGGCAACACGGCGGACGTCAGCCGATCGGCTCACCGTCGACGGGTTGTTCGTCGTCGTAGTTGTCATTGCCACCGGGAGCTTCGCAGTCGCCATCCGCATAGAAGCTGCCCAATGGGCCGCTCTTGCCGCAACGCAAGTCGCTGTGGATGCCGCCGCCTAGCTTGGCCTTGGCGCAATCATCATCAGGCTGACGGAAACCGAACAGAGTTGGACGACCGCAGTCCTGGTCCTCGCTGAAGGCACCGCCGGGAATCGGGAGGCCACAGTCGGCGTCGGTGTGACCCGCGCCGACACAGTCATGGTCGATATTGGGCCCGGCGTCTCCGCCCGCGGCTCCGCAATCGTTGTCCTTGTGGGTTCCCCCACCTCCCTTCGGATCACCACAGTCGGCGTCACTGCCGTCGGGAAACGGTGCTCCTCCGCCAGGGGGCGTGCAGTCGTTGTCCTCGTGGTTGCCACCGCCGGGTGCGGCCTTGCCGCAATCCTTGTCGTTGCCGGGGTACACCACGCAATCCGTGTCCTGGTTCGTGCCGCCACCTTGTGCGGACTGGCCGCACTCGTTGTCAGGCTGAACACAAACGGGATCCGGATCTTGTGCGCGTACGTCGGCGCTGGGAATGATCGCGGCGGTCAACAACGTCATGCTCGCCAGGACCAAGTTCCGCCTGTTGGGGCGGCACTCGTTCGGGCGCTTCGGACGCGGTTCTTCCGCGGTCGGTTCTTCGTCGAGGTGCGAATCGCCGTCGAGCGCTCGTTCCCCGTCAGGTTCCATTTTCATGGCTATTCCTCTGCAAGGGCCATCGGGACTGGGAAAGCGACCGCCGCGTTCGACGACGTCAGCAGCCGCAACTCGGGTCCGCACCCGCGGGGACTTGGGCTCCTTCCGGGCCGCGAATCGACTCCGCCGTGGTACCGACCAGCTTCCCGAACGCCTCGGGGAAGCGGCTGAGCAGCAGCGCGTAGAGACCGAGCCGCCGCTCATGGCCCGCGCGCATCGAGGCGCACGTCTTGACGTCCGGCGTCGAGAGCTCACCTGCTTCGTCCGAGAGGTACCACGGGCATTGGCCCCCGCATAAGTGCCGCAGCCAACAGGGTGCACAGATGTCGGAGTAGACCTCGTAGATGCGGTCGTAGTAACGCTCGACTTCTTCCTCTTCGAGTCCACCGCCATGGACGTTGCCCATCTTGAAGGCCTCCATGCCGACGTAGCGGTGACACGGATAGATGTCGCCTCCCGGCGTCACGGCTTTCATGTTGCGGCAGACGCCGCACAGGGAAGGCCGCGGGCTCTCGTACGTCTCGCGTCGCGTCACTTCCTGGTGCACCTCGCGCAGCCCCTTCAGGACGATCGCCGAGAGCCGCGGAAGAACCGACGGGTCTTCGTCGAGCTGCGCGAGCGCGGCTTCGACGTGCACGTCCACTGCGCTACGCGAGACTTCGTGCCCATCCTCACCGACGTCGTAGTCGGCGATGTCGTGCACCGTGCCGTGGGTCTCACCGATCTCCACGAGATGAGTGCCGAGCGTTCGCAAATGGCGGTCCGCCTCGATCGGATCGAGATTCTCGGAAGAGAGCGTCGCACGGATCTTGGGCAGACGCACGCCGGCGGCGCGCATCTCGCCGATCAGCATCTTCAGGTTACGAACAACCGTGTCGTAGGTTCCGTTGCCCGACTTGTCGATGCGGTGCTTGTCATGCCCTTCTCGATCGCCGTCCATCGAGACCATCACGTGGAAGCGCTCCGCCGCCAAGAACTTCGCCAAGTCCTCGGTCAACAGGGTCAGGTTGCTCGTCATCGTGAAGTCGACCTGCTGACCCGTCTCCGCGGCGCGCTCCTTGGCGTAGGCGACCGTGTCCCGGATCACCTGGGGATTCAACAACGGCTCGCCGCCGAAGAACGTGATCGTCAAGCCCCGCCGTCCGGGCGAGCCCTCGAAGTACTTGTCGATGATGCGCCGTGCGTCGATCTGCTTGAGCGATCGGCCACCGTCGTGCACGCCTTGGTTCTTCTCGTAGCAATAGGTGCAAGCGAGATTGCACGCCTCGGTGACGAAGAACATCAGGTTCCGCGGCTGGTGCCCCAACAGCGTCTCGAGGTCGCGCTGGCGTTCGGGCCCCACGAGCTCGACTTCCGGCGTCAGCAGACCCGCACCGTGCAAAGACTCGAGGTCGTCGAGAATGGGGCCGGCACGCTCTGCCCCCCAATCGTGCTCCAAGCGCGCGGCCACGTCCCCCCTGGAGAGTCCCTCCTCGACGTACTCGAGCGCGACAGCGGCGTCAGCGCTGACGGCAACGAGGTCCCCCGTCCGTGGAAGAAAGCCGAACGCGCTGCCGTGGAACCGGAAGACATGGACCGGGGAGATCCAACGTTCCTCTTTCGAAAGCAACGCGACATCAGATTGCTCGGACTTCATGGCTGGGCCTCGCAGTGCGCAGATGGAAGTGGCTCGTAAATGGGGAGCCCTCTCGCGCGACGAGGGGTTTCAACGACGTCGTGCTTTTCTGACGAGTCAGCCGAGCTCGGGGGCGCCAGCGACGCGAGCGACTAGACTCGACCTCCGAGGATTCGTAGCGCACGCCTAGCCCGGTGTGCTTCCTCAGAACTCGTCCGAGGGGTCATGCGGCTGTTCTCGCGGGAGCAGTCTCTCCGACCTCGTCCGGCTGCTCGATGCGTTGATCGCGCTCTACGGTTGCTGAACAGCGGGGACGGCGTTCCGGCGCTGACAAGCAACTCCTCAGCGTCGTCGCCGGCGCTCCTGCTCGCGCTGCATCTTTCGATGCTCCTGGACCATCTTCTTGCGATACGCGTCCATCGGCAGATCCAGCGTTTCCGAGCGCCCCTCCTTCGACCAGACCACGATCGATCCGGACTTGGAACCGAAGGCGACAGCCTGGACCTCCTCCAACGCCAACTCGAGGCGCGCCTTGTTGCGCCACTCGTCGAGGTAGATCACGGTGTACTTGTCGACGTACTCCTTCACGAACCGAGCGTCGAGCATCTGGAGCTGGGCCTGAAGAGCCTGCGGCGCAAAGCTCCCGGCCGGAGCTTGCTGCTGAAACCTGCGCCTCGACTCGGCGAAGCTCTCGCTGACGGCGGCTCGATCCGGCTGGTACGAGAGCACCAGAATACAATCGTGAAGAGTCTTGCCCGTCTTGTTCCGAATGCCCAGCAAGGCGAGTCCACCCTCACGCCGAACCCGCAGCTCGAACTTCTTGCTCGGCAACGTGGGCAGCTCGTCGGCGCACGTCTCTAGATGCTCGCTCAGCAGTAGAGCGACCTCCTTCCGTATCAAGTGGTCCGTCGCCGTCCCCAGGATCGCCAAGGTGCTCGCCTGCAAGGCTCGTGTGACGAGACCACGCTTGCCGAGGAGCTCCTCGAGTGCCCACCTTGCGCTGTCGCGCTTGCCGACCAAGTCGCGCAGCGTCGATCCCGCCAGGATCCGATTCAACTGACGGCGGAGCTCCTCGATGTTCCCTCCGCCGTACGTGGTGACCGCGTTCACCACGTCGGCGAGGCGCTCGAGTTGCAACATCCGTTGTGCCATGGTGGCGAGATGTCGCTCGCTACCGCTGGACAGGGTCTCGAGCACGGCCCTGTCACGCGTCCGGCCGATCTGCCGCTTGCCGAGCCGGTACCCGTCGGACCCGTTCGCGAGCAGCTGTACGAGCTCGGGTGAGAACTGGAACGGCTCCACCTCGTCGTCGGGCGAATCTTGAGCGGTCTCCTGAGTGGCGCCGAACGCACTCGCGGGGACCGTTAGCAGGACCAGGAGCACGGAACGGAACAAGCGTACGCCTGACTCGAGTGTGTTCTTCATGCGAGTCATCCCTCGTAGGAGTGTCCGTTCACGCAGCGATGGGTACCGGTGTGGCCAGAGCTCTCGATCGCGCACGGAGCCCCACATGCACAGTGTGGGCATCCGCGACCGGCTGCGCGATACGGGAAGAGGATCGGAGGACTCGAGGGCAAGGCGAAGAAGCGGCTCGGCATGGTCTACCTCGTGGCGGGTGTGTGCGACGGAATGCGACGGGGCGGGTAGCTGTCACGGCGTTAGCCGTGGCGCCAGAAACACCTCGACACCGAAGGTGTCGTAGGAGGCTGGCCGAGGATCCGCAGGATTCTCGGACAGGCTCCTAGTCGTCCGAGAAGAGCCGGAACAGGCCGTACCCGATTGCGCCGAGCGCGAGCGCAGGCAGGGCCACGGGTGCCGCGGCGACGCTGACGGCCGCCACTTTCGCGGCTCCGGCTCCGACCACTGCGGCCTTCCCCGAGATCACAGCGGCCCCGGCCGCGGCCGATCCGCCAACGCTCGCGCCCTGCGCCGCGGCGGAGCCGACCGCGGAGCCGACCTGAACCGCGAGTCCGCCTCGCATCGGCCGGCCGGACGCCACGGTCTGCTTGGTCACCGCGCCCACCGCGGCCCCGATGCCAGCCGCGGTCCCCTGAGCCACGATCGCCTTCTCGATCTTGTCCTTCGACACCAGACACCTCACTTCCAGGGGCTTGCGCCCGACATACGGCGACGGTCGGCGGCCTCACGCGAGGCCTCGCAGGTGCCGAGAGCCCGTTGGCCATCGTGCACACAGGGTAGTGCGCTAAACTGGGGCTCCCGCGATCACGGAGAATCCGAAAAGCTCAGATGTCCGAGCCCAAGCCCAGCGACGACTCGCGCACGAGCGACGAGATGATGCGCCTGCTCTACGAAGAGCTGAGGCGACAGGCCGAGCGCCAGATGCGGAGTGAGCGCACGGGGCACACCCTCTCGGCCACTGCGCTCGTGCACGAGGCCTGGATGCGGGTCGGCGAGCGCCCGGGCGGCTGGGCCAGCCGCGCCGAGTTCTACTTCGCCGCCACGAAGGCCATGCGGCGCATTCTGATCGAGAACGCGCGGAGCCGCGGGCGGGCCAAGCGCGGTGGCGATTGGAAGCGAGTCACGCTCGGCACAGAGAGTATGGAGACCGAGATCGACCCCACGGATCTCCTGGCGCTGGAAGAGGCCCTCGAACGCCTCGCCGCCGAGAGCCCGCGCAGCGCCCGTGTCGTTCAACTGTGTTTCTTCGCGGGGTTGAACGTCGCGGAAGTCGCTGAACTGCTCGAAGTCTCGGAGCCGACGGTTCGCCGCGATCTCGAGTTCGCCCGGGCGTACCTGGGAGAGTTCCTGCTGTTCGGCGAGGAGCCGACGAGCAACGGGCCGCGGTGAGCCCCGTCGAATGAGCCACCTCGAATGAGCCACCTCGAAGGTCAAGACGGCTCCGGCGACCTGCGACGGATCTTCGATGAGGTCATGTCCCTACCGGCGTCCGACCGCATCGCGGCGCTCCCGCGCCTGTGCCCCGACG
>JAAELL010000403.1 GCA_024226735.1 bacterium | reverse complement strand
GGATGCAGGGCGACAGCATCCGCGTCCGGTTGGCGCCTGGAAACGTAGGCGAATTCGTGGATTCGGGGAGGCTTTCAGGTGCCGACCGGGCGTGGAGGATGTCGTCATGGCGCCGAATGACTTTTTCAACGGGCTGCTAGCCCAGGCGGTCGGACGCTCAGGGCCTTCGACCGCTGAAACGCACAGACGTGACCTTGCCTTGAAGGCTGGGGAGGATCGCGGTCAGGCCATCCGAGCTCTCTCCCGAGCAGCCGCAATCGCTGCCGATCATCCTCTCGATTACCTCGGGCTCGTAGAAGAGACGTTCACTGGCGTTGACCTCGACCAGGCCCGCCCCCTGGAGACCGGCGACGTATTCCGTCTCCGAGATCGCTCCTCCTATGCAAGCGGCGTAGACCGCGGCGTGCTCACGGAGGAACTCCGCCAGGTCCTCCGCCACGATGTCGGAGATGCTGAACCGCCCCCCCGGCTTGAGGACGCGGTGGATCTCGGCGAACACGCGTTCCTTCTCCGGAGAGAGGTTGATGACGCAGTTCGAGACGACCCAATCCGCCCTCCCGTCTTCGATTGGGAGCTCCTCGATCCAGCCCTTGCGCACCTCGACGTTGGTGAAGCCCGCCTTGTCAGCACTCTCCCGTGCGGCCTCGAGCATCTCGTCCGTCATGTCTACGCCGATCACCCTACCCGAGGCTCCGACCATCTCGGCGGCGATCAGCAGATCGAGACCCGCCCCCGAACCGAGGTCCACGACCGTGTCCCCCTCGCGGACACCCGCGAAAGCCAGGGGGTTTCCACAACCGAAAGAGCTGCTAGCCGCGTCGCCAAAGCTGGTCAGCTCGGTGGTGTATCCGGCCAGCTTCGCCGCCGTCCCTGCGGGCACCACTCTCTCGTCGGCTGTCGAGCCGCACCGCTCGCGAGACTTGCGTATCGCCTTGCGGTAGACCTCGGAGACCTTCCGCCTTGTCTCGTCGCTCATCACTGGTTCTCCATTGAATCGAGGCGGCCCCGGCCACCTTGGTCATCAGCTCCTCGCAATCGAGGAACGGTCACGGGTTTTCATCTTGGCCCATCACGATATGTGTGCAAGACGCAATATATGTATAATGCAAAGGGCGGCCCCCGATGGTGAAGGGGTCCACCGAGTTCCGGAGGCCCATCCGCGGGGAGTTCGGAACTAACCGTGAGTCGATTCGCACCGTCCGGGCATAGCGATGGCGCACACGGCGACGCGGTCCGACCAAGAAGCGGGCGTGTGGCCCCAAGACTCCGCCGTGGCCTGGCGGGGCCAAGGAGGCCGTTCTCAAGGAGCTGGCGGAGCCGGCTACTCAGGGACCGAGACAGCTCCGATCTACCAGACTCTCGGAATCAGCCTCGAGCGCACCCGCCCGGCATACTCCGCATAGCCCGCGAGCTCGGCCTGTAGCATGCGATCCTCGAGCCAAGTGCGCAGCCCGAGCGTCAGCACCGCGACGAGCGCCGCGATCAGCGCCCAGTTCGATCTGAGCACCAGGGGAAAGCCCAGGGTGATAACGGCAACGCCCACATAGCCGGGGTGGCGCACAATGGCGTAGGGCCCGGAGTCGATGACCCTATGGTCGCGGTCCGTCTGGATCCGCACGGTGGGTTCGAAGTGGGGGTTCTCGGCCATGGACCGAGCCGCCAATGCGAAGCCGAATGAGGTCAGCGCGACCCCGAGGGGGCACAACCACCCGGGCATCTCGGTCCAACCGAAACGCACCGCGTCGAGCCCTGCCACGACGACGATGCTGATCAGCATCAACCTGAATCCCGCGAGCCAGAACAGGTCCCAGCGCTTGGTGCCTGCACCGATGCCCCTGCGGTGCTCGAGCACCTCCGGGTTGCGCCTCTTGACGAAGAGCTTCGAGCCGATCCCTCCGGCGATGATCAGGGCGAGGAACACCCAGCCCTCCACCCAATCGACGCGGCCTGCGGAACCGAAGGGCAGTCCCACCAAGACGGCCAGGTACAGCAGGCCTACGACCCGGGCCCGGGCTGTCCTGTGCGGCCGCTTCGCGGTTGCGACGTGCTGCTCGCCAACTCCGCCCGGACCTTCGGTTGTCTCCATCCTCATGAGCGCTTCTTCGAACTCGGGTGGCTGGCGGCGAGGGGCATGGCGGGCTCCGAGTCTAGCTGCTGCGGCCGCGGCTCTCCTGTTCAGAGGCTGGTGTCTCTCCCTCCCAGCCGTGCGCTGGTTGACTCTCGACCGGCCCGGGGCGCGTCGTCGAGGTCTCCCGCCTCTGCGCCCTGCGGCACTTACTCGAACGTGACACTCACGGCGTCCGTGAAGTTGCTCGTCGGCGTCGGGTTCGCGTCCCGGTGCCAGGCCTGGAAGTTCCAGGTCTCGCCCGGCTGTACGGCCACTGGGAAGAGTGGCGTCGGCATCGCTTCAAGATCGACCAGGAGGGAGAACGTCCCGGTCGCGCCCGAGCTGAGGACCTGACCGGGACCAACGAACCGACCGATCTGCCCACTCAGACAGAGGTTGCCCTGGCTCCCACCGGCGCCAGCGACAAACCCTCGCGTCTGGCTCGTGATGAAGAAGCCGAAGGAGCGCGGTGGGAGCTGACTGGCCACGAGCGTCAGGTCGTTGACCGCGACCACGGTGCTTCCGGTGACGTGCACTCGCCCTGGCTGCCCCGTGGAGTTGGGAACCACCGGGCCGCAATCCGCGCTCGCTCCGTTGCCGTCGTAGCGCGCGATCCAGGCGTCGAAGCTCCCCGCATTCGGACCACCGAGATCTCCAAGGGTGATTCCGCCCACGTACAAGCCGCCCGCACCGTCAGGCGCGGCCACGTACGCGTAGTCGGAATCACCCGAGTTCAGGATTCGGATCCAGGTCTGGTCGCCCGCCCCGTCGTAGCGCGCGAACCAGGCAGCGGGTCCATAAGTTCCCATCCGTCCACCCACGTACACGCCGCCCGCTCCGTCTGGCGCGGCCGCCCGCGCGTAGTCGGGTGTGCCCGTTCCCAGCTGTCGGATCCAAATCGCGTTCTGCGCACCCGCAGCCGAAGAGAGCAGGGCGAACAACAACAAGCCGCGCAGGATGGCGCTCACGGAGGTACGTTGCCGTCGACATGCGGGCATCCTGGCCGGCCAAGAAAGCCCGTCGTTGCGAGCGAAACGGCTCGGCCAACTTTGTGGACCCCACGGGCTCGACCGCCGAGTTCGTCGACAAGGCCTTCGGGCCCGGCACCCTCGAGTACGCCGACGGCGCCGGCGGCATGACCTCGCAGATCCCGGGCATCGGCGGAAGCGACACGGCGGTCCTGCACATAACTTGTTGAAAGGCATCCTGCTTCATCAGGCCGCCTCCTGGTCCATCTCGGCCCTCGCGTCGCAGTTGAAGCTCACTATTCGAAGTCGATCGAGACGGCGTCGGTGAAGTTGCTCGATGCGGTGTCGCGGTACCAGCACTGGAAGTTCCAGTTGTCACCTGGCTGGATCATGACCGAGCCAGGCGGGACGGCGATCGGCACCGCCGTGAGATCGACCGGGATCGAGAAGGTACCAGTCGTGCCCGAGTTCTGCGCCATCCCCGCGTAGCGGCCGAGCAGCGGGCCGCCCCCGAGGCATAGGTTCCCCACGCTGCCGCCGGGGTTGGCGACGAAGCCCTGGGTGGGGCTCGCGAGGAAGTAACCGAACTCGCCGAGCGGCAGCTGGGCCGCGACCAGCGTCACGTCGTTGTCGGTCACGACAGCGCTGCCGATGGCGACGATCGTCGCAGGCGAGCCGGTCGTGTTCGCAACCGCCGGCGAGCAGTAGCTCGTCCCGATCAAAGGCGGGTCGACGAGAACGTAGTCCGTCTTCGTCTCCGTGCTCGTGCCACAGGGCCCCGTCACGGTGAGAGAGACCGTGTAGCTCCCGCTCGCACCGTAGACATGGCTCGGATTCTGCGCACTCGAGGTTCCGCCGTCGCCGAAGTTCCAACTCCAGCTCGAGACGACCCCCGAAGAGAGGTCGTTGAAGGTGATCGCGAGCGGCGCCGGGCCCGACGTCGGGCTGCCGTTGAACTCGGCGACCGGGGCGGGCGCCCCGCAGCTCTCGAACACCACGAGGTCGTCTATGCCGGCCTCGACGATGGAACCATTGCCCAGGTCGGAGGCGACGAAGCGCAGCTGCACCTGGTTCGTCAGGCTGAAGCCGGAAAGGTCGAGCACACGGAACTCGTGGCGAACCCATCCCCCGCTCGTGCCCGCGCCCGTGGGCCCGATCAGCTCGACTTGCACCCAAGTCGAGCCGTCGTCGGTCGCGAGGACCTCGAAGACGTCGTCCTGAGTCGCCCCCTGGTCGTTCGAGTACCAACGCCAGTAGCTGATCGCCGGGTCGGTCGCCGACGTCAGGTCGAAGACCGGACTCAGCAACGTCGTGCGGCCGTTGTCGACGTCGTTCGCGCCAACGCCACCGCCGGAGTGCTGGCCGGTGATGAAGCAATTGACCCCTGGAGAAGGCGTATGGTCGTCTTCGGGTTGCGCCGCCGTGCCGACGGGATCGACGCGCGTCCAGATCCCCGTCGTCGCGTCGTCACCGGCAAACCCCACCGTCCACCCGGACGCCACTTCGAAATCGTCTGAGATGAACGTCGTGCCGATGTTGACGTAGTTGGTCTTCGTCTCCGTGCTCGTGCCACAGGAGCCCGTCACGGTGAGAGAGACCGTGTAGCTCCCGCTCGCACCGTAGACGTGGCTCGGGTATTGCTCATTCGAGGTTCCACCGTCGCCAAAGTCCCAACTCCAGCTCGTGACGGCACCCAAGGAGAGGTCGTTGAAGGTAACCGCCAGCGGCTCCGGGCCCGAGATCGGGCTGCCGCTGAAATCGGCGAGCAGCCCGCGTGTCCCGCAGTCCTCGTCGAACACCAGGAGGTCGTCGACACCGGCCTCGACGATGGAACCACCGCCCAGGTCGGAAGCGACGAAGCGCAGCTGCACCTGGTTCGTCAGGCTGAAGTCGGGCAGGTCGAGTACGCGGAACTCGTGGCGAACCCATCCCCCGCTCGTGCCCGCGCCCGTGGGCCCGATCAGCTCGACTTGCACCCACGTCGATCCGTCGTCGGTCGCGAGGACCTCGAAGACATCGTCCTGGGTCGTTCCCTGGTCGTTCGAGTACCAACGCCAATAGCTGATCGTCGGGTCGGTCGCCGACGTCAGGTCGAAGAGCGGACTCAGCAACGTGGTGCGCCCGTCGTCGACGTCGTTCGCGCCAACGCCACCGCCGGGGTGCTGGCCGGTGATGAAGCAATTGATCCCTGGAGAAGGCGTATGGTCGTCTTCGGGTTGTGCCGCCGTGCCGACGGGATCGACGCGCGTCCAGATCCCCGTCGTCGCGTCGTCACCGGCAAACCCGGCCGTCCACCCGGACGCCACTTCGAAGTCGTCGGAGGCGAGCGTCGTGCCGACGGTGAGGTCGAACGCGACCCCCGTCGGGTCGTTCGAGCCGTAGCTCAGGGGGTCGAAGGACGAGATCAACGTGCCGTCGCGCTCGGTGTTGTACACGAGGTGCGTGACGCGGTCGGCGATCCACAACGTTCCGTTGATCTCATCGACGCTGATCCCCTGCGGGTTGGTGCTCCCGCCGAACGTGTCCGTGAGGAACGAGGAGATGAGCAAGCCACCGCTCGTGACGTTGTAGATCCGGTCGGCGAAGTTGTCTGTGACCCAGAGCGTCCCATCCAAGGGGTCGGCGGCGATCGCTTGCGGGCTCGTCGAGGCTGCGTCGTAGTTCGACGTCGGGAAGGAGCCGATGAGCGAGCCGGTTCTTTCCACGTTGTAGATCAGGCCGGTCGTGTCGTCGACCGTCCAGAGCGTCCCGTCGAGGAAATCCACGGCGACGCCTTCCGGCTCCGTCGTGGCCGGATCGAACGTGGTCCCCGTGAAGAAGGACAACTGGTTGCCCAGCCGGTCGAAGTGCACGATGCGGTTGGTCCCCTCGTTCGCGGCCCAGATCGTGTTGTCGAAGGGGTCGACCGCGAGGCCGGAGACGGACCCGCTCGGGAAAGAGGAGAGGATCACGCCGTCCAACGTCGCGTGGTAGATCGTGTTCGTTACGTCGTCCGACGTCCAGATCGTCGATTCGTTCATCTGCCACGCGATGGCAGGTGTGGCGAGTAGGGCCGCGGCTGCAGCTGTGACTGCCGGAGAGAGATGTCTAATCATGGTGTCAAGACTCGGGATCGCATTCCTACTTCCTAATGAGCGGACCCTACTACGACTCGAGAGGGACCGAATGACACGATACTTCTGGGACATAGACACCGCGCGTAGAAAGTGCGCTCGATGGAAAGGGCATCGTGTCCTGATACGAGATTGAGTGCCGTGCTATCGACGCGTCTTCCTGAGCGCGGCCTCGAAGGTGCTTCGCTCATTCGCTGTTGCTACGCGGCGCATGAAATCTCCCGACCCGGCCAGGCGGCAGGCGCCTCCCCTGAGCGGACAAGCGTAAGCGAGAACGCGCGAACCCGACTGGTGAACACCTGCCGGACGGTCAGCTTCCTTGACACCAACCCCCGTGTGGTCCGAAAACTCGGCCGCCGACAACTCCTGTGCGTACAACCCAGTGCGGCCACGAGCGAGCTTCGGCGAGGGCCGAACAGGAGCGCACCTCCCCCACGATGCTCGCCTGCCCGCCCGCTCCCGCAACAGCGGGGTCATGCGGTCATGCGGCGCGGTGATAGAAGCGGAGGAGTCCGCCGAGACGATCGCCGGCGACGACGTCGCCTTCGTCAACCGTCGGGCCCGGCTCAATCAGCTCGTTGCCGATACCCTGATGGTTACGTTCGCCATGGAAGTGCGCGAGATACTCGGTGAGCGCGCGCCGTAGGTGTCCCTCGCCGAACAGGATCATGCGGTCAAGGCACTCTTCCTTGATGGACCGTACAAAGCGCTCCGAGATCGAATTCGCGTTCGGCGCTTGATGGGGTGTCCGGACCAACTTCACGCCGGCAGCTTCGAGCACGATCCGAAATCGGAGCGAGAACTTGGAGTCGCGGTCGCAGATGAGGAACCGCTTGCCTTTCAGGAATCCGAGCGCTCCCTCTGCGGCGCGCCCCATGAACATGTCGTTCGGGTTCGCAGTTACGCCCGCCATGTGCACGCGGCGAGTCCGAAGCTCAACGAAGAAGAGCACGTAGAACGTCTTCAGTCCCGTCGCCGTCCACACCTCGGTCGTGAAGAAGTCCGTCCCCGCGAGCTGCTCCCAGTGAGCCTTGAGAAACACGCGCCACGACGACGACCGGTCGGGCGCCGGCTTGATCCCGTGCTCCTTCAACGTCTTCGCGATCGTGCTCGGCGCTACGGTGTGACCCAAGTTCTTGAGCGCGCCCTGGATCCGGCAGTAGCCCCACGTCGAGTTCTCGGTCGCGAAGCGGACGATCAGCTCGCGGATCTCCTTCATCAGTCCTGGCCGTCCCACGCGCTTGGTCCTGTACGTCCACTTCGCGGCGATCAGCCGACGATGCCACCGCAAGAGAGTGTCCGGCGTGACGATCGTCACGACAGCCGCGAGAGCCTTCCGACCGATCTGGTTTCCCTTCGCGGCGAGACGGCGCCGCTGGTCGTCGTTCAGCCGCAGCTTGCGCCCGCCGAGCTGCTCCTTGAGCACTCGGTTCTCCTCGACGAGGTACTCGACGACGTGCTGTTGGTGTCGGTTGACCCAGCCGGCCACCGTCAGGAGCAGCACGCGGAGCGGGTACGTGTCGGCCGTCATGACCGAATGCTACCCGTCAGAAGTCGCCGCAGGGCCGCGGGTTGCGGGTCGGCCGAGTTTTCGGACCACACGCGCTAGCAGCTACGACGCATTCCTCTCGTATTCGTCGGAGGACCGCGGCGTGGCCATCGCGGTGCTCGGGGCGCTGGCGCGCCTGGCCGGCGCGGCGGGGAAGGAGCTCTCGATCGCGCGCGACGAGACGCACGCCAAGGTCTCAGGTGATCTCGGCGGCGAGCTGGCTCAGATGCTCGACCGATCGGCTCGCCTGCTATTGATCGCCTCGCCGCGGAGTGCCCGGTCGAAGTGGGTCGCGAACGAGATCGCCTATTGGCGCGACGGTCATGAGCCGCTCGGCGACAGCTTGCGGATCCTGAAGGTCGACGGGTCGATCGCTTGGGGCGGCGAGGACTTCGACTGGGCGTCGACGGACGCGCTGCCGGATGCGCTCGAGGGCGCGTTCCGGACGGAACCGCTGTGGACGGAGCTGCGCGCGCGCGGGAGCGACGCACGGAGCGAGCGACGCCTGATGCACGACATCGGCGTCAGACAAGTGGCGGCGGACTTGCTCGACGTCGGGACCGAGACGCTCGATCTCGCCTGGAAGCTCCAACGTTTGAAGCGGTGGGTGGGCGTGGCCGTTGCGCTCGCCGTCGTGATCGGATTGTCGGTCTGGGTCGGCTTGGAGCGGCGCGCGGGTGAGCTGCGAGCCAAGGAGTCGAGCTCCCGCGGCGCGGCGGTCGAGGCACTCGAGCTGCTCTCCCGCGCGCCGGGCGAGAGCCTCGAGCGGGCGCTCGAGGGCGTGGCCTTCGCCTCGACCCAAGAGGCCGAGTTCGCGCTGCGCAGTGCCTGGGCCGAGCCGGCGCCGGAGTGGACGCGCGCGGAGGTCATGGGGTTCGCGTTGGACTCGGCGTCCGGGCTCGTGCTGGCGATCGGGCGCGAAGGCAGGGGCGAAGTCGTCGGGCTCACGGACGGCGCGCGCGTACTGGAGCTCGCCGGCGAGGTACCGGTGACGCATGGGGCGCTCGCGTCGAGCGCGGACGGGCGCTGGCTTTTCACCGCCGCGGCGGACGCGCAGACGCACGTGTGGAACCGAGAGACCGGTGAGCTCGTCGCGGAGCTCCCGGCGCTGGAGACGGGCCCACGTAAGGTCGTCGTGGACTCTTGGCTTCGCGTGCGGCCGAGCGCGGGACTGCTGAGGGTGATGCACCTCAATGGCCAGGGCATGACCGACGTTCCGTTGCGTGGTGTGGGCGACGACTTCGGGCCGTCGTGGGTGGCGGAGGTGCACGATACGTTCGTCTTGGATACCGACGTGACCACCGATGGCGCGCGAGTGGTCTCGGTCGGCGAGGACGACGTGGTCTGTGTCTGGGTCGTCGCGACTCGGCAGAACGTCGCGCGTATGCGCGGACACGTCGGTCGCGTCCGCCACGCGTCGTTCGATGCGGAGGGTGAGCGCGTCGTGTCTGGCGGCTTCGACGGCACGGTCCGTGTTTGGGAGGTGTCGACGGGCGCGCAGCGGGCCGTGTTGCGCGCCGGGAAGGGCCTCGTCACCGAGGCCGCGTTCGGCGCGGCGGGCCGGTGGCTCGCGACGTTGTCGGAGGGGCTCTTGCGGCTGTGGCGGATCGAGTCGGGCGACGCGCTCGACGCCGGCCACTCGATTGAGAGCGGCGCTTGGGACCCGAGCGGTCGCTTCCTTGCGGTGGGCGGCCGGAGTGGCGTGACCGTGTACGACGCGGCTTCCGAGCAGAAGATCGCCAAGATCGGACGCTCGCACAGGTCGTTGCACGAGCACTCGTTCGCGCCCGATGGCGGAAACCTCGTCTTGGCCTACAAGGGGCTCGCCAGCGTGTGGACGGTCGCCGAGAAACCGAAGCCGCGCGTTCACGACAGCGAGCAGGCGATCGTCGAGTTCGCGGCGTTCGTCTCAGACGGTTCGGTCTTGGCGGTCGCGGGGAGCGAGGTGCGCGTGTGGCCGGCGGACGGCGGCGAACCTGCGTCGTTCACGGCCGGAGGTTCGCTCGACTGCGCCATCGCGAGCCCCGACGCGAGTCGGATCGTGGCTTCGGGCCAAGGCGCGGTCACGGTCTGGGATCGCGTGGGTGGCGAGGCTCGATCGCTGGAGGGGGCGTGCGACTGTGGTCGCCGTCCGTTCTCGCCCGACGGCAGCTTGCTCCTCGTGCGGCGCGGCTCCGCCCTGGCGGTCGTGTCGCACGAGAGCGCGGAGCCCGTGCACGAATTGCCGATGTCCGCCGCCGTCGCCCTCGCGACATTCAGCCGCGACGGCGCGCGAATCGGAGCGCTCGATAGTCGCGGGACCGTGCGCATCTGGGATGCGGAGAGCGGGTCCCTCGTCGCCTCTCTCACCGACGTCGACTCTCGGATCAAGGACTTCGACTTGGAGCCGACGGGGACGCTCGTGTTGACTGCGGGCGAGTCGGGCGCGGGGACGCGGGAGGGCGTGCATCGCGGGCTCGTCTGGCACGTGCCGACTCGCACGGTATTGCAGGAATTGCATGGCCCCGCCAACTTTTTTCGGGCCGCGCGGTTCGCTCCGGATGGGACGGCGACCGTCGTGACAACGGGGGCCGCGTGGGTGCATCGGACGGGTTCTTGCGCGCCGCTCGAGCGGCTCATGGCGGAGGGGGCGGGGCGCGTGGAGCGGTGGTCGGAATGACGGATCAGGGGTTGTCGTCCAGCTCCCGAGGCGAGGGTGGAGTCGTGTACCTCACGGAACAACCGACCACAGCAGCTCGAACATCGGCTTCTGCGACGTCTCGACAGGGAAGAAGAAGTCGTACTCGCCGTTCGTCCTCTTCGATGATCCCCTCGAGGACCACGCGCAGCACGTTCGTTCCTGCGACCGTAGGTACGCCGACGGGAGGTTTCTCTGCGACCGGACTCCGTCGCACGGCCTCCGTGGCCTCGTCCGCGGACAGGACCGCGGCACCCACGAGCTCCTCGTCCGGCCGCTCGACCATCGCCGTCCGCGGTGACTCGGCCTGCGGTGTTCGTAGCACGAAGTACACACAGGCCTCGGCGTTGTTGCGCGAATCGTCGACGAAGGCGCAGCTCCCCCATTCCCCGGGACGTCAGGCTCGTAGTGTCCGAATACTCGGCCGACGCCTCGGACGCGGCTGCCGGGGTCATGAGAGGCGATTTGCGGTGGATGCGACATCGCCAGCCGGGGCGTTATCGAACGCGATCAAGCGAAGCGCGTCTGACGTCGACCGTTCAATACGGTCCGGCCGGGCCAGTCGCGCTGGGACACGGCGCGCCGCTTCACGCCGGCCGAGAGTTGCCTGAGCCCTTTGAGAAGGCCCGTCATTTGCGGTCGATCCGGCTCGGCCGAGTTTCTCGGGAGGACGGGGTAACGCAGACGTGCATTGCGGAGGCCAGATCGGCTCGCACCTCGACACCCAGCCCACCGGCGGTCGCTTCGACGGCGCGAACTACTCCAGCACGAGGGTCAGCTCGCGCACCGGTTCACCGTTCACGGTCAACTCACGCTCGGCGCTGCGCGCACCGTCGCTGGCCACGACGCGATAGCGGCCGGGGGGCAGGGGCCCGCTCCAGTACTCGCTGGGGTCGACCTGCTGCGAGTCGCTCCAGTCCTGGTAGTCAGCCATGGTGTAGCGCGCGCCGAACTCATGCCCGTCCCCGTCGAGGACGCGCACCGATCCGCCGCTCGGCCCGCCGGCATTGCGCAGGTGCACCTGGATCTTGGTGGCCGCTACCAGGGTCAGGCGCAGCTCCGCGCTGGCGCCAGGTCCTACGCGCACTAGCTGGCTCTCGGCGCTGGAGCGTTTCCGGTCCCGCGCACTGAAGCGCAGCTCGCCCGGCGGCAGCCCCGCGCAGCGCACGAAGCCAAGGGCGTCGGTCAGCTCGAGGGAGAGGGTGTCGAGCAGCTCACCGTCGGCCGCGCGGGCGTAAACGGTCGCCCCGGACACGGGCTGGCCGTCGGCGTCGACGACCTGCACACGCGCGCTGGCGGGATCCGGAAGGGTCACGATCAGGTCGTCGCGCTCCTCACCTGCGCCCAGCGTGACCAGCTGCCTCACCCGGGCAAAGCGCACATCGGGGACGGTGAAGACTCGCCCGCCGACCTGAAGCACGTATTCTCCGGGACCGAGCTCGTCCACCTCGAAGCGACCCTCGTGGTCCGAGGTGAGGTATGCGGTCTGCCCGTTGTGGATGCGGTCGGTACGGGCCGGCACGGCAGGCACCAAGACGATCGGAGCGCCACGGGCGGGGGCGCCGTCAGCGGTCTGGATCAAACCCGCCAGCCGCCCTGCGGGCAGCTCGAGCTCGACCGGGCTGCGCTCGTCGATCGCCAGCCGGAACTCGGTCGCGCGCATGCGAGTGGGGTCGGGGCTGGGGGACTCCACCACGACCAGGTACTCCCCGCTGCGAGGAAGCTGGAGGTGGAACCGTCCCTCGTCGCCGGTCATGCAGCGCACGACGCCGCGCAGCATCGCGCCGCGGCCCGGGTGGAAGGCGATCGAACGCTCCGGCACGCCCGCGCCCAGGCGCGTCAAGCTGCCGTGCACGTCGATCCCGTCGGTGCGCGCCGTGCCGAGGATCACGTGCTCGTGCTCACCCTCCTCGATGTTCACCTGGGCGAACTTCGCGGCGCCCATCAAGCGGGCGGCGGTGGAGGTGCTGTCGTCGCCCACCACGTTCGCGCTGGGGTCGATCGCGGCCAAGACCCATAGGTTGGGCGGGACCGCGTCGAAGGAGAAGAGCCCCCCGCCGTCGCTCACTGTCTGCAGGGACGTAGCCCCGGTGGTGTCGCCGAAGCGGATCAGGATGACCCGGTGGCCGGCGACCAAGCCGTCGTCGCCCCAGACCTCCCCGGTCACGCGGCCACCGCGGGTCAGGATCAACCGAATGCCCTCGACCGCGTAGCCGGGCTCGAGCCTCAACGCTTCGGACGAGCTGGAGACGAAGCCGTCGGCCGCCGCGGCCAAGGCGTAGTCTCCAGCGGGCAGGGCGTCGAGGCTGAAGCGCCCCTCGGCGTCGGTGGTGACGCTCGGTCCGGCGGGCAGGCCGCTGCGCGCGACCTCCTGCTCACCGCGACCGTCGTCCACGCGCACGCGGGCGCCGGGGACGGCGTACCCGTCCCCGTCGACCACCACGCCGCTCGCGCGCGCCGCGGCGGCCAGAGTCAGCTCGAGCGGAGCGGCCTGGGGCAGGTGCACGGTCACCGCTGGCGGGGTGCCGAACGCTGGCGCGGCGACCTCGAGACGCCAGGGGCCTGCGATCAGGCCGGGCAGCTCGAAGCGCCCGCGCGGGTCCTGTACCCGTTCGGTGATCTGCTGGGTCGCGACCGGGAACCCGTCGCCGCTCGCCGTGCGCACCGCGCGGACGCGGAAGTCCCGCACGGGGGCGCCGTCGGTGTCGACGACCTGACCCTTCAGCGCCAGCGGTGGCTGCAGGACGAGCACGAGCGGCTCGTCCTCCTGCTCCGGGTCGATCGCTTCCTGGCGCGCCCGGTGTGGTGCGCCGTCGCGCTGCTCCTCGGCCTGGACGATGAACGGACCGGAACCCAAGCCGGTGATGACGAAGCTGCCGTCCGCCGCCGAGGTGGCGCGGCCCTCGGCCCCGCGCAGGGCCCCGAGGGCGCGCATGCCCCGTGCAAAGGCCGGGTCGAAGCCGGCGCGCACCACCACGCCTCGGGCGGGCGCGCCACCCGCCCAACTCACGCGTCCGCGGACCGTGTATCCATCCCCCAGCACGAGTCGCGCTTCGGCCTCCCCGCCCAGGGGCACCTCGACCCGCTCCCGACCCGTCTCGAGACGACCCGGGAAGCGTGCCCGCAGTGCGACCTCGCCCGCCGGCACATGGGCCAACTCGAAGCGGCCGTCTTCGTCGGCGACGACCGTGCGGACTGTGTGACTGGCGCCGCCGAACGGGCCGTCCAGGAGCAGCGCCTCGACCGACGCTCCGGGCATGGGCGCGTCGGCGCCGTCGACGACCTCGCCGCGCACCGTTCCCCCGGTGTCCAGCTCGATGGTCAACCGATGGGTCTCGCCCGGCCGGAGCGAGGGGCTACGGCGTAGGGCACCCGCCAACCCGATCGGGAAGGCCACCAGGGTGTAGCCCGTGCCCGCGGGCAGGCCCCGCAGATCGAAGGCCCCGGCGGCGTCAGTCGCGGCCGCCAGGTCAAACAGGTGGGGCGGGTCGACCCCTTCGACGCCTGCGCTCACCTGGAGCTGGACTCCAGCGGCGGGCGCCCCGCCGGGAGCGATCAGGTGGCCGCGCAGGCGGGCGCCGCGCTGCGCCTCGAGCTCGACAGGCACGCCCGGAACGGCTCGCGTGGTGGCGGGCGCCCAGAGCAGGTCGCCCCGCAGGGCCAGATGAACCTGGTCCACGCGCTCCCCCAGGGACAATTCGAACTCGCCCAGGCGTGAGACCGGCGCGCGCGCGAGCAGCAGCCGGTCGAGGGTCCGGGCGGCGCCCTGGTCCCAGCGCGCGCGCTCGAGCAGGGGCGCCAGCTCGGCGTAGTCCCGAGACTCGTGCAAGGCCAGCACCTCGATCCCCAGGTCGTCGAGGGGCCCGTCCGCGACGTGCACAGTGCCCACGATGAAGCGGCCCGCGGCGCGGCGATCGTCATCCAGGCCTTGCGCGGCGAGCGCTGCTTCCGAGGCCTCTCCGACGTCGTCGATCGACACCGCGCCTTCGAGGGCTGCCTCGCCGCCGACCTCCGGTCCCGGCGCGACGCTCGGTGCGCCCCCCGGGTCCGGGGCCCAGATCCACGAGGCGCCGACCGCGACCAGCACGAGCGTCGTCACCATCATCCAGCTCTTCAGTCCCACGATTGCTCCTGTGTATGCGGCGCCCGCGCCGCCGGTCGCGACCTCGACCGAAGGCAGGGCCAGGGGGGTGAGCGCCGCGACCCAGCTGGCGCGGTCGCCCGAGCGACGATCGAACTCTTCGCGCAGTAGCTCGTGCGCGCGGTGAAGACGCCAGCGCACGGTGCCCGCGGGCAGACCCGAACGGCGCGCGATCTCTGCCGGCGCTAGGTCCTCGAACCAGCGCAGCACCACGGTCGAGCGGTAGGGCTCGTCCAAGCTCTGCACCACGTCGACCACCAGTTGCTGCAGCTCCAGCCGCGCCGCCACTTCGGCGGTGTCGAGCTGGGCCTCCTCACGGGCCACGACCGCCTCGCGTCGCGCGCGACGCGCGGCCGCCTGGCGCCCGTCCCGCAGGCGACTGCGCAGGACGCGCGCGACCCAGCCAGGGCCGAGACTCTCGCCCCGCCGCTGCCAGCTGGCCAGCGCAGTCTCCTGGGCGAGGTCGTCCTGGGTGCCGGGGTCGGCGATCAGTCGTGCCGCGAGGGCACGCAGCCAGCCCGCGCCGGCTAGGAGTGCCTCGGGGTCAGTCACTTGGGGTCCGATCGTCATCTCACGGGGGAGAGGGCACCGAAGCGGGGTGCGTTGGCCAGTCTGACAGGTTTTTCAGATGGATCGGTTCGCCGGTCGGCACTCGGCGAAGTGGCGTCTTGATGAGCTTGATACCCGCTGCCTCCATCACGATCTTGAAGCGGTAGCGGAACTTGACGTCACCGTCGCAAATCAAGAATCGCCGGTCCTTCTGGTACAGGGACGTGAACCCGACGCCGACGAGCAAGAGCAAAACGGGGAGACGTTGGGCACGTTGCGCTACTGGAACGTCACGCTGACTGCGTCCGTGAAGTTACTCGTGAGCGTCGGGTTGTGGTCCCTGTACCAGCACTGGAAGTTCCAGGTGTCGCCGGGGAGGACAGCGGTGGGCGGGCTCACGGGGATCGACGTGAGGTCGAGTTGGATGCTGCCCGTCGGCCCTTGGATGATGTTCGCCACCTGGTTGTACCGGCCGATGTTGCCCTGCAAGCAGATGACGCCCTGGCTGCCCGGCGGGTTGAAGAAGCCCTGGGTCTGGCCGACGATGAAATAGCCGAACTCACCCGCGGGCAGCTGGCTGGCGGTCAGGCTCACCTGGTTGAACGACACGTCGAGCGACCCCGCGGCACTGATCATGCCGGGAAAGCCCGTGCTGTTGGGGATGGCCGGCCCGCAGTAGTTGGTTCCGATGCCGCCCGAGCCGGCTTCGATCTGGATGCCGTTGAGCGAAGGCCAGCTTCCGTTGACCGACGAGATGTCGATGTGCAAGGTTCCGTTCGTCACGATGGCAGTGTGCCTGGCGTAGCTCACGAACTGCTGATGGGATCCAGGCCAAGGTGCACCCCCAACGTTTTGAATACCGTCTGTTGACTCGGTGCAATCCACAGCAGTGACATCCAACTTGAAGTCGGGAGCCTGGGCGTAGGTGTAGACGGTGTATGTTCCGTTGTTCAGGCCTGAAAGCTCAATCCACTCGGCTGTACCTGGGCCTCCGTAGGTGAGGTCTTGCATCAAGTTGGCATCTTCGCCGACATAGGCGGAGTTGAGGAAGCTCCAACACCCGAACAACTGGGGGGACGCCGTCCAAGTGACACTTGTAGCTGCGCCGGACTTGTCGACCAGGGGGGGGCCGCCTGCGTGGGCGATAAGCGAGTTCCAAACACCGGCCGATCCGGCCGCGGCGTAAGTAGGCGCGCAGTCCAGCGGGTTGAGTGGGTCGTCGAAGTCAACATTGAAGAGCTGCGCATTGGCTGCTACAGAGCAAACGCCGAGGGTTGCCAAACGCAGCGTATAGATGCGAATGAGCTGTTGGCATCTACGCATGTCTTGATAGTCCGTTGTGAGAGTTGGTTGATGTTGGATCGGGCAGGGAGTGCCAGGGGGGCTGGCGTGGACATGCTGTATAGCGTATCCGAACCAATGGTCTGGTGCTCCATTCCTGCTGTCCACGGCTACGGCGCACGCCCCACCCACCGCGCCGCATACGCAACTCGCCCACGCACTATCGGCGGCGTTGGTGTGTGCGCTGCGATCTCGTCGCCGTCCTCGAGCACGCATACCGTTCCGCGCTCGACGCGCGCGCCGTTGACGAACACCCCGTTCGAGCTGCCGACGTCGACGGCGCAGTGCCGAGCACGACACGAGTCATAGACGATCTGGAGATGCCGGCGCGAGACGAGCTCGTCCTCGATCTCGATCGTGCACGACGCGTCGCGACCGATCATGACGGACCGCGACCCGAGACTGAAGCGACGTCCGGGCGCGGGCCCTGACTGGATGTCGAGCGAGGCCATTCCAGAACCCCCAACGACATCTGCGCGTCACTCCCCGCAATACGGCGTTTCGGCAGCGCGGACAGCGTACTCGCGACCGAGGAAGGCCGGCTGCTCGGGACGCCGACGAGGAAGCGCGGCAGCTCAGCTCGATCGACGGAGCGTTTCGGGGCGACGTCGAGACGATCGTCGGCAAGTGCCTCGAGAAGGAACCCGCAAGGCGTTATGCGTCGGCGGCCGCCGGCCTCGGTCTCGGTCAGGCCGCCGAAAAAACGCAGCTCGATCAAGCGTACCCGCTCCGCGTTGAGCTTCGCGAGCTCCTCGAGTGCGTCGTCGAGCGCGGGCAGATCGACGACGATCTCGCCATCGGGCGCATCGAGCGCGCTGAGCGTCACTCGCTGCCACCCGGCGCCACGCTTGTCGCGTCGCTTCCCTCGAGCGTGGTCGATCAGCACTTGCCGCATCGCGCGCGACGCGAGCGCGAGGAAGGCATTGCGATCCTCGAATCTGAGGTCGGGGTTTGCGGCCAGCTTCAGCCAGGCCTCGTTGACCAGCGCCGTCGGCTGGAGCGTGTGGCAGGCTACCTGCAAGCGCAGTTGCGCACCGGCGAGCTGACGGAGCTCTTCGTAGACCTGTGAAGCGAGGTCGGGGCGGTTCATGGGGTGCTTCCTCCATCCGTTGTTGCTACGCCGCGCATTTCGAGCACCCCAGGGAGACGTGATACGGCCAAGAGCTAGATCGCACAAGCCCAACGCAAATGGCAACACCCCGGTCAGTGAAGACTCCCCTGATCAGGTCTAAGCTCGCACTTGCGTCGGGAGTGGACACCACTCCAACCGAGGTGCGAACTTAGAGGTCGCGCCAATCATCACTGGCGACGCCTAGGGGCGTTGGTGCAGCAATCGACCACCGGACCCCGTTCGGGAGGCCGCCGGGCGCGCTCTTGCCGCACGAGGCAGCGTCGATGGTCACACTGGTCCGGATGAAGTCGCGCGTCCACCCGAAGTACAAGACGAGATACCGCGTTGCAAACTGGCCGGAGTACGAGCAGGGGCTGGTTCGTCGCGGCGACGTCACCGTCTGGTTCACCCCTGCTGCGGTCGCGTCGTGGAAGCCGACATGCAACGGGAAGCGCGGTGGGCAACGCCGGTACCCGGACCTCGCGATCGAGACGGCGATCACCCCGCGCCTGGTCTTCCACCTGCCACTGCGCCAGACCGAGGGTTTCCTGCGGTCGATCCCTGGGACATCCAGAGGACGAGACCCTCAGCGACTCGAGCACGTCGAGCACCCGTCGCTGCAGTTCGACGCGCTCGGCAAGCTCCGGCTGACGAAGGAAGAGCCTCGTCTCCGGCCCGACGTATAGCGTCACTGCGGCAGACGCAGATCACTCGAACGTCACCGCGATCGCGTCCGTGAAGTTCGAGGTCTGATTCGGGTTCTGATCCCGGTACCAAGCCTGAAAGCGCCACGTCTCGCCCGCGACGACGGCGTGCAACGGCGCGGTCGGAAGCGCCGTCAGATCGACCGCGATGTCGAAGGCTCCGTCCGGGCCAGATGACTGCACCTGCGTCACGAAACGCCCGATCGTCCCGCTCAAACAGAGCACGCCCTGGCTTCCACCGGCGCCCGGGATCGCCGCCGCGTCGGAGCCGACGAGGAAGTAACCGAACTGGTTCGGCGGCAGCTCGGTCGCTGCGAGCGTCAACCGATTGAAGACGGCGTGCGGGCGTCCCGACGCGTCGACTCGGCCCCGGCCCCCAGCCGAGTTCAGGTTGCCTGGCGTGCAATAGCGGTTGCCGAGCGGGACAGGTTCGAAGCACTCGGTGAGCGGCTCGTAGACGAACACTGCACCGGCATTCCACGCCGACGTGTCGTCGTCTTCGGCCGCGACGACCACCAGCGGCGGAGCGAGCGCGACGTTCTCGCCGTAGCTCGCCAAGAATGGCATCGAACGCTTGAGGACCGCGTACGGGAGCCACCCCGCGCTCGTCTGCGCGAAGAGGTAGGCGGCCTCGTGCAGCGCGCCCGATCCGGCGTCCGAGCCCACGAGGACGAAGCCGGCGTCGACCGCGACCGCGCTCCCGAAGCCCGTTCCGGGCTCGCCGGAACCCAGCGTCTGCACCAACGTCCACGCTGCGCCCGTGTCCTCGAAGACGAACGCCGTTCCGGCATCGTGGGCTGGCGCTCCGACGACGGCGAGACTGCCGCTCAGCGCGACGGAGGTACCGAAGCGGTCGAACGTCTCGAGTCCGGGCGCCGTCAGCTCCGCCAGCTCGTTCCAAACGCCGGCCGCGCGCCGGAAGAGGTAAGCGCCGCCGGCATCTTGCGCGGTGGTGTCGCCGAACCGAGAGCCGGCGAGCACCGTGTCGCCGGACAGGGCGACGCTCACCCCGAAGCGGTCGCCGGGGTTGGCACTCGCGGGGTAGAGCGTCGACGTCTCGTTCCAAGCTCCACCGCTGCGCTCGAATACGAAGACGAGGCCCGCGACCGCGCCACTTGAAGTGTCGGATGGCGCGCCGACGACTAGCGTGTCGCCCTCGAGCGCGAGGCTCGTGCCGAATTCCTGCTGTGCCGCCGCGTTGGACGCGAAGAGCTGCGCGGTCTGCGACCACACGCCGCCCGTGCGATCGAAGACGTAGGCCGCGCCGGTCCTCAGGCCCAGAGCGTCGTGCTGCGACGCGCCGACGGCGATGCGGTCGCCGTCGACCGCGACGGCGCCTCCGAATTGCTGGTGCGCCGCAGCATCGTTCGGCACGAGCTCGACGGGCAGCGACCACGCGCCGCCGGAGCGCTCGAAGACGTACACGACGCCCGCGTTGAAGAGCACTCCGCGGTCTTCGATCGGTGCGCCCGCGACGACGAGCGAGTCGGTCGCTGCGACCGACATGCCCAAGTAGTCGTTCGCAGCGGGGCTCGCGGACTCGAGCCGCGTCTCGTTGCACTGGGCGTAGGCGCCGGCGTGCGAAACGAGCGCGGCGAAGAGTATGATCAAACGCTGCATCGGGCCCTCCTTATTCGAGCGTCATCGAGACCGCGTCGGACGTGTTCGACGTGTTTCCGACGTCGCGGAACCAGTACTGGAAGTTCCAAGTTTCCCCGACCTGGACCGTGAGGCCGCCGGGGAGCTGGGTCCAGTCGAGCGCGAAGGAGACTTCGCCCAAGGGACCGGACGAGAGGACGTCGTTCGAGAAGCGCTCGATCGGCAACCCGAGGCACAGGATGCCGAGGCTCCCCCCGAAGTAAGGGACGAACGCCTGCGTGTCGCTCATCAGGAAGTAGCCGAATTGATTCGGCGGCAGCTGGCGCGCCGCCAACATCAGGTCGTTCGCCGCCAGCACGCGGCTGCCGGTCGCGTAGATCCTGGCCCGGAAACCCGAGGAGTTGAGGTTCGTCTCGCAGTAGCGCGTCCCGATGTTGAGATCGGATACACCGACGTCCACGATGCCGGCGCGCTCCGGCGGAAATCCAAACATGGTGAGTGGCACCGGATCGGGAAAGCCGCAGTTGACTGCGTGGAAGTAGGTCTCAAGAGTCTGACCCGCCTCGTTCGCGCCGAAGACGATCCAGGTGAAGTTGTTGTCGGGCACGTCGAGGAAGACCTCGACAGCGAGGTCCGCGCCACTCCCGATGAAGAACGGCACCGGCGGGTCGAACACTGCGGTCTCGAAACCCGGGTCGTCGTAGACGACGACTTCGGCCGTTGCGAGCAGCGTGAGGTCCGTGAAGGGTCCTGGAGCGCCCGGGGACGTATCCGCGTAGAGGTTGACTTTGACCGGCAGACCATCCGCCCATTGGCTCAGGTTGATGCCGAACGTGACGTGTTCGATCTGAAAGTCACGCGTCTGGTTTTCTTGCGCCGGCGAGTAGGCGCGCCAGTGGCTGCTGTCACCGAGCGGGGAGAACGACTGGCAGATGTTCGTGCCGTGGTTGATGTACGAGTTGTCGAGGCACTGTGTCCAGACCGTCTGCCCGGGCGCGACGGCAGTCAGGAGCGCGCCTACTGCGATGAATCGGAGCATAGGTTGACGATCGGTGGGAGGCGGCGATAACGATCGGAACGTGGTCTGGACGGTCCCGTGCAGGAATGCGGGAGCGGACAGTGGCGTATGCGGATCTTTCCGTGTGACCGAACAAGAAACCGTTCCCAACGCTGCGTCAGAATCGACCGCCCGCCATGGGGGGAGCCGCCCACGAGAGGTCACCCGCCTCCTGCGCGAAGCCGGCCGCGGCGATCGGGAGGCGCTGGGGCGATTGATGCCGCTCGTCTCGCGGACACCGGCGTGGGTGAGGGAATCTCGACAAGAAAGGCCCGTCGCGCCGGCCTAGGCACTGGCGTTGACCAACAGCGGGCCAAAACATCGGGTCTCCCAGCCGGCCACGCCCCCCGGAGTCGAGATGGACTGCACTCGACTCCGGGCGCGATGGCCGAACCGGCTCGAGAGGACAGGGACGTGACACGGCTGCTCCAAGAGGCCGGTCGTGGCACGCACCGCTGTCGACCGGAGTCGGGACCATTCGCGCTTTCCACGGCCAGGAGGTCTTCTTCCCGCCGGTCAACTACGTCGACACGCCGCCGCACGAGACCTTTCCGTCGCCACCCACCGGCGACTACGCGTCGTGTTACGTGAGACACGGGACCGGCCTTCCGGCGCCATCCATCTGGATCGACATCACGCTCGACCCACCGGCACAGGCCTTTGGCGCCGACGTCCACGGGAGCCTTTCCGATCAAGGGGTCGAGCTGCTCTTCTATAGCGGCAGCACCCTGCGAGCGACGTGCGCGCCAACGCAAGACGTCTCCGGCACTCAGTTCGTCGGCTACACGAGCTACGAGCCTTTCGACAAGGTCCTACTGGTAGCTGCCCGATCGAGTCCCGAGAATGGCCAGGTCTTCCTGCTCGACAACATCGCCACGGTCGGAACGATCGGGACGAGGTACTGCGGTCCGGCGGTGCCGAACAGCACGGGTCAGTCGGCCATGATCACGGCGGTCGGATCGACGAGCGTCGCGGACAACACCTTGATGCTGATGGCGAACAACATGCCGCCGAACCAGTTCGGCTACTTCCTCGTCAGCCAGTCGTTCGGCACGGTCGCGCCGCCTAGCAGCTCCGGCGTCCTCTGCATCAACCCCGACATCGGACGCTACGCCTGCTACGTGTTGAACTCGGGCGCGACGGGCTTCTTCAGCTTCCGAATCGAACTGACTGCGATCCCGAGGCCGAGCACCGGGCCGCACTCCGTCGTGCCTGGTGAGACCTGGAACTTCCAGGGCTGGTACCGGGACGCTCCGACGAACAACTTCACCGATGCCATCAGCATCACCTTCAACTGATGTG
Source organism: bacterium (assembly GCA_024226735.1). Taxonomy (GTDB): domain Bacteria; phylum Planctomycetota; class UBA1135; order UBA1135; genus JAAELL01. The sequence goes on along the minus strand of JAAELL010000403.1, from coordinate 2,332 downwards.
GAGGTCCGCGCCTTCGGTTTGGGGTGAGCGCCTAGGAAGAACCGGAACGTGCGCCCCGCTGGCGCCGTCTCGTCGTGGTACTTCGCGGACGAGCTCCGTGACGGCGTCCGAGAGCTCGTCCGCGAACGCCGCGCGCCTGGCGGCGTTCGCGAACCGCACCTCGGTCTCGAGGGCGAAGGTCGGCAGCTTCTTGCCGGCCGCGCGCGCGTAACGCGTGGACCATGTCCGCGACCTCGATGCTCGCCCGGGCCTCCTCCAGCTCGGTGAGGAGCCGGGGCGAGTCCGCGAAGAGTCACTCCCCTTTCTTCGCGGTCTTCGCCATGGGCACTGTACCCCACGCTTACCCGTCCGCGCGCGACACGTTCCAGTGGAAGACCTTGAACCACGGCTTCGCATCCGTGTGAGTCAACAGCACCGTCGCCCGCATCGGCACACGCTGCGTCTTCTCAGCACCGATCAAGCGGTCGAACTCGACATAGGCGTAGCTGCAGTTACCCGACGGACAGTCGGCCACGATGCGCTTGATGCCGTGCTTCACCCCGTTCTGCCGCTCATGAGATCACCGCCCTTCATGAGATTGCGAATTCCTCGCGTCCGTCGACAACCGCCGGTAGCCAACCGCGACCGCCTGAATTCCGTTCCAATTCTCAACCTTCATCCCTACCTTTGAGGAAGTTGTCGATCGACCGTGTTCCCCACCCCAACCCCATGGCTTGGCCCTGGAAAGAACGAGGAACCATGCCGCGCTCGCTCTTGCTCGCTTGTCTCCTTCTCTGTGGATGCAACCACACCGCGCTCTTCCAAGACAACTTCAATACGGAGGTCCTCGGCACCACGCCCTCAAGCATGCCGCCTGGCGACCCGCCGGACGACGAGCTCGCCATCACGGGTGACGCGGGCATGGTCACGGTGGCCGACTCGGGGCAACTGGACTCGTACGCGATGCGCATCGAGCGCGACGAACAAGCCCTGGCCGTGGACTGCATTCCGCAGGGCGGCCCCCACGGTTCGGGGAACTTCGTCGTCCGGTTCGTCGCCGTCTCCGAGAACGAGAACGCCGCCGGGATCACGGTGCGCGCGCTGAGCTCGTCCGACGCGCCGCTGCTCGCCTTCTCCCTGATAGGAGGCGCGATCAAGGTTCAGGGTTTTGGCGCCTTCCCGATCGGCTATGTCGCCAACCAGGAGCATGCCGTGCTGCTCGGCATCGACCTGGACGCCGGGACGTACACACTGCTCGTCGGCAACGGAGAGGATTCCGACTCGATCGATTCCGTTCCACTCCTCCCCGGAGGCGACTTCGCGAAGCTGCGGTTCTCGTACCCGGCAACGATAGTCGAGGCATTGCCCGGCGTTTACTGGGTCGACGACATCGTCATCAGTCGGGCGAACGACTGAAGAGCCCATCGTCGCTCGCATACGAGCGTACTGTTGCACCGGGATACTCGGCAGCACGCCTTCTTCGACGCGAGCACGCCCCAATGTAGGCCAGCGTATGAGCCCGGGATCAAGGCATGAGCGAGGAAGCCGAAAAAGGGAGCAAGTTGACCAAGACCGAGAAGTCGATCAAGCGCCTGAAAGACCACCGATGGCTCAGTCCGCTGATCGTGTTTGGCGCGGCTGTCGTTGCCATTGCGACTTTCACGAAGGCTCTCTCGGATCTTGGCCATTTCATCGGAGGGTGAAAGTCCACTGGACCGAAACGCGTCCGTCACGATCGGGATTGGCGAGCTCTGGCTGCCGGACCTCGTTTCCAAGCGATGGCCGGAAGCGAAGGAAGCCCTCTCGGTTGGGGCAACGCGTTTGGCTTGCAACCCGAGCTTTCGATGAGCTTCGGATCAACTGGTGTAGCACTTCCAGCAGGGATAGGGCGGGGTCTTGCAGATCGGTCATTCCCTCTTCTTGAGCTGACCATGGGCCCACTGCACAACCTCTTGGTCCAGTGCCTCGCTCATTCGCTGTTGCTACGCGGCGCATGAGATCTCCCGACCCGGCCAGGCGGCAGGCGCCTCCCCTGACCGGACAAGCGTAAGCGAGAACGCGCGAACCCGACTGGTGAACACCTGCCGGAAGGTCAGCTTCCTTGACACCAACCCCGCCTGCATCGCTGGCGTTCGCCGACCAGGCAAGCTCGAGTGCGGGCGGATGAAGTTGTAGTAGCAGCGCAACAGCTCGAGTTGCTCCGCGAGCCTCGACCCTAGGCGCATCACGCAGCCAGCGCGAGAGGGTGGCCAGCGATTCGCCGTCTCCCTGACACATGGCCGCCGCGCGGATACGTTCGGGGCCCGACATGGGCTGCAGCAGTCGCGCTGGAGCAGATTGGCTGCGCGCAGGG
>JAAELL010000402.1 GCA_024226735.1 bacterium | reverse complement strand
TGGCCCCTTTGGCGGCGCGTTCATCCCAGAGACCCTCGCGCCAGCCGTGCGAGAACTGGAAACCGCCTACGAACAGGCCATCGCCGACCCGAACTTTTGCGCCGAGTTGCACCGTCTCCTGTGCGAGTACGCGGGCCGTCCCACCCCGCTGACCCCGGCCCGCCGCCTGAGCGATGCCCTCGGCGGGGCGCGCATCTACCTCAAGCGCGAGGACCTGGCCCACACGGGCGCGCACAAGATCAACAATGCCCTGGGGCAAGCGCTCCTGGCCCGCCGGATGGGCAAACGCCGCATCGTGGCCGAGACCGGAGCCGGGCAGCACGGCGTTGCGACGGCGACCGTTTGCGCGCTGCTGGGGCTGGACTGCATCGTCTACATGGGCGCGACCGACATTGAGCGACAGCGGCTCAACGTCTTTCGAATGAGACTGCTGGGGGCCGAGGTACGCCCGGTGAACGCGGGCAGCCGCACGCTCAAGGATGCCATCAACGAGGCCATCCGCGACTGGGTGACCAACGTGCGCTCCACCCACTACCTGCTCGGTTCGGCGTTGGGACCGCACCCCTACCCGCGCATCGTGCGTGACTTTCAGCGCGTCATCGGCGACGAGGCGCGCGCGCAAATCCTGGCCGCCGAGGGACGGCTGCCTGATACGCTGGTCGCCTGCGTCGGCGGTGGCTCGAACGCGATTGGCCTGTTCCACCCGTTCATCGCCGACGAGACGGTGGCCCTCGTCGGCGTCGAGGCGGGCGGCGAGGGCGTTGGGAGCGGGCGGCACGCGGCCCGCTTTGCCGACCCGGCGATGGGACGCTTGGGCGTCTTGCACGGGACGCAGACCTACGTCCTGCAAGACCCCGACGGACAGATCGCCCTGACGCACTCGATCTCTGCCGGGTTGGATTATGCGGCGGTCGGGCCGGAACACGCCTGGCTGCGCGAGACCAGGCGCGCAACCTACACCCACGCCACCGACGACGAGGCGTTGGACGCGCTGCAACGTTTGAGCCAACTCGAAGGCATCATCCCGGCGCTCGAAAGCGCCCACGCTGTGGCCGAGGCGCTCAAACGCGCCCCGCGCATGTCGCCCGAGCAACTGATGATCGTCAACGTCAGTGGGCGCGGCGACAAGGATATGCCGAGCGTGGCTGCCGCGCTGAACGTCACC
>JAAELL010000401.1 GCA_024226735.1 bacterium | reverse complement strand
TTCGCGAGGCACCGATCCTCGAACGCAGCTCGGCGTCGCGCCAAGGTCCCCAATGGCATCCAACCATGGGGAACTTGTCGCTCCTTGATCTGCGTCCGATGCTCGGCACCTCGCGAATCGTGACTACTCCGACAGCCTGCTGGCGCCCCGTCCCAGAGGTTCGTCCGATCTGTTCGACGTCTTTCGTCCGCGGGCGGCGTTACCGGAACTCCCGCTTTCGGCGAATGGACTTACCATGGGCTCATCGTCTGACCCGAGATGCCTGCCATGCATAGCTCTGTACAACTCCGCCCGCTCCTGTTCGCGCTCGCCCTCTGCAACCCCGCCCTCGCGCAGTGCCCCGAAGAACCGCCAGTCCAGCACTGGACCGGCGCGGGCAATGTGACCTGTCCGTGCTTCGTCGCCGGCGAGGAGGCCGGCGCCACGTTCACCGTCGACTCGAGCCACTATCCGATCGAGATCCTGCGCGTCGGTTTCGGCTGGGGTTCGGTCACCGGCGGTCAGCCGGACACCCTCGAACAGGCGATCAACCTCTACGCGGGGGGGCTTCCGGACCCGGGGACACCGCAGTTCTCCCTGGCGGGCCCCGTGTTGGTCGACGGCTTCATCAACGAGTTCGACCTGTCCGTCCTGCCGGGGAACAAGATCATCAACTCGGGGCCGTTTACGGTGACGCTCGAGTTCCTGAACGACAGCGCCGTCCTAGCGCCGAGCCTCGTGCATGACGGCAACGGCTGCTCGCCAGGAGGGCTGAACGTCGTCAAGGCGATCCCCGGCGGCTGGTCGGACGTCTGCTCCCTCGGGCTGACAGGCGATTGGCAGATCCACGTCGTCTACCGTCGGGTCAACTGCGGTCCGGGCGGGCTCGGCATGAACTACTGCGCGCCGGCGGTGCCGAACTCCAGCGGCAACCCGGCCATCATCTCAGCGTCGGGGAGCGCGACTGTCGGCGACCAGGACCTCGTGCTGATCGCCAACCTCCTGCCGCAGAACCAGTTCGGCTACTTCCTCGCCAGCTTCTCCCAGGGCAACACGCAGAACCCGGGTGGGAGCCAGGGGACGCTGTGCCTGTCCGGCAACATCGGACGCTTCGTCGGTCAGGTCGGCAACTCCGGGATGACGGGAGAGCTGTCGATTCAGGTCGACATGCAGAGCATCCCCACCAATCCACCGCAGGCGATCTTCCCCGGGCAGACGTGGAACTTCCAATGCTGGTTCCGGGACGTGAACCCGACGCCGACGTCGAACTTCACCGATGGCCTGACGATCCAGTTTCAGTAAGGCGCGCCGAGCATGCGGCGCCCTCCGATTCTTGCTTCTCTCCGTATCTCTCGGCTCATCGAAAGGATCGCAGTGCACCTCAGGTCTACTACTCGAGCCGTGGTCGCCGTACTCCTCGGCGCGACAGCTTCCGCCCAAAATGACTATTTCCACGACATCGGAGCCACCAACGAGGTCTGGGGCGGCAGCTTCGCCCACACGTGCTGGATCCAGATGTACGACGCGGTAGGTGGCGCGGACACGATCACCGAGGTTCTCACCTGCTACGGATCGCCGACGTTTCCCAACCTCATGGTCGACGGTGTCGCCGCGCAGGTGATGCTCTACGAGGATCCGAATGACGACGGCAACCCGAACGACGCGGTGCTCCTGTGGAGCACGCAGACGACCTCGGCCAACTCGAACACGGACATCCTCAACTCCTACACCGTCAACCCGCCCCAAGCTGTGTCCGGCAAGTTCTTCGTCGCCGCGGTCGTCGACCACACGGTGACACCGCGCTGGCCCGCGCCGCGTGACACGACCCAGAACTCCAACGGCCGCGCCTGGATGTGCCGCAACAACAACGTCAACATCCCGTTCGACATCCAGAACCTGGCGGCCAACGATTTCCCGCCGACGGACATGGACACGCTCGCCGGTGGACCGGCCGTGTTCCGGATCCAGGCCAACGGACTGGACTCGGGTCCGATCGGCATGAACGATCCGACGTGCGACGGTCTCATCGTCCCGAACTCGACCGGACAGACGGGCGATCTGAGCCTCGTCGGCACGGCGCTCGCGGGCGACCCGGTCATGGCGACGGTGTCGAGCGGGCCGCCGAGCCAGTTCGGCTACGTCGTCACGGGCCCCAGCGCCGGACTCTACATCGTTCCTCCGGGGTCGCAGGGCTTCATCTGCGTCGGCGCACCGCAATTTCGCTACGACAGCTTGCCGCTGGGACAGATCTTCCAGTTCGACTCGGCGGGCATCTCGCAGGCGGTGGCCGGCGGCGGCCCCTCGATCCTTCCGACCGATGGCTCGTACGCGCCCGTTCCCGCCGTGACCGCAGGGACCTCGCGCATCTTCCAAGCCTGGTACCGTGACACAAACCCCGCGCCGACGAGCAACTTCACCGACGCACCGGTCGTGATGTTCAACTGATCCGCAAGAGCGGATTCCCAGCCGCGCCGGAGAGGTCACCCCTCTCCGGCGCATTCTCTTGGGCCCGGGCATCGTAGGTCGGGGGGCCATTGTTCTGAGTGGCTTGGAATGTGCGGAACGTGCCCTCGCACGGGTACGTGGATGGACTAACTCACCTCGCTCGAGTTCTCCAACCCACGCACCCACATGCTTGCCATCCTCCCCCTGCTTCTCGCGGCTCCCCAGTCCACTTGGTACGTCGACGCGGGCGGAGTCCCGCCCGGCTCGGGAAGCCTCGCCGATCCCTACACGAGCGTCGCCTACGCTGTCGCCCAGACGCCGACGCTACCAGGCGACACCGTCCACGTGCACGCTGGCACCTACCTCGACGAAGAGGTCGACTTCCTCGGCAAGGACGTCCTCGTGCGCAGCGCCGACGGTCCGTCGGTGACCGAGCTCGTGGCGCCGGCTTGGCCGGGCTCGGGACCGCGCCCGTCCGTCGTGCACCTCACCTCGGGCGAGACCCGGGCGGCCCTGCTCGAGGGCTTCACGCTGCGCGGCGGGCTCGGTGCCTCGAACTCGGCCTGGGGCCCAGCCGGCGGCGGCGTCACGTGCATCGGGTCCGGCGCCACGATCCGCGACTGCGTCTTCGTCGATCAGCAGGCAGCGGCCGGCGGCGGCCTGTACGCCGCGAACGGCGATCTCCTGATCGAGGACTGCACCTTCACGTTGTTCAACCTGCGCTCGGTGGCACAGACAGGTGACGGAGCCCTGATCGTCGGTGGGCACGCGACGTTCCGCGCGTGCTCCTTCCTCGACCTGCTCGACTCGACGACCGGCCAGGGTGGTGGTGCGCTCGCCATCGAAGACGCGACGGCGCTCGTCGAGGGGTGCACGTTCGACTTGAACCTCAACACGCACGGAGTCGGTAACCACGTGCGCATGGTGAATTCCAACGTCGTTCTGCGCGACTCGGTCTTCGTCCGCTCACCCGCGGATCACGGCGCCGCCCTCGCGTCGACCTTCGGCACGCTGGTGGTCGACGGCTGCGAGGTGGCCGGCTCATGGGCCTACCAGCACGACGGCGGTGGCCTGCATGCGAGCGGGACCGAGCTCTACGTGTATCGGTCGTGGTTCCACGACAACCGCGCCGAGGGCGTACGGTCTGGCGGCGGGCTCTATCTCGAGTCCGGCAGCGCGACGCTGGTCGACACGCTCTTCGAGAGCAACGTGGCGAACCGCGGAGGCGGGATCGCATTGATCACGAGCGACACCATCATCTCGGGCTGCACGATCCGCGAGAACCGCAACGTCGGATGCCCCGGAGTCTGCTTCGGTGGGGGGATCTTCGCGAGCGCAGGAACGCTCCTCATCGAGCGCACCGTCTTCGACGGGAACGAAGCGACGTCCGACACGGTCCCGGGACACGGTGGCGGCATCTACTCGATATCGACGAACCCGACGATCGATCACTGCACGTTCGTCGCGAACCGCTCGGGCGGCGAGGGCAAGGCGATCTCCGGCGGCCTGGTGACGAACTCGATCATCTACGGCAGCAACCCCGATCCGGTCGAGGCCGCCGGCGTCGACTACAGCCTCGTCGAGGGCGGCTACCCCCTGGGCGTGGGCAACCACGACGGCGATCCGAGCTTCTGGTCGAACCACGACCTGCACCTCTTGCCCGACTCGGACGCCATCGACGGCGGTGACGCGACCGCTCCCCTCGACGCGGACGGGACACGGACCGACGTGGGCGCGTTCGCGTTCGATGCCTGGCACTGCGGCACCGGATGCACGGGCCCGGTCGGCACTCCCTCGTGCGCCGCGCTGCCGAGCTCGACGGGCTTCCCCGCGACCCTGCACGCGCTCGGCGCGAGCACCGTGGCGACGAATCGGCTGGTGCTCAACGCGACCGAGCTCCCGCCGAACGCTCTCGGCTACCTGCTCGCCGGCCAGACGCCCGGCTTCGTGTTCCACTTCGGCGGCAGCCAGGGGATCCTGTGCCTCAGCGGCAACATCCTGCGCTTCTCGAGCACGATCCTGTCCGCCGGCCAGGACGGCACGATGTCCTTCCGGGCGGATCTGAACGCGTTCCCCCGGGGCACCGCCGTGCTCCCGGGCGACACATGGTACTTCCAAACCTGGTTCCGCGACATCGTCAACGGGAACCAGACTTCGAACACGACGCAGTCGATGCGGGTGGTCTTCGACTGAGAGCCGAGTTGCGCTGAGACGAGGGTAGCGTGACGATGCCTGCATGGTCACCCTTCGAGGGGGCCATGCAGCACATGCGCTCCACCCTCCTGTTCGTCCTCGCGGTCGCGCTCGCACTCGCCTTGTGGCGTCTGCCCGGCGCGACCGATGATAACGAGGCGAGCGTCCCCACAAGCTCACTGCGGCGACCCACGCCCGAGGGCGAGGCGCTCGACACTCCGCTCGCGCTTCCAGGCGCGTCCGATCCCGTGCGGGCGCACGACGTCGCGACCGGCGTGCGCGTCTACGCCGTCGAGTGGAGCTCGCGCCGGCCGCTCGCCGGTGCCACGGTTTGGAGCGCGCCACTCGCCACCGTCCGAGCGCGCGCAGGGAGCGATCCCAACCTCGAGTGGCACGCGCGCAAGATCGGCCGGCGGCAGACAACCGACGAGACAGGTGCCGTGCGGGTGACGGGCTCCTCGGTCCAGCTCGTCTGGGCCGAGATGGACGGCTGGTACGGGCGGACCGAGCTCGACCCTGGTGCCGGGGGCGAAGTGCTGCTCCTGCAGTGCAGCCGGAAGCCGCGCATCGACGTCCTCGTGCTCGACGCACGCGGCGCGCCGGCTGCTGGAGTCCGCGTGCGTGCCGGCGCGGACTTCCACCGTGCATGCGAGCAGCGGGTCACCGATGCGCGCGGCCTCGCGCGCTTCGAGCGCACCCCGCGCAGGGGCGCAGAGGCCGAAGACCGGCACCGGTTCTTCGTCGCCGACGTGCTCAGCCGCGAGCTCGTCGGGACGGAGATCGACCTCGCCGCGGAGCGAGAAGAGCCCTACACGATCCAGCTCCCACCCACGTCGCGCGTGCACGTCATCGCGGAGGACGAGCGCGGGCACGCGGCGGATCTGGTCGCGGCGTCGTTGGCGGTCCGATCGACCCATCCGGCGGCCCGTAGCTTCTTCACCGAGAAGCCCACCGGACCGGGCGGGGTCACGTTCGAACGCGTCGCGCTCGGACTGCAGCTGCGCGCGCGTGTGGAGGTCTACGGCGTGGACAAAACCGCGGAAGTCTCGTTCACCGGCCCGCGCCGGGGCGACACGACACGCACGGTGCGCGTGCCGGTCGAATCCCCCCTCGGCTGGTGGTTGCACATCCGCGGACCGGCGGGCCGCCTGCCCGAGGGAACCGTCTGGCTGCGCGTGCTGAAGGAGGACGAGAAGCTCTACGGCCGCGCCCTCCCCGTCGGAGAGCGCGACGTCGTGTTCGCCCCAACGCCGCGAAGCGTAGCACCGGGTGAGACCTGCCGGATCGAGCTGCGCTACGATCCGAGCCACGACGACGACGCGCACATCGCAGGTTGGTTCGGGACACGGCTCGCCAAGGTGCCCGGGCCGAACGAGCTCGTCGACCTCGGAACGATCGTGCTCGCCCCCGAGCCGGCACCACTCGTCGTCGGAGGCCGACTCGTCGACGCCAACCGGCGGCCGGTCGCGGGCGCGGACGTGCTGGTCATCGACTATGGGCCTGACCGCGACTGGACCGCGGCCCCGGACCTCGTCACCGCGACGGACACGCAGGGGAGCTTCCAAGTTCGCGGCCACTCCGGCGCGTTGCGAGCGCCGCACGTCGCGTTCCGGCACCGCACCCACACGGTGTCCGAGCCCGTGCCTTTCGAGCCGGGCGCGTCGGATCTGGTCGTACGCGTCGACGATCGCGGCTCCGTCCGGGGCCGGCTCATGATCCCGGCCGGCCTCCCCGCCGCTCGGCTCTGGGTCCGATCCGCAGGCGACGGGGACTGGGACATGCCGATGCGGAGCAACGTCATGCCGGACGGCACGTTCCATCTGCGCAACCTCCCGCTCGGTCCCGTCGCGCTCAGCGTCGGCGCCACCGGATGCATGGGACCGCTTTGCGAGCTCGGCACCGTCGACGTCCGAGCGGGCGAAGTGGAGCCGCTCGCCTTCGACTTGCGCGAGCGCATTCGGGTCATCGAGCTCGACGTCCGCCGACCGGGTGGTGACGTCCCCGCCGCGGGCTACGTGGTCCACCGCCCACGCGACGGTGGTCGCCTGCGGGGATGGAGCTTCGCGCACGGCTACGGCGGCCTGCGTCGCGGAGACGACCTCACCCTGATCACGGCCGAGGCCGCCTCCGACCTCGAGGTCCACGTCCCAGGTTGCATCCCCGTCCACCTGAGCGGAGTGCGTGGCGCCATCCGCATCGAGCTGACTCCGGGTCCGCGGATCGAGATGCGGCTGCCGCCGGGGACCGCAACCCCGCCGCGCGTGACGCTCGCCCCGGAGGAGCCGCCCTACGCCAGCCGCACTTCCTTCGCCTGCGGGCGGCCGCGCGTGAAGGACTTCGAGGTCGTCGTCACGTTCGACGCCAATGGACGCGGCAGCGCGCACGTGGCGGCGCCCGGCGCGTACGGGCTGTCCGCCGCGAGCTCGTTCTTCCCCGAGCCCGTCGCTTGCACCGTCGAGGCGCAGGGGACCGACCTGACACGGCTCCTCGCGTCGGAGCTGAAGTCCGACGGTCGGCTCCCGCGGGAGCAGGTCTTCGAGCGCTGACGCCAAGTCTTTTGAACCGCGCTCCGCTACCCGCGTTCTTCCCACCCACGACAAAGCAGCCATCGCGATGACTGCCTCCCTTTCGACCCTTGGAGGCGGTTATGGAAACAGACGCACGTCCCGGGCGAGTGGAGAGCACTCTGCCCAAGGCGTGGGAGGTCGAAGAGACCTTCCACGACGCACTCTACGACTGGATGCAGCGCGCGCCCTGGCTCGCGATCTCTGCCGCGGCGCACCTCGTCGTGTTCCTCATCGTGCAGGCGATCCCGTGGAACTTGTTCCAGGAGCCCGAGCCGACGACCTTCCAGAGCGACGTCATCACGGCAGTCGAAGAGATTATCGAGGAGCCGCCTCCCGAGGAAGTCGAGGAGGTCAAGGAGGAGAAGCTCGAGGAGGAGCCCGAGATCCAAGACGACGTCACGGAAGTCGAAGACCCCGACACGGTCGACGACGTTTGGGAAGACGCGGGTGATCCCGAGTACGAGAGCGACGCACCTTTCGAGAACTTCGGCCTGAACGACGTGATCGGGATCGACGGCGGTGGCGGAGGTCCCGGCGGCAATCGCGGACTCGGCGGGCCGCGCGGAACGCGCACGGGCCGCGGAACGGAGCCAGCGCTCGAAGCGGGGCTCCTGTGGCTGGCCAAGCATCAATCCGAGGACGGCTCGTGGGACTGCGACGAGTTCATGCACAACCACGCGCGCGGCGGCTGCGAGTGCGATCAGGGCGGCGACGCGCTGCACGACGTCGGCGTCACTGGTCTCGCGCTGCTCGCGTTCCTCGGAGACGGCAACACGACCCGCGACGGCATGTATCGCGACAACGTGCTCGCCGGCATCAAGTGGCTGCGCTTGCAGCAGGACCCCGAGACGGGCCTGCTCGGCGATGAGATCGGCAAGGAGTTCCTCTACGACCACGCGCTCGGAACACTCGCGTTGTGCGAGGCCTACTACGCCTCGCGTTCGCCGCTGCTCGCACGCCCAGCCCAGCTCGCCATCAACTACATCACCCGTGCCCGCAACCCGTACGGCGCGTGGCGCTACGACATGCCGCCGGTCGGTGACCAGGACACTTCGGTCACGGGCTGGATGGTCTTCGCGCTGAAGTCGGCGCAAGACGCGGGGCTCAAAGTCGACCGCGAGGCGTTCACGAGCTCGCTCCTGTTCCTCGACGACATGACCGATCCCGCGAACGGTCGCGTCGGCTACGACACCGCCGGCTCGCCGAGCTCGCGCACTACGGGCATCAACGACCATTTCCCGACCGAGCGTGGCGAGGCGATGACTGCCGTCGGCCTGTTGTGTCGCATCTTTCTGGGCCAGGAGCCGGACACCGTGCCGATCATGCGCAAGCACGCCGATCTGATGCTGCACTCGCTGCCCGAGTGGGATCCCGACGGTTTCGGGACCGACATGTACTACTGGTACTACGGAACGTACGCGATGTACCAGATGGGCGGCCGCTACTGGAAAGCGTGGCGCAAGGCGATGGAGCCAGCGGTCGTTCGCTCGCAGCGCACCGACGGCGACTTCAACGGTTCGTGGGACCCGGTCGGACCGTGGGGACATTCGGGCGGGCGGGTGTACTCGACGGCGTTGATGGTGCTCTGCCTCGAGGTGTACTTCCGCTACAGCCGCGTGCTGGGGGCGCGCTAGCAGCCCGTTGAAAAAGTCATTCGGCGCCATGACGACATCCTCCACGCCCGGTCGGCACCTGAAAGCCTCCCCGAATCCACGAATTCGCCTACGTTTCCAGGCGCCAACCGGAC
>JAAELL010000400.1 GCA_024226735.1 bacterium | reverse complement strand
CGAGAACGGGATGTCGAGCAGCGTGATCGAGGTCGTGAAGCCGACGAGCGCGAAGTAGATCAACGGTCCGACGGCGGGGATCAGCTTGACCCAGAGGAACAGCAAGAGGACGAGCGCGGCCCAGCCGGCTGCCTTGACGCTGACCCAGAGGGTCCTCGCCTCGGTCCTCACGATCCACCTCAGCCAGCGCCCGTACTCGCGGTGCACGAGCCCCAGGATCACGAACGAGAGGGGGGCGAGGACGAAGGCGAAGAACGCGCTCCAGCCCGTCAGCACCCAGGCGAACACGAGCGCGACTCCGGCCGGTAGGGCCGCGATTGCGCTGTACTGCGTACACAGCCGCGGCTCGAGACCCGTCGGCCGCTCGATCGCGTCACGGGGATTCTCGCCGAACCAGACCTTCTCGAGGCGCCCGTGGATCTCGTCGAGGAAGGGGCCGGCGATCGCCTCGTAGAACAGCGAGAACGTGTACACGGCCACCATGTACGACGAGAGCAGGAACAGGAGCCACTTCGCCGATCCCGCCAGCCAGAGGAAGACCTCGCTGTGGAGGATCCAGGCCGCTGCGTGCTCGATCCAGGACCCGGCCGCCTCGGCCTCCCCCGCGCCGCTTCCCTCGACGGCCGCGTTCGCCAGCCGATCGAGCGCTCCGTAGATCTCGTAGAACGCGAGCGCGAACCCGACGAGCGTCAGGAACAGCGGCGGCACGAGGAAGCGCTTGATTCCAGGCGTTTCGAGCAGGATGCGCATTCCGCGCGGGATCGCCTGGAGCCCGGCGACGACGCCCGTCACCGTGCCCCCGCCGCGCAAGAGGGAGGGCTCGGTCGCGGTCATCGCACAGTGTGAGCACCATGCGTTGGGGGCGTCGTAGCCACAGAGGGCACAGGGCAACACGGCCATGGGACCTCTATCGAACCAACCTGGGCGTCATTTTCCCAGGCGCGAAGACGGGGCCGTGGGGGAGGCGTACTAGAATGTTGGGCTGATTCGGCCCCGTCGGATTCCAGATTCGGGATTGGCGCGGGCACTCTCCTGAGGATCCCTACCCCCGGCAACCGGCCCCCAGTGCCGGTACCCAGCGCACCCATGGCAGCCTACCAGCCTCTCGACTTCTTCGACCTCGAGGATCAGTACTCCGAAGAGGAGCGCATGGTGCGCGACTCCGTCCGTTCGTGGGTCGGTGAGCGCTTCATGCCGGGGATCATGGAGCACTTCGAGAACGCGACGTTCCCGATGGAGCTCGTGCCGGAGCTCGCCGAGCTCGGCGTCTTCGGTCCGACGACGCCCGAGGAGTACGGCGGCGCCGGGATGAACAACATCGCCTACGGCTTGATCTGTCAGGAGCTCGAGCGCGGCGATTCGGGCCTGCGCTCGTTCGTCTCCGTGCAGGGCTCCCTGGTGATGTACCCGGTGTTCGCCTACGGCAGCGAGGAGCAGAAGAAGGAGTGGCTCCCCAAGCTCGCCTCGGGCGAGGTCATCGGCTGCTTCGGCCTGACCGAGCCGGACTTCGGCTCGAACCCCGGCGGCATGCTGACGACCGCGCGCCGCGACGGCGACGACTGGATCCTCAACGGTCGCAAGATGTGGATCACCAACGGCACGATCTCGCAGATGGCGATCGTGTGGGCGCGCGCCGAGGAGGGCGTGATGGGCTTCATCGTCCCGTGCGACCTGCCCGGCTTCAGCGCGCCCGAACAGAAGCACAAGTGGAGTCTGCGCGCCTCGGTCACGAGCGAGCTCGTCATGCAGGACGTGCGCGTCCCCGAGGCGCTGCGCCTGCCCAAGGCCAAGGGCCTCAAGGCTCCCCTCGGCTGTTTGACCCAAGCCCGCTACGGCATCGCCTGGGGCGGCCTCGGCGCCGCGCTCGCGTGCTTCGACGAGGGCTTGAGCTACAGCAAGGAGCGCATCGTCTTCGACAAGCCGCTCGCCGGCTTCCAGCTCGCCCAGAAGAAGCTCGCCGACATGGCGACGCGCATCACGTGCGGCCAGATGCTCGCGCTACGGCTCGGGCGCCTGAAGGACGAGGGGCGCGCCACGCCGCAGCAGGTCTCGATGGCGAAGCGCAACAACGTCGAGCTCGGGCTGGACATTGCGCGCGTCGTGCGCGACATGCTCGGGGCGAACGGGATCAGCCTCGAGTACCAGGTGGGGCGGCACATGCTGAACCTCGAGTCCGTGTACACGTACGAGGGGACGCACGACATTCATACGCTGGCGATCGGCGAGGCGGTGACGGGGATTCCGGCGTATCGGTAGGTTGGGGCGCTCGGGAACGGGCAGCTTCCCCTTTTTCGCTTAGGCTGAAGGGGCAGTCGGCCTTCCCGTAAGCGAGCCCATCTCATGCCGTTCCGAAGACTCCTTCTCACTCCCCTCCTCGCGGCTGTCGCGGCGCTCGCCGGAGCACAGGCCGAGGTCGAGCTGGTCACCGATTTCAACGCCGCCATTCCGGTCGGCAGCTCGCTGAGCGGCGCCACCGTCGGCGACCTCGATCTGGACGGCATCGACGACATCGTCGTGGCGAATGGGTGGAGGCACCTCTGGATCTTCCTGGGGGAAGGCGGCGGGCGGTTCGCGTTCGCGGGAGCGGCCTTCACGGGCGGCAGTGCCGAGCAGGTGGTCCTGCACGAGTTCGACGGCGACGGGTTGCCCGACGTCGTCGTCTCGACCGGGGTCAACGGGGGCGGCGTGTGGCTGCACTCCGGCGACGGCGACGGCGGCTTTCTCTCTCCGGTCCTGATCCACCCGAGCCACGGCAAGGCCTTGGCGGCGTTCGACGTCGACGGCGACGGACTGCAGGACTTGCTCCTCAACGAAGGTGCCTCCGACCTGATCGTTCTGCTCGGGAATGGTCTGGGGGGCTTCGTTCCGCTCCCACCGATCAACTCGTGCATTGGCCTGCGCAACATGGTCGTCGTGGACGTCAACGAGGACGGACTGCTCGACGTCGTTGGGGCCTGCAACCGCCCGGACCTCCAAAACGTCGTCGTCCACTACAACACCGGACAGGGCAGTCTCTCGGGCGCTCAGTTCCTCGGCTGCTCCGGCGACTTCCCGTGGGATCTGGCCGTCGGGGACTTCAACGGGGACGGCCACGTCGACCTCCACACCCAGACCGACCTGATCTACGCGGCCTGCCTCTGGTGGGGAGACGGCAGCGGCGGGTTCACGAGCGCCACGTACACGGGACCGAACGCCGTGTTGATGGACGCGGGTGACTTCGATCTCGACGGGACCGACGACCTGGCGTTTGGGAACATGCTCTACATCGACCTCGCGACGCAGGTCCCGTTCGGCCTCGGCGGTGCTCCCTTCGTCTTCGACGTCAACGCGGACAGCGTTCCCGACCTGCTCAGCACCAGCAACCAGGGCCTCGCCGTCCACCGCATCGGCACGCGCTGGACCCGCTCGCCCGTCAACGGGTCGTGGTACCGGCGCACGGGGCGCGTCGGCTGGATCGAGTCGGAGCTCATCGCCGGTGCGCTCGGCGGGCACCTCGCCACGGTCCGCTCGGCCGCCGAGAACGACTGGATCCGGGCCAACCTGGGCTGGACGGATTACTTCATCGGCTACACCGACGTGTACAACGAGGGCACCTGGATCTGGGCCAGCGGCGAGCCCGTGGGATACGAGAACTGGGCGCCCGGCCAGCCCGACGACGGCGGCGGCGCCGACTTCTGCGTCGTCGATCCGGCGACCGGCCTCTGGCGCGACGAGCCCGTGGACGACGAGCGCCCCGGCATCGTCGAGCTCGCCTCCGAAGACTGCGACGGGGACTCGGTGCCGGACGCGTACGCGATCCTGGTGGGGGAGAAGCAGGACTCGAACGGCGACGGCGTGCCCGACGACTGCGCGCCGCCGGTGTACTGCACCTCCAATCCCAACTCGACCGGGGTGCCGGCGACGCTCGCGCTGAGCGGGATTCCCGCGCTCGGGGTCGGCGCGCTGACCTTCGAGGTGCGCGATCTCCCCGCGAACCGCTTCGGCTACTTCCTGATGTCGGAGTCGACCGGCTTCCTGCCGCTCTTCGGCGGCAGCCAGGGCAACCTGTGCCTCGACCTGCCGATCGTGCGCTTCGCCGCGGACATCCTGACCTCGGGACCCGCGGGCCAATTCGACTTCGCGCCCGACTTCACTTCGCTTCCGAACCAGACGGTGATCGCGCCCGGCGAGACGTGGGCTTTCCAGTGCTGGTACCGCGACGTCAATCCCATCCCGACCTCGAACACCTCCCACGCCGTCACGGTCACGTTCTCGGCGGACGCGCGTCCGCGCGTCTCGTTCGGTGTTCCGACGCGCAACGTGCTGGAGCAGGCGACGCAGATCACCGTGCCCGTGCAGCTCTCGCGCGCGCACCACGCGGACGTGTCCGTTTCGTGGTCCGTCGCGGGGACCGCGACGGACCAGGTCGACTGGAGGGTGGAGAGCAGCAATCCGCTCGTCCTCGCCGCGGGGGTCACCGAGGTGGACCTCGTGGTGACGATCGCACCGGACGCGGAGGTCGAGGGGAACGAGACCGGGATCGTGCGGCTGCTCAGGGCGGCGAACGGACGTCCTGGGGTCTTTCGGGAGCTGGTGGTGACGATCGTCGACGACGATTGAGGATCGATATCAACTCGAGGGACGCACGACTTTGCGCCATCTCTCGGCCGCCTAGTCCCGATCTCCTGGACGAGTCGAACCGAATAGCCACCTCCAGAGCGGAATCCGCGAGGTCCGTGCCCTCGATCCCCCTCTTGTCGTCTTGAGTCGCGAAACTGGGACCGTCTCGCGGCGCGCAGTCGTACCCGTCACGACGAATCGTGGACCGCCCGGACCGAGCTCGAGCACGTCCCCGGACTTCAGGGGCGTGACGGAGTCGATCGGCTCCCCGTCCACCAGGGTTCCGTTGGTGGAGTTCAGGTCCCTCACGACCGGAACATCATCTCGGAGCCAAACCTTGCAGTGTTGACCCGAGACCGTCACGTATACTTCGTGGAGCTGCACCGCATTGTTCGGATCCCATCCCAACGTAATGGGATCAGCGCCGATGTCGGTCGCGTGGTTCAGGCCGTGGATGAGGAGCGGACTGAGACGCCACGGCCTCTCCGCGACCTCTCCAGGGAAGACAGGCTCCCGGGCCACCTCGCCCGAATCTCTGCTGTGGCCGGGGAATCGCGGCTCCCGGTCGGGCTTCTTCCGACCCTCCTGCACGCCGCGCAGCAGGGACACCCGGGCGGCTGCCGGGTCGGATCCGACCAGGTCGATGTAGCTGACAGCGGACAGGAGGCCCGTGGGCTGGAACTCCTCGATCCGGACGGGCACGATGCGCGTGCGGTCGTGGGTGCCCATCACGGCGCTCCACTCATCGCCTGCGAACACCGAATCCTGATAGGCAGCGGACAGGACGGCAATCAGCCGCTCGGTCGCGCGCAGAGCGGCGTCCATGTTGAGCACGAAGTTTTGTCCGGCCTGGAAATCCCAGGCCTGGATCACGACCTCGTAGCCCTCCGACTCCAGCTGCCACGCAATCCACTCTGCCCACTCGCGGTCGGCCGCTGTGTAGCTGACGAAGAAGTCTTTCACGACGAGCTCAGTATTGGCCCGGTGCGAAGGAGGTCAAGCTCAATGCCCTCCCCAGACGATGACCGCGCCGTCGCCCGTCAGAGTGGCGAAATCGCGGTCTCCGTCGCCATCCAGGTCGACGAGGCGACCGCCTCCGCTGCCGGAGAGACTGGTCGCTCCGCCCGGTGCTAAGCGCTCGGTCAGGGCGAAGTGCCCGGCCACGACCTGTCGCATGACGATATAGCCGCTGAACACCTGGGGGCCACCTACACCAGCGACAAGGTCCATGAGACCGTCCCGATCGACGTCGTCGAATTGGACGCTGCCTGGGAAGAGGTTGAAGAAGCAGTACGTCGTCGAATCGAAGTCCTGCGGAGTCAACTGCTCGACGACCGAGATCGATTCGATGCCCGAGCAGACTAGGTCCAGGTCGCGGTCTCCGTCCAGGTCTTTCCAGTCTCGGACGCCTCCGGGCAGGGGGACGCCATCCCCGAACAGGGGGCCGTTCTCGTCCGAGCCGACCTGGTAGAAGACATTGGACGAGAAGAGCGCGCTGCCAATCAGATCCACGTCTCCGTCGGCATCCAGGTCGACTGCATGGATGCCGAGCACCTGGGACATGCCCGTGTCCACCGCCAGGGGGGTCGTCCTGAATTCGAGCGGACCGCCGACCCCCGTGTCCTCCTGGAGGTAGAGCATGATCATGTCATCAGCTTCCAGCAGGACGTCCAAGCGCTGATCGCCGTCGATGTCGGCCAAGAGTAGATCGGCGGCGCCTTCATTCACCCCGGACAGATCGAAGAGGAACTCGAACGCTGCGTTCTCCAACGACCAGAAGGACAGTTTCTCGGTCGATCGATGCAGGACGACGACGTTGGGGGCTCCGTCTCCATCCAAGTCTGCGCTGACCAAGTCATCTGGGCTGCCAAGCTCCGGCCCGAACGAGAGGCGCTCGTCTGGATCCGTGACGAAGAATCCGAGCCCCTCTTGGCGGAAGAGGACCACCTCGTCGCTGTCCGTGTCGATCGTGATCAGGTCGAGATTCACGTCTCCGTTCGCGTCCAGGACTTCGAGCCCGCGCGGGCGACTGCCAGTCCCCTGCAGGAGCACCGTGGTCTCGGACGGCTCGAAGCCGCCCTCGGGATCGGGGAGGTACATCCGCGACTCATCAAAGCCCCTTACGAACAAGCTGAGGGCGCCATCTCCGGTGATGTCTGCGTTCGCACATCGAGTCGCACCCGCGAGGTTCGCGTCCAAAGGACCCAGGGGGTCGCGCACGAACCGGCGGTCGCTGGTCTGGAGGTACGCAGCGTACGCCGACGTGTCGCCCTGGGTGCATGCCGTGACCGACAGGTCCGCGAGTCCGTTTCGATCAAGATCCCCGACGACGACGCTGTCGATAAACGGAATCTGCCCGGGGTAGTCCAAGACCTCGGGGGCGACGAAGGAGCTCCCATCGTTGAAGAAAGGATGCAAGCGTCGTTCTTCCTCGGCGCAGACCACGTCGGCGAGCCCGTCCCGGTCCAAGTCCGCCACCTCGATCAGACGCACACCGAAGGTGCAGTGCGCCAAGTCGTACGGTGCTCCGAAGCCGGAAGTGTAGCCCGTCCCCCCGAGTAAGATGTCCAGCGTGCATCCGTCGAGCACAGCGAGGTCCCATGCCTCGTCTCGGTCGAAATCCGCCACGCCAACCGGACGGAAGCTCGAGATCCCCGTGTCGGCGGTGGAGAAAGCCAGGTTGTCGTTCTCGAGGAACACGATCTGGTTTCCCTGGCGAGCCAAGAAATCGGTACGCCCGTCACGGTTCCAGTCGACGGGCTGCACGAGGTCGCTGATTGCGGTCAGAGGTGTGCTGATCGAGGGCGCATACACGCCTGGTGTGGTTTGGATCGCGATCCAGAGCTGAGCGACGTCTGGATCTGCCTTGGCAATGTCGAGGAGTCCGTCGCCGTTGAGATCTGCGAAGGTTCCGCCCGCGACGAAGGAGTCTCCGACCGTCACGCTCGTGCTCGCAAGCTCGCCAGGCCCCTCGACGCGGATCACTCCTACACCGTCAGTCCCTCCTACCCGGACGTCGGCGTCTCCGTCGTGGTCGACGTCGACCGCGCCAATGGCCGAAGGGGCGGGGCCAGCGAAGTCGCTCTCTTCGAGGCCGCCTGCGAGACTCAGTCCAGTCACGAACGTCGAAGCCAGGCCCACTTCTTCGTCGAATGGCGTGACGCGCAGCAGATAGTCTCCGCCGAGGGGAGCGACGCGCGTGTCCCAGACGAACGTACTGCGCACGCCGTCGGCGTCGGTTGGAAAGAAGGAGCTGCCACCCAAGGGCACCCGCCACAGGGTCCCGACTGGCGGCTGGGAGGGCAGGCTCTCTTGAACCTCGACCAGGGACCTGCGGTGTCGGTCTCCGTCCGGGGCCAGCGGAAGATCGGCGGCGAGATGCAATCGGGACCGAACGCCGCCAGCGGCGATCGGACCGCCGGGCACGGACGAGCGGGAGAGCAGGATCAGATGATCGGCGCCAGTCGCGACCTGAGCCTGGGGGTCCACGTCGTCGAACACCGTGTCGAGGATCGGGTCGGCACCTTCGGAGCCGACGAGCTCGACGGTATGGCCGAACGGCACCGCCACGAGGTCGTCGCCGGCGACGACGAGCAGCCGCGCGCCCGCTTCGACCGCGAGGCTCCGCGGCGACGGCACCGCCGTGGGCTCGCCGCTCGCGTCCACGACCGGAAGGGCGGACATCGTGAGCGTGCGGAGGTCGACGCGCACGATACGGTCGAGACCCGTCTCCGCGACGAGCAGGCGCTCTCGGTTCCAGGGATCGAGCGTCACGCCGTGGGGACTCTGAAGGCCGAGCAGCAGGTTGTTGACGATGGGCGAGCTGCCGAATTCGAACCGCACGAGGCGATCGTCGACCGTGCCGATGACGATGTCCCCCGTCAGGGCAGCCAAGCCGCGCACTCCGGCCGGATCGGACGCGCTCCCAGTCAGCGACGTGGCGCTCATCGCCCGGAGGTCCACGCGGGACACCGCGACGTCGCCGGGCTGCATGAGGGAGCCGACGAATGCCACGCCGCTGCTCTCGTCCAGCGCGAGCGCGGTGGCCGTTCCCGCTTGGCCGTCCAGGATCGCGTGCGTCACCCCGGTCGTCAGGTCCAGCTCGACCAGGTCCCACGCGGCCCCGTCCTGGGCGAGGGCGACGGCGGTGAGGCCGTCGCTCCCCGTACCGAGATGGAGCGCGTGCCGCAGCGGCAGCAGGGCCACCGCATCGCCGAGCGCACCCGCCCACGGCAGGGGCTCGGTCAGGCGCCTCTCGCGCAAGAGCTCGAGCGGCCGGTCCACTCCCTCGAGCGCGTAGAGCGCGGCGGCGGAGGTCGGGAGCTCCGGTAGGTGCAGCTCGTGGCTCGGATCTGCATCGGGCGGGAGCGCCCCGACGCGGCCGCCGATGTAGGTGGGCAGCTCCTCGCACACGCGTTTGGCGGCTCGGGCGACCGGATCCGCCAGGAGCGCCTCGAGCTCTTGCTTGGTGCTGCCGGGGTCCTCGAAGCCTTCGCCTGCACGGGTCCACTGGATCACGACCTGGCATTCGTGCTCGTCCGCGTCGATTAGGTCGAATGGGATCGCGAACCCGTGACGGCGATCGGAGCTGGCGACGATCAGGTCGCTCTGGATAATCGCGATGGGGTCGAAGTTGTTGTCGACGGAGATCGGGTCCGTGTCGCCGACGATCACCTCGATCTCGTTCGGCGAGTCATCGGGATGGAGTATCTCCTGGACGGTGAACCGGAGCTCGACGCTCACGGACTCAGCCTCGATGTCGTGCGCGGTGTCCCACAGGAAGTTGGCGATCGTCTTTCCATCGACGGACGTCGGGGCGACGGTCTGGTACTCCGGAGTCATGTCCCCCGCGTTCAGGTCG
The DNA here is from genome assembly GCA_024226735.1 of bacterium. Classification (GTDB taxonomy): domain Bacteria; phylum Planctomycetota; class UBA1135; order UBA1135; genus JAAELL01. Next base: position 31,103 of record JAAELL010000400.1, on the reverse strand, counting down.
CCGGGACGCGCTAGGGTCCAGTCTCCGATCGGGTCGGTCGAGGTGACGCGGAACTCGGTGCGGATTCGTACCTCGTCCCCGAAACCGTCCGTGTCTTGGACGCCGAAGCGAATGAGCTCGAGGCCGGTCATCGCCGTCGCGTGCTCGAGTATGTGCATGCTCGGAACGGTGTTGCCGACGACCACCGTCACGGTCCTAGAGTTCCCGCCGTCGGGGACCAGGCGCAGCGTTGCGCTGTTCACGGCGTCGGGCGCAAAGCCGTCTGCGACGTAGTCCCACAGCTTGTAGTGAAGTGATCCCGACGGGCTGGCGTTCAGGTTGGTGAGCTTCGTCGTCGCGGATCGGACGTTTCCGTTCCCAAGGGTGAAATCACCCTCGACGAGGGTCGCCGGAGCACCGCCTGGGAGGCGGATGGCCAGGTCGACGTCGTCTCCGTCCGCGTCGATCAACTCGAACCTCAGAACGGAAGGCGAGGTTCGATTGCCGAAGGATCCCGCGTCGTTGATGGCCGGCCGCGCGTTCGAGCTCCCGTCGTCGTTGGCCGCGTCGACGATCGCGACAGTTCCGGATCCACATCCCGTGAACAGGGCGCTCGCGAACAGGGACAGAGCAAGGTTGTTGATTCTCATGGGGCTCTCTCCGCGACCGCCCTTGCGCCCCGGGGGCGGAACGTGTCGGCGACCGGTGTCTTCAGTACGTTGATGGCTTTGGATTCGCTCCCCGCGGTGAGCGCAATCGTTCGTGCGTTGGTGTCACTCAAATCGATCGTGAACGTTCGCCTGCGACCCTCTGCGTCCTCGAGGGCTAGCTGCACGCTGCTCACCCCTTCGGGCGCTTGGAAGGTCGCGCGGACCGTGGTGCGGAGGACGTTGCGGCCCTGCACCGTTCCCCGGCTCTCGCCGACCGGCTGCACCTCGCAGAGCTCGTCGTCGCCGCTCACGATCTTGCACGGGCCCAGAACCTGGGCGCCGAGGTCGAGCAGGACGTCGACCGTGCCTTCGAACCGCAGCCCTTCGTCGGTCTCGACGACCGTCCAACCGACGACGTCGTAAGGGAAATGCCCCGCCGCGCTGAGGAGCTGCGAGTGCCACTTCTCGATCTGTAGCGCCAATCTCTCTGCCAGCTGGACCGTGACGCGCTCGCTCAAGCTCTCTCCGGCGGCATCGCTGCTCTTGGCCAAGAGACCGGCGGGGACGACGACGCTCACGAAGTACGGGACCGGACCTCGCGCACGGTCGAGGAAATCGAGGGTCGCGACGCGGTCGTGATCCTGGACCGTGGCGAGCTCCGAGCCGGGGGCTGCCGGCCAGGTCGAGCTGAGCTGGACGTCATGGAACTCGACTCGAACGTGCGCTTCGTACTCGTACGAGCGGTCGTTGACGAACCAGCATGCGGGTCCCCCCAGGAAGAACAGGGGCAGGTTCAGGAAGAACCGGTCGTTGATCCTCGGACGTGCGCTCGGAGAGTAGTCGACGCGGGACGTCATGAGCAGGTCGGCACGCTCGTTCTGTGCGGCGCTGAGCCAGTCGTCGGTTTCGCCGGTGAGCTCGACGACCTCGTCGAAGTGCCGCAGGCGGAGCTGTTCGGCGATCTGCTCCGTCAGTCCCTTCGGCTCCAGCGTGAACGCGAGCCGCTTCGACGACGCATCCTCTTCTGGCAGATCGAACGGGGCGACGTCCGTCGGCGCGAGGGCGACGCGAAACGGAAGCGAGTGAACGTCCGGCGTTGGCGTGCTGGCGCAACCGAGATGTGCGAGGGCAGCGAGCAGGAGCAGCAGTTCTCGAGCGGCTACAGCCCGTCGCGCGGGACGAGGATCAGCGTAATTCGGTCGGCTCATTCGTATCTCCTGTCCTCTCAGTTTTCCTCCGGGCCCCGGAGCACGGTTACGCTGAGCTCGCCCTCGCGCTCGTTGTCCACGCCGTTCAGGGCATCGCTCCAGTCGAGGGCACACCGAAAGCCGATCCAGGATCGCGTCTCGCCTTCAGCGAAGTCCTGCCGCGACCAGAAGTCGCAGCGGGACCCGTGCCAGTTGCCGCCCGCGGCGAAGTACCGAACTTCGCCGTCCGGCGCGGAACCGTGCACGATTCTCGAAAGAGGTCCGAGCGTGCTCGTCCACTCGGCCACGTTGCTGCACAGGTTGCGAATCCCCTCGGGCGTCGCGTCGGCTCCCTCGTGGACCCTGGTCGCACCGTCCGAGTTGATGTTGACGGCAGGATCGGTCGCGCTTTGTGGCACCGACGAGAGACGGTACTCCGGACCGCGCACCGCGAACTCCCACTCTTCGAGAGTCGGAAGCCTCTTCCTGCAGAAGCGCGCGTAGTCGGCCGCCTGTTGCCAGGTGATGCCGGTCACGGGGAGATCGTCTGTGACGCCGTCCAGGTCCGGAGGCGACCCGCTGATACCACCGGCAAGCACGACTCGCCGGAACTCGCCGACCGTCACCTCGGTTTCGTCGAGATAGAACGGCTGAATGGCGCCTGGCTCCAATCGGATGCGCTGGCCCGTGTACGTTCCGGGCAGGTCCCACTTGCCTGGGGAGCCGCTTGAAAGGTAGACGGCGTCCCTGTACGCAGCCTCCTCGACCTTCCGGTCGCGGCCGAGGAAGCTATAGGGGGTGCCCGCGTTCCCGGCGACGAGGTGCAGCACGCTCCCGCCGCTCGGACCCGCGGATGACCCAGCGGCGAGGCTCGCTCGGATCGTGCGAGGCAGGGCGGGGTCGATCCTCACCAGGTCGATCGTTCGTGTGTCCGTGGCCGACAGCCCGTTGCGGTCCCACATTTTCAGCTGCAGCTCGACCGCCGCACCGCTCCAGCGGTGATCGAGCTGTACGGATCCGACCCACTCGTCGTCCGCTCCGCTGAAGGAGACCGGCTCGGACATCGAACCAGAGGTCAGTGCGCCCTCGACGCCGTTCACGCCGTTTGCGTCCTCGAGCATCAAGGTGACCGTCCAGATCTTGTTGTCCTCCGACCCCCAGAGCTTCGTCTGGCCTTGCTTGCGGTACTGGACCTCCTTCAATCGCGGGCCGACGGTCGCGATGCTGAGGGTGCTGGGCAGGGCGGCGGGGATCGTGCGTCCGGCCTTGTCGGTCGCCTTGGCAGTGAGCGTGTACTCGCCCTCCTCGCCGACATCGACGTGCAGGGACGGGAAGATGGTGCGCAGGGAGAGAGGGGGCTCCTGGGAGGCGAGGTTCTCGCTCGTTCTCCCAGCGAAAGAGAAGTGCAGGTCTTCGAGCGGGGTCTCGACGTTCTGCTGCCTCCACGTCCAGTGGACTTGTGTGTCGTCCAGATCGGATCCGCGGCCGAGGAACTCCCGAGTGGTAGGGGCGAGCGCCAGAACGAGCACCTCGGGTTCGGGATCGAAGTGCAGCTGCACCTGGCGGTGGAACACCCCGCCCTCCAACTCCTCCTGTTCCGAGCCGGTCGCCAAGATGTACTTCCCATCGAGATTCAAGTCGTTGGGGCCTGGCTGCAGTCCCGCGATCGGGATCGCGAGTATCCGCTGCGTCGTCCGCAGCAGGGGCTGCTCGATGGCCAGCGGAGTCCCGTTGAGGTTGCCCGAGATCCGCAGCTTGCCGGCGACTTGGCGGACGACGCTCAACTTCGGCGTCGACTCGGTCAAGTAGACGATCGGCGTTTGAGGCGTATCGAAGTTCAGGTCGACGTCACCGACTTGGACGCCGAAGCGCGGATCGGAGGCCCAGTAGCGAATGACGAGGCTCCGCTCCCCTTTCGTTTCCGCCTGTTCCTGGCGTCCACCGAGCAGGTTGTGTGCGGAGAGGTCCCAGCTCAGGTCCAACGTGCTGTCGACCTGCACACCCAGATCGAGATTCTCTTCCAGCCTGTCCGGGCCGCCCGACCACGTGAAGCTGGTCTCATGGCCCCCGTCCTTGTTCGCCAGCGTCGCAACGATCGTGACCGGACGACTCGGGTGGAACGCGATGTCGAAGCCTTTGTCGCCGTATGCGAAGTACGACCCGTCGTCGTTCTCCAGCGCGGGGATCGACACGTTGCCGAACAGCGGGCGCCGATCGACGGGGATGCGGAACGATTCCCCTCTGGTGTTCCCTCCTCTATCGCGCGCGCGGACTTCGAGCTGTGTATCGGCGAGTCCGCTGGAAGGGCCGATTGGGTCGAGGGGGAACCGGAATCCCTTGAGTCCCTGGATACGGGATGCTGCTCGTTCTTGCTTCGTGCCTTCTTGAACGACTACGACGAGGTCCTGCAAGACCTCGTCCGGACCGTCGATCGGAATCTCGAGGTACTGACCCTCGGGGTTGAAGGTGTATCCATCGGGTGGAGCGTCGAGCAGCCACTTCGCGAACTTGGAGTCGCGAAGTGGGATTCCGATTTGGTCGCGCGGCATGCTCCACGAATCGGGTGCGTGGTACCAGAGGCGCAGCGGGACGGACTTCTGTTGGCGCCCAAGCGAGCCGAGGACGATATAGGCTAGATCGTTGCGCTCGTTGACGTGATCGGGGTGGGCACGGATCCGCAGGCGCTGGCCTGATGTCGTCACGATTGGTTCGACCAGCCAGCCTCCGACGGGCTCACCGTCCTCCGGGTCGGACACGATCGCCCAGGCACCGTCGAGCTTGCGGTTCCGGACTGCGACTTCGAACTCCTGCCTCTGAGGGCCGAAGTGCAGCGTCTGGTTGCTGACCAGTGCGCTCTCGTCGATGGTGAGATCGAGGTCCTCCAGCGGCCGGAACCAGAACAGCACCGCCAGGAGCAATGCGATTGCTCCGGCGGCGACCTTCAGCACCGTGCCGCCGGTCGTGTCGGCGATCCGTTCTAGCCGTTCGTGGGCGGTGCGCGTGTCCGCGAAGCGCCGGTCACGGTCCTTGTCGATGCACTGCTCCACGAACTTCTTGAGCTCGCGGTGCCCGCGTACGCCGGTGATGGGCCTGACGGGTGCGTTGAGGTGCAGCTGCGCCCAGGAGTCTTCGTCGTCGATCTCCGGAGGGGCGAAGGGCCCCCTGCCGGTCAGCATCTCGTAGGCGATGATTCCGAACGAGTACAGGTCCGCCCGACCGTCGAGGCCTGGCGCGTCTGGTTCTCGAAGGACACGAAAGACCTCCGGCGCCGCGTACTCCGGAGAATAGCCGCCGATGCCGAAGTCGATCAGCTTGACTCGATCCCTCTTCCGATCGTCCTTGGTTACGAAGACGTTGGTGGGTTTCAAGTCCAGGTGCAGGATCGGCTCCCAGTCGTCATCCTCGTCGTCGTCCCGCTGATGCGCATGCTCCAACGCCGCCAGCATCTGCAACATCAGTCGTTGCACGCGTCTGACGGGCAGAGGTCCTTCACGGGCGAGCAACTGCTCGAGATCCTCACCCTTGAGGAACTCCATGACGAACAGGAACGATCCCGATTCGGTCTCTTCCAGATTGAGCCACTGGACGATGTTCGGATGCCGTAACTTCACGACCCGGTGGGCCTCGGCCTTGAAGTTCTCGAGCCCCTCGGCAGCGCCCCTGCGTCGGGGCTTCATCAACTTGACTGCTACGTCGGTCTTGGCGTTCCGGTCGTAGGCTCGGTACACGGCACCGAAGCCACCCTCGCCCAGCAGCTTCTTCAGCTCGTACCTGCCGTTGAGGATCGTGTTGACGCGTTCGCCGGAAGAGAGCTGGATGGCTAGGCCTTCGCGCTTTGCCGACTCTGCCAGCTGTTCCATCAAGGCCAGCAACTCTTGCGCGAGCACACCGCCGCCCACAGCTCGAGCTTGCGCACCGTAAGGCACCGACTCGGACACCTCTGTGCTTTCCGCGCGGATTGGTTGACCCAGCTCTTGCAGGCCTTCGTCGCTGGTGATCAGGAGTGTCTTTCCCGACCTACGCCTTTCGGCAACGATCGAGGCGCGCACTGAGCCGTGTATGTCGCCATCGACCGCAACGACGACCTCCAGGCTGAGGGGCGTTCCGAAGGCCTGGTCTCCGGTCGCGGGGCTCTTCGTGTTCTTGCTGCAGGCGCGAATCCCTTCGCTAATCGCCCGCTCTATGCGGAAGGCGAATACGGCACTCGTACCCACGTTGGCTAGGAGCTCTTTCTCGCTCCGGTCCAGGGCACGCTCTCCGAGCACCCTACGGATAGCCGCGCGCGCCGCCTCGACCTGGCTTTCGTCCAAGTTGGGGTTGGCGATCTCCTGGCGGACCTGGGCCAGGGCGAGTTGCTCCAATGCACCCGACGTCTTCAAGCGAGTCCGGCGGCCTCCTCTCTCCAGTCGACGGCCTCCATGAACGAAGGCACGGCGCCGAACTCAAAGCGAGTATATGCTTGAGTCAGAATTCCTGCCCGATGAGCACTGGGGGGGAAACCATCGGAATCGAGGCCAAGACTCGGCAAGTCTGGACCGTTCAGATCGTCAACCAAGGCGCGCGGTGCGGGCTGGTCCTGGGGCCATAGGGCAGTGCCCTTGCGACCTGGACGCGTCTGCTCGAGATCTACCTAGACCGCTACACTCCCCCGTTAGCTGTGGCAACGCCATTCTTCTTGCGCCACTGGACCAGGCCGGGGTGAACGTTTTGGTGGGAGATCGACTTGGCAACGCTGTCGCTGCCTGGGGTCTCGCGCCCAGAGGCAATTCCGCCGGTGGTGAGATCTGGATTCGTCGCTTCTACGGGGACGGCGAATCGTCGGAACCGATGCAGTCGCCGCCACCAACCTTCGTCGTCGCCCTACGCCGCCTCCGACCTCTTCCCCAACCACTCCGCCAACTTCGCCACCAACGTCTCCATCGTCGCCGGCTTGCTCAGATAATCGTCCATCCCCGCCGCCAAGCACCGATCACGATCTCCTTGCATCGCATTCGCCGTCATCGCAATGATCGGCAAAGCTCGCTGCGGACCCTCGAGCTCACGCAACCTCTCCGTCGCCGTGAACCCGTCCATGTGCGGCATCTGGCAGTCCATCAACACGAGATCGAACTCGTGCTGCTCGATCGCGTCCAGCGCTTCGTACCCGTTCGCGGCGACGACGCTGCGCACGCCGAGCTTGTGGAGCTGGCGTAGCGTCACCTTCTGGTTGACGAGGTTGTCCTCGACCAAGAGCACGTGCCAGGAGTCGCCCGGGGGCGGCGGCACGGCGGTGGCCGCGTCGCGGACCGGGGTGAGCATGGGGGTCGGTGCCGCTTCGCCGAGTACGCGCGAGAGCGACTGGGCGAGTTGGGCGGCGTGGACCGGCTTGGTGAGGGATACGTCGAAGGGGGCCGCCGCTTCGTCGTCGCGGGTGTCGATGTGGTTGCCGGAGGACAGGAGGATGAGCGGGGTGTCGGACAGCTCCTCGTCATCGCGAATGACGCCCGCCATCTCGAGCCCGCTCATGCCGGGCATGTTCATGTCCAACAGGACGATGTTGAAGGGTTTGCCCTTGCTCTGGGCCGAGCGGAGCATGATCAGCCCCGTCTCCGCGTCGGCGCTGTCGCGCGTCGACATGCCCCAGACGGTGCACTGACGGTCGAGGATGCGGCGGTTGGTCGGGTTGTCGTCGACGATCAGGACGCGCTTGTCCTCGAAGTGCGGAGCGTACTCGGGCTCGTGCGGGTCGGAGCAGCTCTCGAAGCGCACCGTGAACCAGAACGTGCTGCCCTGACCGGGCTCGGAGATCACGCCGATGGTGCCGCGCATCAGCTCGACGAGCTTCTTGCTGATGCTGAGGCCCAGGCCCGTGCCGCCGTACTTGCGAGTCGTCGAGCCGTCGGCCTGGTTGAAGGCGTTGAAGATCGTCTCGGTCGCTTGGGGGGGGAGCCCGATCCCGGTGTCGCGCACGGCGAAACGCAGCGTGGGCGAGGAGCTCTCGTTCTCGACGACGATGCGCAGGTACACCTCGCCGCGGTGCGTGAACTTGATCGCGTTGCCGAGCAAGTTGCTGACGACCTGACGTACCCGCACCGAGTCGCCGTTGACGTAGCGCGGGACCGATTCGTCGACCTCGGTCAAGAGCTCGAGCCCCTTCTGCCGGGCCGCCGGTGCCGTCAGGTCCGCGATCTCGTCGACGGTGCGGCGCAGGTCGAAGTCGAGGCACTCGAGCGTCAGCTTGCCGGCCTCGATCTTCGAGAAGTCGAGGATGTCGTTGAGGATCGACAGGAGGCTCTCTGCCGAGCTGCGCACCGTGCGTGCGAAGTCTTGCTGTTCCTGCGTCAGGTCGGTCTCGAGCAAGAGCTCGGTCATCCCGATCACGCCGTTCATCGGCGTGCGCACCTCGTGGCTCATGTTCGCGAGGAACTCACTCTTGGTGCGGCTCGCGGCGAATGCCGCGTCGCGTGCGCGTTCGGCCTCTTGCGTGCGCTCGGCGACGCGCGCCTCGAGCGACTCATTGAGATTCTTGAGCTCCGCGGCGGACATGTGGTACGCCTGCACGGCATTCAGGAGCGTGCTCTCGAGCATCCGCAGCTCGTCGCGCGGGGAGCTGTCGGTCAGCCGCGGCCCGGCGGGGACGATGCCGCGCTGGAACTCGGCGATCGTCGCCATCAGTTGCGACAGAGGCGTGCGTAGGGTCGTGCGGACACCGGACCAGATCGCCAGAACGAGGCCGGTCAGGCCCAGAGCCGAGATCAACAGCCACTGCAGCTCGTACTTGAGGACCTCGCGCACGACCGACTCGCGCGGCCGCTCGAGCACGATCTCGCCTCCCGCCGTGAGCGGCGTGACGCAGTCGAGCGCCTCGTCGCTCTCGATCGGCACGCCGAACACGATCCGCTCATGGCCGTCCGTGGAGCGCACCGCGACGCGCAGGTCCTCGATCCCTCCGGCCGCGAACGAGAACGCGTCGCGCGTGAGGTTCTCAAGGTCGAAGACCACCGTGCCGATGAAGTTGTGCGTCGGGTGGTCCGCGCCGCGCAGCAGGCTGACGCGGCCGATGCCGTCGCGCTCCCAATTGAAGGCATGGCCCTCACCGCTCGTCCGCAGCTCCTGAAACCACGCTGCGCCCGACGCCGCGAGTCCCGTCGGCTGCAGCGAGTCGGGCGTGACCCGCAGGATGCTCTTGCCGTCCGCGTCGTACAGCTCCAGCGCGAGGGTGTCCTTGGACTGCGCCAGGAGCCTGCGTGCGAGCACCTCCAGCGCCTGCACGTGGAAGTCGGACTCGTCCTCGCGTCCCGCGACGCGTGCCTCCAGGAGAGCGAGCACGCGGTCCTGCGAGGTCAGGATGCGCAAGGTCGACTCGACGGACCGCATGTGGTGGTCGACGAGCTTGTTCGAGATCTCCGTCGCGCGCTCCAGCTCGAGCTGAGCCCGATTGAAGACGTCCGTGCGGTTGGCGACGTGAAAGCTCCAGCCCAGCACCACGAAGACCGTGGCCACGGGCAAGAGAACACGTACGAGGAGGCGGGTGGTGATTCTCAAGCGAGGGGCTCCGGTGCCGCTTTCGACACGGCGCCTGGGTCCCTTGAGCCCCCTCCGGTGCCTTTAGGGCAATCCCTCACAAACGCGCTGGATCGCCGACCTGTCTCAATCCTCGTCCTGGATGCGGGAGTACACGTGCTCGAGATCCGAGACGACCTTGTCCAGGTGGGCTGCCTCGTCCGCGTCGAGGTTCCCGGCCGTCTTGCTTCGCAGCATCTTCAGGTCGTCGAGGATCATCTTCGCGCCGGCGGCGTTGACGTCCTTCGTGCCGGTCACCGGGTTCTCGAGCACGCCGCAGGAGAGCAGCCCCTGGAAGGAGAGGCGCGTGATGAAGAGCCGGAACTCGCCCCCGGGCAGGGGTATGTCCGCCGCCGTGCGCTCGCCACTCACGCGAGACTCGCCTGACGCTTGGGGCTCTTGTTGCCACCACGCGCGTGCTCGAGCGCCGCGCGGACGAAACCGGCGAAGATCGGCTGGGGCGCGAGCGGGGCGCTCTTGAACTCGGGGTGGAACTGTACGCCGATGAAGAACGGGTGGCTGGGGATCTCGACCATCTCGACGAGATCGCGCTCGGGGTTGACGCCGGACAGCGTCATCTCCGACGCCTCGAACACGTCGCGGTAGGCGTTGTTGAACTCGAAGCGGTGCCGGTGGCGCTCGGAGATGTGGCTCTCGCCGTAGAGTCGGCGGGCGAGCGTGCCGGAGCGAATCTCGCAGTCGTACGCACCGAGCCGCATCGTGCCGCCCTTCTCGACGTCCTCCTGGTCCGACATCAGGTCGATGACCGGATGGGGAGACTGCGGCGAGTGCTCGCGCGTGTGCGCGCCCTCGAGCTCGAGGACGTTGCGCGCGTACTCGATGACCGCGCACTGCATGCCCAGGCAGATCCCGAAGAACGGGATACCGTTCTCGCGTGCCCAGCGGATCGCGCGGATCTTGCCCTCGAGCCCGCGCTCACCGAAGCCGCCGGGAACGAGCAGGCCGTGGACGCCCTCGAGCGCCGCGGGGCCCGCGTCGCTCGCGGCACCCTCGGCGAGGCTCTCGGCGCTGACCTTGCGGAGCACGATCTTGCAGTGGCTGGAGATGCCTGCGTGGGACAGCGACTCGTAGATCGACTTGTACGCGTCGTGCAGCTCGATGTACTTGCCGACGACCGCGATCTCGACGGTCTCGGTCGTCGCCTTGATCTGCTTGAGCATCGCGATCCAGTCGACGAGGTCGGTCGCCGACTCGTCGGCGAGTCCCAGGTGCCCGGCGACGATTCGGTCGAGCCCGGCGTGGACGAGATTCAGCGGAACCTCGTAGATCGAGAAGTCGACGTCGCGCTCCTCGATGACGCGCTCGGACCGCACGTTGCAGAACAGGCTGATCTTCTGGGCCATCTCCTGCGTCATCGGCTTCTCGGTGCGGCAGATCAAGACGTCTGGCTGGATGCCGATCTCGCGCAGCTTGCCGACCGACTGCTGGGTCGGCTTCGTCTTCATCTCGCCCGAGGCGCGCAGGTACGGGAGCAGCGTCAGGTGCACGAAGAGCACGTCGCCGGGGGGCTTCTCCAGCGCGAACTGACGCACTGCCTCCAGGAACGGCAGGCTCTCGATGTCGCCGACCGTACCGCCGATCTCGGTCAGCGCGACGTCGACGTCCGGTCCGGAAACGCCTGCGTAGATCGCCTCCTTGATCGCGTCGGTGATGTGCGGGATCACCTGCACGGTGCGGCCGAGGTAGTCGCCGTGCCGCTCCTTGGCGATCACCGACGAGTAGATCTTGCCGGTCGTGAAGTTGCTGTTCTGGGTCAGCTCGGAGCGCGTGAAGCGCTCGTAGTGCCCGAGGTCGAGGTCGGTCTCGGACCCGTCGTCGAGGACGTACACCTCGCCGTGCTGGAACGGGCTCATCGTTCCCGGGTCGACGTTGATGTACGGGTCGAGCTTCTGCATCGACACCTTGAGGCCACGGCGCTCGAGGATCATGCCGATCGCCGCGGAGGTCAGGCCTTTGCCGAGGCTCGAGACGACGCCGCCGGTGATGAAGATGTGCTTCGTCATCGGGTTTCCGTTTGTTCCAAGTGGGAGGGGGGAGAGGGGGCGGATGCCCGATCTCTCTGGCGGGCGACGAATGCTTCGTAGTCCTCGCGCGTGTCGATGCCGCGCGGCGCGCGCGCGATCTCGACCACGCGCATGCTCTGGCCGGCTTCGAGCCAGCGCAGCTGTTCCAGGCTTTCGAGCTCCTCGAGGCGGCTCGGGCCGAGATCGCAGAAACGAGCGAGGGCGGGCGGGCGGAAGGCGTAGACGCCGACGTGCCGCAGGACAGCACCGGCTGTGTCAGCACCGGCTGTGTCAGCACCCTCGCGCGCGCGCGTCACGTTCGGGATCGGGCTGCGCGAGAAGTACAGCGCGTCGCCCGCATCGTTGCGCACCACCTTGACGACGTCGGGTCGTTCCGCGTCCGCCGCGTGATCCGTATCGAGCGGCGCGCACAGCGTCGCACATACGACCGACTTGTCGCCGAACGCGTCGATCAGCGCGGCGACGTCGTCCGGCTCGAGCTCGGGCTCGTCCGCTTGGACGTTGACGACGACGTCGAAGCGCTGGCCGAGGCCCTCGTACGCCTCGCGCACGCGGTCGGTTCCGCTCGGGTGCGCGCTCGAGGTCATGCGGACGTCGATGCCCTCTCCCATGGCCGTCGCGCGCACCTCGCCGTCGTCGGTCGCGAGCACGACGCGGTCGATCGCATCGCAGCGTTCGACGTTGCGCGCGGTGTGCACGAACAAGGGCGTACCCGTCTCCGCGAGCAGCACCTTGCGCTCGAGCCGTGTCGAGCCGATGCGGGCGGGGAGGATCGCGACGGCGCGTTGGCGCCGGCGGGGCGAGCGGTGCTCCCGATCCTCCGGGCTCATCATCGTCGCCTCGAAGCGGGAACGTTGGTCCCCTCGAACTCGAAGTCGGCGGGCACGGTCTGCAGCTGGACGATCTCGTTGAACGTCCGTGCGTAGCCGCGCACCGTCTCGCGGAACGCTTCGCTGCGCGCGGGCTCCATGCCGGGCATCGCCACGAGGTGACGCGATCGACCGCCGCTGCTGACCTCGAGCGTCTGGCGCACGCCGCCACCCGCGTTCGCAGGCGCCGGACCGTTGATCGCGTAGGTCTCGAAGTCTTGGTGGTCGAAGAAGTCCAGGAGCTTGCCCATCAGCTCGTCCGAGGCGACCTTGGGCTGAACACCGGTGCGGAGCATGGAGTAGTACTCCTTCCTGCGTCCGGCGGGCGTCTCGCCCTCGATACCGGAATCGATGAGGAAGCCGTCGTTGACGATGACCATCGGGGTCCCGCCGCCGCGCAGATCGCGAAAGGCGACGCGGACGCTTTCGCGCACGGCGTCAGAGCTGCCGCTGGAGGTGCACGCCGCGAACAGGCACGACGCGAGGAGGGCGAAGGGCAGAAAAGCCCTCGCGGAGAAAGGACGGACGCTGGATCGGAACATGGCTCGTGCTGCTGGGCTTCCGTGGGCGCCAGTGCGTGGGGGCTTGGGGCGCGACGCGGGTGTCCGGGCGGCACTCGTGCGCACGCGGCATTGCGCGGCACGCGTCCTGAAATCTCCGGACTTGAAGACGATATCCGCCGTCCGGCGTGTGCTCAAGGCCTGGCCGCGATCCACGTTCGCCGTCAGCGTTCCTGCGCCGGCAGGGGGCGTCCGTCGTCGGCGAGCCGCGCGGGGCGCGCCACGGGGACGAGCACGCGCCCGACGCGCGCGAGCCCGTCCTCGCTCACGGCGACCCGATCCCCCGCGGGCCTGGGCGCCGGCTCGAGTGCCCCGGTCACCCCGCTCGCGTCGAAGGTCGCCAGGAGGTGCCAGAGCTCGCCCGGCATCGTCTCGCCGCGTCGCCACGGTCCGCCGATCGGACGGTAGCCCGCCCGCTCGGTCTCCTGGGCGGCGATGACGGGCCAGCTGACGCGCACGATGCCGTGCACGGGCCACTCGTTCGTCGGCACCGCTCCGAAGGCTGGCGGATGGCGCTGCTCCCACGCGCGCGTGCCGTCGCGGATCGTCAGCCGGTCGACGCTGGCGTACTTCGCCACCAGCTGGCTCTGCACGAAGTAGTGGTAGGTCAAGAGCGCGTGCCCGTCGCCGGCGAGCTGGCGCAGCTCGTGCCCGAGCAGCCACAGCTCCTCCCCCAGATCGGGGCGCTCGAGGCGCAGCGGGGCATCGAATCCAGCGGCCGCCGAGTAGGCGGCCGGGTCGTTCGTGGCGACGTGCCGGCCGAGGTCGATCAGCCCGCGTTCGCCCTCCGCGCCCGTGCGGCGCTCGAGGACGAGCACCGGCCCGAGGCTCTCGGACGGCTCGCGCCTCGCCGAAGAGGAATTACCGGGGAAGAAGCACGCGACGACGTGGAAGCCGTCGCTCACGACCTCCGCGAGCTCGGCGTGGCCCGGGCTCGCGAGCACCGGCAGGTGCACGATCAGCCAGTCCATGTCGAGGATGCGCAGGAGGTCGCGGTTCTGCTCGCCGGGCAGGAGGTCGGTCCAGCCGTCGAGCTGGCGCGGGAGCTTGACGATCTCGACGTCCTTCGAGTCCTGCAGGAACACGGCCCAGTGGTACGCGCTCGCGACGCGCGGCAGCTCCCAATTGGCATCATCGTCGGGGTCGTCCGTACGGCGCTCGAGGGCTTCGGCGTTCACCCAGTCGATCGCATCCCAGTACGCGGCGAACTGGCGCTTCTCGCCGGAGGTGAGCTCGCGCAGGCCGAGGACGAGGGTGCTCGCGAGGAGCGCGTAGGCGGCCAGGCGGCGCACGGCCTTGGCGCGCGAATGGTCCCCGTAAACGGCGCTCACGCCGTATCCGGCCAGTGGAGCGAGGATCGGCAGCAGGGGGATCCACAGGCGGAAGTCCTTGGAGCCCTTGTACTGCATGGCGGCGACCGCGCAGGCGAAGACGATCAGCGGCAGCAGTGCGCGCCACCTGGGCTCGAGAAGGCTCCGCAGGACCCCGAGCAGCGTGCAGGCGAGCACCGGCCAGACGAGCATGTGGTGCAGGTTGTCGATGTACCACGTCTTCGATTGGATCGAGCGCAGGTTCGGGTTCTCCTGCACCGACCCGACCGACCAGTTGTAGATCGCGAAGCCGACCTTCTGGAAACCGAGATCGTGGATGAACGTCCCGATCATCGGCGCCGAGTTCGAGAAGAAGTACTTGATGAAGCTCGCGCCCCATTCGCCGTACGTCAGCTTGTCCAGCGCGATCTGTCCGACGACCGCCAGCGTGTAGCCCCACAGCAAGCCGATCCACATGCGGCGCCCGCGCCAGCGTTCGCGCAGGAACATTGCGGCCGTGACGCCGCCGAAGATCAGGATCGTCTTGTACGCGGCCAGCAGCGCGAGCCCCAACCACAGCCCGCTGCGAACGCCCGCCCGGAACCCTCCCCGCCGGACCGCTGCCTCGAGCCCGTGCCCCGCGCACACCGCCGCCGCGATGTCGGACACCGGCGACACCGAGTACTGCAGGAACAGCGGGTTGAACGCGCAGACGGCGCCGGCCGCGAGCGCGGTCACGCGCCCGCCGAGGTGGAAGCCCAGCCGCACGCAGATGCGCACCAGCAAGAGGCCCATGAGCATCTGCACGACGCGGCTGACCCACACGATCCCGCGCAGGTCCTCGATGCCCATGCGCTCGGCGGCCCAGAAGAACGGCGCCAGGAGCGAGGAGAAGCCGAACGAGCGGATCGTCTGCGAGTCGATGACGATCTCGCCGCGCACGAACGCCTGGGCGCGCTCCATGTACTCGACCGAGTCCGCGAGCTGGTAGCCGTCGATGCGGCTCCAGGCGAAGGCCTGCAGCGCGATGACCAGCACGAGGAGGGCACGCAGCACCGGGTCGGCCAAGCCGGGGGGCTTCGCCATCGGCTCGTCTAGCTGTTCACCCCTCTCGCGCGCTTGCATCGGTGCTCGGAAGTCGTACTGGGCAATCGTACTGGGTTCGGCCGTCCGGGGCGCCCGCGCGTCCCCGCCCGTTGCCCGGGCCGCCCACAGGATGCTGTGTTGGAGCGTCCTACCCACGCTCCATGTGGTGGGACTTTCGTCGAAATCCCGTTGACTCCCCGCCGGCGTGTCTCGATCCTGCGCACAAGGGGGGCCAGCCGGTTCAGGACGGTTGGGGCGCCCCCGTTGATGGCGCGGTCCCGGTGGATCGCCAGAGAAAGCAGCGTCATGGGCAAGGTCGAGAAGATCGTCGTATTGAGCGTCCTTTTCCTGATCGCCGTCATTCTCGCGGTGTCCCTCGACACCGGCGGGGGGGACGACGTTCAGGCCGCGGGTCGCAAGGCGTCCACCAGTGGCTCCTCGGGTGGGGCGTCGAAGGACGTGGAGCTGAACCGGGCGGACCGGCTCAGCGCTCCGCTGGACATCCCGGACGAGCGGGACGAGGGACCGGTGCCTTCGCGGACGATGCGCGACCGCGACCAGCGTCAGTTGGACCCCGTCGAGCCCGTGATCGACACCACGGACGAGCCCGTCACCGACGTCACGTCCGGCAGCGGCGCGCTGTTGAACGCGGCGGTCGGCGGCTCGCGGGACCGCGACCCGCGGCGCCGGCGCGACCCCAGTGAGGAGTCGAGCGCCCCGCTGGAGCGCCAGCCCGATCCGGAGCCGCCCGCGACCGAGCAGCAAGGCGACCTGCTCACGCTCGTGAACCTGCGCGACACGGTCTCCGCCGACCTGAAGCTCTACTCGTGCCAGGACGGCGACACGTTCAAGAAGATCGCTGCCCGCTACTACGGCGATGGCGTCAAGGCCGAGCTCCTGCGCCGGTACAACGAAGGCGTCCGCGAGCTGACCGCCGGACACGAGCTGTTCGTGCCCGTCTACGACGACGGCTACGGCGCGCAGGCCGAGTACGAGGTCCTCGACGGCGAGAACCTCTGGGCGATCGCGAAGAAGGTGTACGGCAAGGGCCACCTCTGGAACGAGATCTGGGAAGCGAACAAGGATCGGCTGAAGAACCCCGACGCGGTGCGCGCGGGCGTCGTCCTGCGCATCCCGTAGGCGCTGGGCGGTACCGTACCTATCAAGACCGCTTCCGCCCTACCGCAGCTGGTACCGGTCGAGCTTCTTGTAGAGGTGGCTCCGCTGCATCCCCAGCTCCTCCGCCGTGCGCTTCACGTTGCCGCCGTTCGCCTCGAGGCGGCGCTTGAAGAACAGCCGCTCCGACTGGTTCTTGAACTCCTCGAACGTCGGGGCGGCGAACGGGTCTTCGCCCTCGAGCTCGGGACCCGTCGGCACCTTGGCGAGGCCCGGTCCGCCGGCGAGCACCTCCTCGAAGTCGGCCTTGCCGATCGCGTCTCCGGTCGCGAAGACGGCCGCTCCCTCCAGCAGGTTGCGCAGCTGGCGCACGTTGCCCGGCCAGTCGAGCGTGGTGAGAAACTCCATCGCCTCCGCGTTGACCGGGGGCGGCGTGCGGCCGGCGCGTTCGGTCAGCGCCTCGAGGAAGTGGCCGACGAGTAGCGGGATGTCGCCCTTGCGCTCGCGCAGCGGTGGCACCCGCAGCGGCACGACGTTCAGACGGTAGAACAGGTCGAGGCGGAACGACTTCTCCTCGACCGCCGTCGCGAGATCGGCGTTGGTCGCCGCGATGACGCGGATGTCGACCGGGATCGTCTTGCTGTCGCCGACGCGCGTGATCTCGAGCGACTCGAGCGCGCGCAGGACCTTCGCCTGCGCGGCGAGCGGCATGTCGCCGATCTCGTCGAGAAAGAGCGTCCCGCCGTCGGCGGCCTCGAAGTGTCCGGTGCGGCGCTCGAACGCTCCGGTGAAGCTGCCCTTCTCGTGCCCGAAGAGCTCCGACTCGATCAGCTCGTTGGGGATCGCCGCGCAGTTGACCGTCACGAACGGGCCCGCCGCGCGCGTGCTCTTGTAGTGCAGGTTGCGCGCGATCACTTCCTTGCCCGAGCCGTTCTCGCCGGTGATGAGCACCGCCGCGTCGGCGGTCGCGGCCTGCTCGAGCTGGCTCGCGAGCTTGAGCATCGGCTCGCTCTCTCCGATGAGCTCGTAGCGGCCCGTCAGCCGCTTGCGCAGCTCCTGGTTCTCCACCTCGAGCTCGCCCTCGCGCAACGTCGTGCGCAGGGTGACGAGCACGCGCTTGTCGTCGATCGGCTTCTCGAGGAAGTTCGCGGCACCCTTCTGCATCGCCTCGACCGCGGTCGCCACGTCCCCGTGGCCGCTGATCAGGATCACGGGCGGTCCGTCCTCCAGCGCGACGATGCGCTCGAGGAGCTCGAGCCCGTCGAGCTTCGGCATCTTGAGGTCGGTCAGGACCAGCGCCGGCGCGCGTCCCGCGCCGCGCTCGGCCTCGATGCGCCGCCACGCCTCCTCGCCGTCCTTCGCGGTCCAGACCTCGAAACCCTCGTACTGTAAGAGCATCTCGAGCGCGAGGCGGATGTCGGGGTCGTCGTCGGCGACCAGGACCGGCGTACGTTCGCTCTTCTTGGACATGGGGGCAGTCTGCCAAAAGCAAATGGCCAAATGGCACACTCGGGCGCCGGTGGGCACCCATGACGGCACATAGCTTCGTTGACCTCGCACAGCGCCTGCGGGAGGGTCGTGCCGTGGTCGCGGGCGTCCTCTCGGGCACCTCGGGCGACGGCATCGACGTCGGGCTCGCGCGTTTCGAGGACCGCGCGGGCAAGCTCGCGCTCGCCGAAGCGCTCGCGTCCGAGGTCCGCCCGTTCCCCGCCGGGCTCGACGCCCGCGTGCGTGCCGTGCTCGACGGCGAGCCGTGCGGCCTGCGCGAGGTCGCGCTCCTCGGCCGCGACCTCGGTCGCGCCTTCGGCCGCGCGGCGCGCGAGGTCGCCGAGGCGCACGGGGTGACGCTCGATCTGGTCGGCAGCCACGGCCAGACCGTCTGGCACCACGACGGGGAGGAGCAGGCGGGCAAGGCCACCCTGCAGCTCGGCGACGGCGACTTCGTCGCCGAGAGCGCCGGGTGCGCGGTCGTCAGCGACTTCCGCGCGCGGGACATCGCCGCGGGTGGGGACGGCGCACCGCTGTCGGCCTACGCCGACGACCTGTTGTTCGCAGCGCTCGAAGAGCCCTTCTGCGTCCTGAATCTGGGCGGTATGGCGAACGTGTCCTACTTCGCGGACGGGCGCGTGCTCGCCTTCGACACCGGTCCCTGCAACAGCCTGCTCGACGGGCTCGCGCGCCGACTGCTCGATCAGCCCTTCGATTCGGGCGGTGGGACGGCGCTCGCGGGGGCGGAGCTGCTCCCGGCGCCCCCGGCCGATCTGCCGTCGGCGCTCGATCCGCTCGGCCTGCGGCTGCTCGAGTCCCAGAGCCCGCGCGGCGACCGCATCCGGCGCTGGTGCGGGGAGCTGAGCCGCCACCCCTTCTTTCTGCGCGAGCCCCCCAAGAGCACCGGCCGCGACACGTTCGGGGAGGCCTGGGTCGACCGCGCGGTCGAGGCCGGAGGGCGCCTCGGCCTCGAACCCGTGCCCGATTTGTTCGTCGGCGCCGTGCGGTTCATCGCCGGCTGGGTCGACGTCGCCGCCCGGCGTTTCCTGCCCGATGGGCCCGAGCCGACCTGGGTCGCGGCGGGCGGGGGCGTGCGCAACGCCGCGCTGATGGCCGCGCTCGGGGCGACCCGCAGCGTGCGGCCGAGCTCCTCGGTGGGGGTCGATCCCGACGCACGGGAGGCCCTCGTGTTCGCTGCTCTGGCGGCGCGGACCCTGGTGGGGGAGCCGGTCACGCGGCCCGGGACGACCGGGGCGCGGGCGGGGCGGGTGCTCGGGAAGCTCAGCCCGGCGCCGCCAGCGCGATGAAAGTCGGCCGACAAGCGGTATCCGGCGCCCCGCAGTGCGGTAGGCGCGTGCCTGGAGCGGTTCTGCGGGCCGCCATCGGTTCCCTGCCCCGCCCCTCCTTCCTTGACCCTGGCCCGACCCCCGTTATCATTCCGCAACCTGTTTCGTGGCACGGGCTTTCCGCCATCGAGGGCTGTGTCCGCGCTGCTTTCAGGCGCGTGCCCACCCCCCCTTGACGGGCCGCCGATCCCCCCCCCGCTCAGCGCCGACGCACCGGCGTAGCGCCGAGCCAACACCACCAGCTCTCCTAGTGCGAGAGGACACCGACATGATTCGTCTGCGCCGGAAGCTCGGCCTGGCCCTGGCCCTTTCCGCAATCTGCTCGCCCGCCCTCGCCCAACAGGACGACTTCGCTCAGGGGGTGGACCTGCTACAGCGTGGCCGCAAGCAAGAGGCTCTCGCCGCCTTCCAGCGTGCCCTCGCGGCCGACCCCAGCAACGAGGCCGCGTACGAGATGTGGAAGTCCACGGACGCGGAGATCTGGACGGACATGTTGATCGAGGGGGGCGAGTTCGAGCTCGTGGCCAAGCGTCTCATCGATCGCGCCAAACTGGGTCGCAAGGAGCGCCGGAACGACGACGACGCGATGGCGGCGCTCGTGGGTGAGTTGCGCACGAACAACGACGCGCTCGAGCGTCGGCGCGTCATCAACAAGCTCTCCGCAGAGCACGGTGAGTACGCCGTTCCGCGCCTGGTCCGTCCGCTCGGGGATCCGGCGGCCGGGGACTGGCGCGTCATCGCGATGCACGCCCTGACGCAGATGAACACGGACGTCGTGCTGCCGCTGATCGAAGCGCTGAACACCGACGACGCCTACTTGCGCCGCAACGTGGCGCTCGTGCTCGGCTACATCGGCGACCCGCGCGCCGGCGCGGTACTCAAGGCGCTCGCCGCGAGCGACTCCGATTCGTCGGTGCAGACCGCGGCCACGGACGCCGCCGCCAAGTGCGGCGCGGACGGCGAGCCGATCGCGATCTTCCTGCAGCAGGGAGACGACTACCACCACCGGCGCGGCACCGTGTTGCGTCCGTTCGACTACAGCGACGTCGTGTGGAGCTGGGACGGCGACCTCGTTGCGAGCGTGACTCCGCGCGCGATCTACAACAACGAGATGTCGAAGAAGTCCTACTACCGCGCTCTCGCGGTGGATCCGGGCTCGGTCGAGGCCCTCGCGGGCATCGCGCGTGCCTACACGGACATGCAGGCGAAGCTCGACGCGCTGGCCGAATCCGGCGAGGACGTCTCGGAGCTCGTCGACAAGGCGGCCGAGGGCTCCCTCGCCGTCGAGAGCGCCGGCATCGACGCGCTCGACCTGGCCCTGCAGTGGTCGGTCGTCTCCGACGACGCCGCGACCGGCATCCGCATCTCGCGCGCCCTGGCCAACGTGGCCAACGCTTCGACGGACGGTCTGCGCCGCGCGCTCGGCGCGTCGGACAGCGCGATGAGCGGTGAGGCTGCCGTCACGCTCGGCGCGATCGCGGCCAACACGGGCTCGGACCCGGGTCAGGACGTCATCGGCATCCTCGGCGCGAACGCCAGCCGCGAGGTCGTGCGCATCGCCGCGGTGATCGACTCCAACGCCCAGCGCGCCGCCGGTCTCGTCGCGGCTCTGACGGACTCGGGTGTGCTCACCAACCACCGCGGCAACGGCGCCAGCGGCCTCGCCCTCCTCAACCAGGTGCCGGGTCTCGACGTCATTCTCGTCGGCGACGCGCTCTCGGACATGACCTTCGATCAGGTCCTGACGCAGGTGAAGGCGAACCCGGTGACGGCCAACGTGCCGGTGTTCATCGTCTCGAGCGACCAGGAGTACGCCGACCTCTACAGCGACCGCACGGCGGGCAGCCTTTCGGGCGCTGACATCTCCGCGCTCGAGAGCGTGTTCTCGGAGAACCTGACCGGTGACCGGGCCCAGGCCGACGCGCTCGCCGAGCGTTCCGCTGGCGTCCTCGGCAACCTCGCCCGCTCCGGTCACGCGAGCATCGCGATGGTCCTCGACGACCTCGCGAGCACGCTCGCCGGCCGCCCGGACGCCGTGACGATTCCGGCCATGCACGCCCTCGCCGCCGCCGGCGGCCCCGACCAGCTCAACGCTCTCCTCGCTCTCGCCACTGCCGACGACCGCTCCGACGAAGCGCGCGTCGCCGCCGGCGACGCCATCGCCGGCATCGTGGGCCGCAGCGGCGGCAGCGCCGCGATCGGCGAAGCCTTGAGCGCCGTGGTCTCCTCCGACGCCGGCCTCGCCGTGCGCCGCGCCGCGGCTCGCGCCATGGGCCGCCTGAACCTCGACCCGGCTTCGCGCGCCGCGCTCGTCGAGAGCGTCCGCGTTCGGGTCGCGCAGTAGGCGATAGGGGCTGGATTGAAAGGGAGAGGGCGCGTAGAGTACGCGCCCTCTTTTGGTAGCCAGCGTAGCTCAGTGGTAGAGCTCTGCTTTCGTAAAGCAGTGGTCGCCGGTTCGAGTCCGGCCGCTGGCTCCACTTCGAAATCGAGGCTGAGACGCCGGCTACGGCGTCTACCCGCTCGCGCGGCGCGGTCGCAACCCACTGGAATCTTGGGTAGTCGCTACCCGGGTTTGGAGGGACCGCGATGGGCGGCCGACGAAAGAGCGCGAACACAGGGAATGCCGGGCAGCCGGTCTGCACGTACGTCGAAGGCGAGAAGCTGAGGCTTCACAAGGGGACCGGGCAGGCGTACTTCCTGTTGCCGGATGCGACAGGGCAGACGCGGCGGTTCTGGATGGGGCGCTACTTCGCCGACGAGGCGAAGGGCATCTCGAGTGCGGATACCCTCGGGGCCTCGGCGCGTTGGATTCGCGAGTATCGCATCGTCGGTGGTCCGCCCGCGAGCGAGCAGGACGGGCTTTCGGTCGCTGGGCTCGTGGCTGCGTTCCTGAACAACGTTGAGGAGGAGCTCGGGGAGTCGACGCACGTGGTCCACTATCGGTCGGCTTTGGAGGTGCTGACAGAGCTGTATGGGGGCCTGCCTGCCGCTGAGTTCAGCCCCCTCAAGCTGGCCGCCGTTCGCGAAGCGATGACCGAAACGGATCGATGGAGCAGGAGCACTCTCAATGCCCACTTGGGGCGGATTCGTCGCGCGTTTCGTTGGGGCGTTGCCCACGAGTTGGTTCCTGCGGGCGTATATCAGGCCTTACAGGCGGTGAATGGCGTGAAGAGGGGGCGCACGAACGCTCGTGAGTCGAAGAAGGTGCGCCCCGTTCCGGAAGAGCTTGTTCGAGCCGTGCTCCCGCATGTCTCCCGACAAGTGTCAGCGATGATCCAGGTTCAGCAACTGTCCGGAATGCGACCCGGTGAAGTTGTGACTATGCGGCCCAGAGACATCGATCGATCCGGTGCGGTTTGGATCTACACGCCGGAGTCCCATAAGACGGCGTACCTCGAGAGGGAGCGAGAGGTGTTCCTTGGACCAAAGGCTCGTCAAATCCTCATGCCTTTCATGCTCCGGGCTGAGAACGCTTACATGTTCTCGCCGAGCGAGGCCGAAGCCGAGAGACTCGAAGCTCGACGCCTATCCCGAAAGACTCCTCCCGGGATCGGCAACGTCCCCGGCACGAATCGAAAGCTGGAGCCGACGCGGGGTGCCGGAGAGCGCTACGGCACTCGTTCGTACCGTCGTGCGATCCACCGAGCTTGTGAGAGAGCAGGCTTTGCAGCTTGGAATCCGAATCAGCTTCGGCACAACGCGGCCACCGAGATCCGAAGGCATCACGGCATCGAAGCAGCCCGGGTCGTACTTGGCCACTCGGACGCTGGCGTGACGCAGGTCTACGCCGAGGCTGACCGCGAGTTGGCGGCGAGGATTGCAGAGGAGATGGGATGATGTGGCGACGCTGGGCTTCATGACGGCCGTCACGTCATCAGGTGTTCTCGAGACCACCGACGAAGCACCGGACGACGCCGACGACGGAGCCAAGCCGGAGAGCCGAGCCTGATTGTGGACACGGCTCGCTCGAAGACAGCACCGCTCGATTGCCGACTCTCCAAAGCGCGGGCTGCTCGCATGACGGTGGCCGTGTCGAGATGATCACGACATCTCCGTCGACGAGCGCGTGCCTCTGCCGAAATCCATCGCCCACGATGCGGACCGCACGGACACCGGCGGACGATGCCCAGCCCAGCTCGAGGAGCTCGACGACTTCCTGCGCCTTGATGCTCACTTCGTTCGTTTCGATGGTGGCGACAACGTGAACAGAGTGGTCGCCGGCCGTTCCTCGGTCAATGACTTCGAGGTTCCGCGCCATCATTCGGCCGCCGTCTCTGGTTCGGCGGATGAGGCCACGCCGCTCGAGGCCGACACATCGACTGAACGCAGCAGATGCCGTGATCCCGAAGTTGTCGCCCATCTCGCGGTAAGTGGGCGAGATCTTGTGCTCGGCGAAGTAGCTCCGGATGTATTCGAGCGTGTCCCGCTGCGACGGCGTCAGCGGAATGAAGCTGCTCATGCGCCACCCCAACGCCGTTTGTCGCATTGACGCTGGACTTCTTCTCGTCGTCCGTCAGGGACGACATCCCGTTGTTCCCGCACGGCGGGCTCGTCGATAGGCTGTCGCACAGCCACCTCCCTTGTAGGTGGTTAGCGCGGTCGAGCTCCGAGTTAGCGCTTAGGAGCCTGGCCGCGCGCTTCGTGTTCGTTCGGTGTCTATCCGCATCCTACGGGGCTTGAGCAGTTGAGATGGCTGCAGCCTCGAGATCTGCGACCGTGGCGACCGGTGACTCGGATGTTCTCAGAACGGGCTTTCGGTCTTCGGCGTTTGTGGCTTGATTGTGATCACGACGCGTAGATCGAGCGCGTGCGCGATCCTACGCAACATGCTCAGCCCTTGGCCGCGGTACTCATCGTTCTCAAGTCGGCAGATGACGGATGCCCCCGTCCCGATTCGACGAGCAAGCTCCCGCTGGGTCAGACCGGATTGTTGGCGCAACGAATGGACCAGGTCTGCGACTTGCACAGTCGCGCGTGCCTCCTCAAGCTCCGCCGCCAGCTTGACATCGGCGAAGAACCGCTCTTCCAGCGCAGAGAGCTCAGAGCTGCCTTTCCGCGACGCCCCCGGCCGGTACGTGTGCTTAACGGGCTGCTCCTCGAAACGCGTCTTGCGTTCGAGCACACGACGAGTTGCTGGTGCGAGGAGAGCCCTGGACGGCGCCGTGACGCCGCCTACGACGACGAGAGAGCACAGGCCGTGGCCGAAAGACGTGGACGACGTACAGCGTGCCGCTGTGGCGCACACGGAGCGCTTGGAGGCCGCCAGCGGCGAGCACCGGGTCAAGCCTTCGGACGTTGGGCCAGGCCGCAACCAGTTGCTCGAGCCGAGAGAACACCTTGGCACGGGCGCGAGAGGGGAGAGATTCGAGCCAACCAATGACTGGAACCGAGCCGTCCTCCTCCCGGTAGAAAACGACTTGTGCGGTGACTGGCGTGGCCGGCTCGGGATCCACAAGCCGACAATGGACGACTTCAGGGCTCGGCGGCTCAGAGATCCGTTTCCATCAAGTCATCGCCAGATGGTGTAACAGCTCGGGTTGTCGACCACCCGCAGTGCGGTCAAACCCGGGGTTCCCGGACCCAACAGTGGTGTCATTCGGGATTGGGCCGGGCACTCCAGGCCCCGTCAGGACGCCTTGCATCGCTTCGAGGGGCTGTGGAAGGACTCGCCCTCGAGAGAGACGTGGGCGTGGTGAGCCGCGGCCGTCGCGGTGCTCGTGGTCGTCGACGCCAACAAATGCGCAAGGACGGGGAGTAGGCGCCGGTGACGACCTCAACGGTCCTACTACTACGTGTCCGGGCGCTCGATGATCGCCAGCGCCTCGGGCTGTAGCGCTTCCAGCGCGGTCCTGACGACCTCGTCGCCTCGCGCCGCACCCTCGAAGAACCGCGCCAACATCTGGGCCTCGACCTCCGTTCGACACCGGCATCGACCCCGGGCGAACTCACGTCGTATCCAGCGGCCTTCACTCCAGAGGCGAAGGGCGTCGTCGGTCATCTGGCTCGTATGAACCGTGATGTCGGCCTCGGCAGCCGTGAGCTCCTTTTCGAGCAGGGTCTGCCACTGTCTCGACGGTCAGCTTGAAGAGCATGCACGCCGATTCCTCAATGAGATCAACTGGCCAGAGAGCGTATTCCCGAGCGTTGGTCCTGCGACTGTGGAGCGGATCCATGACCTTGTAATCTCCGTTATGGAATTCGCCCTGCCACCGGACGCAATGCTTCTCGTCACGACCGGCCAGACTCGTTGCGACCAATAAGTACGTCTGACCCGGAGGAAGCACGTCTTCGTCACGCAACAGCTTCTTGACGCGGAAACTGCACGAGGCGCCGATCTCGCTGAGGTTCTCGATCGTGATGTCCAGCGCTCCCTCAATTGGTTCCCCTAAGTGGCACAGATGCGGATGACGCGAGAGTATCGTGTGCTGGCTCGTTGGGCGTCCACAGTCGAAGAGGAACGACTCAAGGCACGCCAAGCCGCAAGCGTAGTCGTTGTGCTGCGAGACGATCTTCATTGGGCCTTCCTACCCGACCTCTGAGAACGCGACCAGGTCGTAGGGCGTGCGTCCTGGAGAACTGCTAGAACTTGCCGATGAACGGCCCCCCGAAGAACGCCGTGACATCGAAGTACAGCTTTTTGCGGTGCCCCAGCTCCGTCTCAATCTCGATAACGTCGTACAGCGCGGAACGGTCGTTGTTGGGCGAGTAGAGGCTGTGCTTGATCCACTTGAAGTTCGGATAGAACTGGTCGATCCAGTACTTTTCTGACGCGACGCCCGCTTCGACCGTCAGGGCGCCCTTGATGACCACGGCTTGCTCAACGCTCGTTCCGATCCCGCCAGCGAGCTCGATGGTCTGGTCGCCGAACCGGAAGATGCGGGGGTCGGGCGGGGCAGAGTGATCCTCCACGAACGCCCCGATCCAACCCGCGGACCTCGCTACCGAGCCGAGGCCGATGATCGCAGTGAGGATCAGCAAGACAGTGGCTAGGGCGCGGTTGTCCTTAACGCGCCGGATTACTTGCTCGAAGAACGGAACTGAACTGTCCATGGGGTATTCCGTCGGCCCGGTGACCAGGTCCTCTTCGGCACTACGGATGGCGTTCTTGAGGGAGTGCCGCAGCGGGTGCAGCAATCGCGGGGGGAGGCTGAGGGGAGCATGCCGTGCCGGCTCGGCCAACGGCCGGTATTCATCGTCGCCGACGACCCGGCGGACCTCGCGCTACGCCGCTGCTGCCCAGGCAGCCCCTTTCCGGCAGCGTGAGGTACTGGCACCCCTTGTCGCGGTGCTCTACGAGGACACGTGATGTTTGACAAGGCCGCCTTGGCCCGTTCGACGAGCCAGATGCAGTTACGGTGACACGCTGTCGGAGCTTCGGCTCGAGCGTGTCCCCGTACATCAGGCCGGTGACGAACCGGGGCCCGTCGCAAACGTGGAAGACCTTCCTCGACGCACAGCGCTATGACGTCGAGGCGATCCGCGAGACGGTGAAGACGCATCTGCCGAAGGGTCCAGCGGAAGCCCGGCCGGGTGATCCACACGGCAAGGACAAGGGCAAGCCGCGCGGCTGGGTGTGGAGCCGCCCCAAGGTGATTGGTTTGGTACGAAACTGTTCGCGCTCCAGCGCTCCACGCGTGTACTATCTTTGGGGACGTGCAACTCGACGACAGAGAATAGCGGCCCGCCCCTGGGGGGTCGAGCAGGTGCCGTTGGCAGCCGCCGGCTCGAACTTCACCCTCCCATTCGAGGAGCACGCCGTCTATCTCGCTCAGCAGTGCGCCGGAACGACCGCGACGCGGCTCGTGCGTGCCGCGTCGCGGACCGTTGGGGCGATCATTCGGCGCGTCGTCGATCGCCATCAAGAGACGGTCGGTGATCGACTCGATGGCCTCCGACTGATCGGCGTGGACGAGCTCAGCTACCGTCGCCACCACAAGTACGTCACGGTCGTCGTCGACCACGAACAGGGGAAGATCGTGTGGGCCCGGGAAGGGAAGAGCGCGGCGAGCCGTTGGCCCTCCGCAGGTTGGCCAGCTTGTCGTGCTCGAGGCCGACGAGGTTCTTTGCCTAGTACGTAATTACGCACGTCCCCGGCGTCGTGACTGTGGCTCCTCCTTGAATTGCGACGAGCTCACCCCGGCGTAGCGCGGCCACTACCCGGTTCTGCAACTGCCCGTTGGTCAGTCCGGCGGCCGCGAGACCGCGGCCCTCCAGGTTGTTGTGCAGGTCCATGTTGTTGTCTTGGCAGTTGACGAAATTGCTCTGCTCGTGCGCATCGGCGAACAACTGGGCCTTGGCCGCGCCGAGGTCGCGCGCCATGAGCGCATTCCAGTAGGCGTGCCGAGCTGCGTCTGCACAGCCCCCCCCCAACCCCCCGCCCAAGGCGGCAGCGTTGTTCATCGCCCAGTTAGTTGCCTCCGTCGCAAGTGAGTTCGCCGTCAGGCAGTCAAGCGGACAAGCTAAACACATGGTCAGCTCGCCTGGGCCACCGGGCAAACCGTTGGAGACCCTAGTGACGAATGTGTCCGTGCACCCAGGTGCGGCGCTGTAGTTCGCGGTCACATTACGAAGCGATCCGAGCACCGCCCCAGCGGGAACGACGAGCTGGCCAGCCGCGTTCGCGTCATCCGCCCACGTGAGCGCACCGCCTGCGGGACCCGTCTGTGCGACGTACTGCTGAGTCACGCCCGGACACACAAATCTTGGCCCCTGCACCTCGACGTAGCAGAACAGGAAGACAACGCGCACGACGTTGGTGAAGTTGTTGGTGTGGCCGACGTCGCGATACCATGCTTGCCAGTACCAGATGTCGCCGGGAATGATCACTTCTCCCGGCAACGGGTTGGTTGGGACGTTGATTGCGCCCACATCGAGCGTCATCGTCGGGCCCTGACCAATCTGACTGGGGTTGTTGTACCGGCCTTGGTTGCCAAGCACGCAGATGTTGCCGAGGCTGCCACCTGGATTCGGTACGAAACCCAGTGTGCGTGATACGAAGAAGTAACCGAACTGACCGGGCGGGATGCTCTCGGCGATCAGAGTCAGATTCTGGGCCGAAGCCACAGGGCTTCCCTCTGCTCGAATCGTCGCCGCAACGCCAGTCGAGTTCGGGTTGGCCGGATTGCATTCGTTGGGCGTGAAGCCGACCCCCTGCGAGCCGCACGGTGAGCCTGATTCCGTGATGAGCAACGTCGCGTCGCCATCACTGCTGCCAGGGAAGCTGCCGAGCTGCAGGAGGTAGCTCTCACCACAGATGGCGTCGAAAATGATCTGTGACCGGAGACCGCACGTGTCGTCATTGCAGGCAATCGACGTGCCGTCGATCGTCGCACAGTCCGCGAGCGGATACACTGCCATTTTTGTGTCGGCGTTGGAGCCGACCGAGCCGCAAGTCTCGATCGTCACAGCCCCGTTCGATTCAGGCACATAGACCGCCCAGACATCCGACTGGACGGCGGAGGAGCCAAACTTGTAGCAGCTGGCTTCTGCCTGGCCTTCGATGCCGGTCGTCGTCCCGAGGTTGTCCCAGCCGTACCCGCCTGGGCCGATCGTGTCAATCAAGGCGTTGGCACAGTCGTCTTGGTTCGACAGCGCAGGAGCTATCGGGACTTCGCTGATATCGACACTGCCATCCCCAGACGCGCCGCCTGGGAACGTGCCGATCTGTAGGATGTAGCTTTGGCCGGCTGTCACGGGGAAGGCAATTGTGGAGAAGAGTCCACAGGCATCGTCGTTGCAAGCGAGCGAGGTGCCGTCCGCGGGGCAGGCAGCGCCGCTCGGGTAGGCCGCGATCTTGGAGTCGTTGAGGGTGCCGGTACTGTTGCAGGTCGACACGACGGCCGTGCCCGAAATGACGGCCGTGTAGGTGCCCCAGATGTCCATGTCGATGGCTGAGGTTCCGAAGGCGTAGCAGAGGGCTTCCGCTTGGCCTTGGGTGCCGGTCGTGGCGCCACTGATGTCAAAGGTGTGCGTGCCCGGACCGACATTGTCGATGCCCGAGTTAGTGCAATCGTCTTGGTTGCTCAACTGGGCGTGCGCCGGATTCATAAGGAGAGTACAAGCAGCCGTAAACGCGACACCCAACAGATGTATCCAACGGATCCAAGTTTTCATGACAGGTTTCATGCAAGTCGTTCTCTCGTTGTCAGTGGTAGGCGAGCGAATCTCGTAATTGAACGGTAGCCCGTTACGGATCCCCCTAGAGAGCTGGCGCGAGCGTCGCACCTTGGGGGGTGTGACGAGAGGGGAGGTCTAGTTTGTTCCGCCTGTAGCGTCTTCAGACTTCGTCATCTTTGAGCACTCCTGGCTACCAATACGCAACGCTCGCATGCGCAGGCACTTGACGTTTCGAAATCTCGTGTTCCAAGAAGCTAGCTCGCGTAGCTCTTCAGTGTCTCGATGGCCCGAAGCGCGCATCACGAACGTACCGAAGCCCGACCTGGTTGCCCCAAGCCGTACAACCCGGAACTCGCTGTCGCGCAAAGAGTTCCCCTCTCCTCACGTTTGAGTGGGCGCGGTGTGAGCGGAGAATGGCTCGAATCGGAGGATTGGAAGCCGATGGCGAGTGTTTTGGGCTGAAAGGTTGATGCGCAAGGCGAGGACACCAGACTGCGGGTAACAACAACTTCAGTCCAGGCCCCCCCTTGCGCACGACAACCGTACTCCGAGTCCTCATCTCGATCCAAGATCTCGTGGTCCGCGATTTCCACCTCAACACCACGGGCCTCGTCGCTGACGTGACCCCGACTTGGAATATCCCTCGCTGCCGAGAATGCGGAACGAAGTGCCGTGCGCTCCACGACGGGCGTCAACGACGTTGGCGCCACCACGGCCTGGCAGGCATGACGCTGCACCTGCGCTACAGGATCCGCCGAGCCCATTGCCCTGACTGCGGGAGCGTGAAGACCGAGAAGGTGCCGTGGGCCACGCACGCAGGGAACTTCACCTACGAGTTCGAGGAGCACGCGGCCTTCCTGGCTCAGCAATGCAGCACGAACGGCGGCTGATTAAAAGGGGGCTCGTGACGCTTCCGGGCTAGCGGGTGAGCATTCGGTCCAGCTCGGCCGCGTCTTTTAGGAGTAGCTTGATCAGGTCTCCGCGCTGGAGGCCGCCATTCTCCAAGTCGAGGTCTTGACGCATCGACTGGAACACGTCATCGACTCGGAGCAGAATCTACATTCGAGGCGGACGCGTTCGACGTGTCTTGACCGAACGCCTGGAATTCTTGGTATTCACGAATGACCTCTGGGGACCCCCAAAGCAGCAGCCGCTTGCTGAAATCGAGGAATCCAGTTTCAAGATCTTCCGGTAGGCCGGCGTTCGCGCCGGCCGAGGCACCCGCGGAGGTGGGGCTCTGAGCCGTGTACCACACGTACACGTGGCGTGGGGTGAGTGAGTTCACCAAGCTGTGCCGTCGCAAGGGCGTGCGCCAGATCGTCGCGAGACCGCGCCGTCCGCAGACCTTGGGCAAGATCGAGCGCTTCTGGGGAACCCTTTGGCGTGATTGCGCACGCGACGCGATCTTCCGCGGGCTGGACGACGCGCGGCACCGGATCGCGCTCTTCATCGACTACTACAACTTCCAACGAACTCACAGAGGGATCGAGGGTCTCGTGCCCGCGGACCCCTACTTCGAGTCGGCCAAGGAAGTGCGCGAGGTGCTGGCCAAACGCGTCGCCGCGAACGCCCTCGACCTGGCGCGCAGCGGTGAGCCGCGAAAGCCCTTCTACCTGACGGGCCGAGTCGGCGACGAGAACATCTCCCTGCACGCCGAAGGCGAACGCGTCGTGCTGGTGAAGGGGGACGGCTCGCGCGAAGAGGTCGATCTCGGCGCGCCGGGACAGCGGGCGCAGGAGGAGACCGAGCCCGGTCTACCCGAGGCCGTGTCCGAGAACGCCGCGCCGGCGGACATCTGCGGTACGGATG
>JAAELL010000399.1 GCA_024226735.1 bacterium | reverse complement strand
GGCGGTGGATCCCGGTTCGGTTCTCGCCGGGTAGCCACGGCATCTCGTCCGTAGCGTTCTCGCGCAACCTGGCCAACCGCGGTCTGGCCTTCGACGCCATCGACGGTGACGGCGACGGCCTGCCGGACGCGGTACGCTTCCCGCAGGGACGTCCCGACCTGGTCGACGTGCGCTACGACGCCCGCGACCGGCACGGCGAGCTCGACCTCACCCTCGCCAACTTTGACGGTGTTCTCTCGGGCGGCGTGCTGCTCGAGATCGCGGTCGAGCCCAAGCGTCGCGGCGCGATGTGGCGCAAGGTGCGCTTCTCCGAGGCGCCCGCGGCGACCTTCGGCGACGTCCTCGGCCGGGCGGTAGAGGGCCGCGCGGTGAATGGCCGCCGGTAGCTGATCCGCCAGCGCCGCAGACCCAGAGCCCCGCGATGTGTCGCGGGGCTCTTTCCGTTGATGCTCGTGCAGCCGGTCGCGGGAACCAGCCTCGTCAGGCGCGGACGCTAGCGGGCTCTTCTGTTGCTGGGAGCCTGCGTCCCGCCTGCAGATTGCCTCAGGCAATCGATCGGCAGATCAGGCGAGACGCAGGCTCCCAGCGCGTCCGAGCTGGGCCAAAAGCTCCGCGATGCGTCGCGAGGCGCTCATACTCCTGAGGCGCTCGGTCAGTCGTTGCGGTACCTCGGGTACCATAGTGGCGTCGTGGAACCAGTTCGCCCCAGTCACACTCCAGAATACGCCGAGCTCTGTCTCGAAGCCGTGACTGGAAACGACCTCGGAGATCGGATCTCGATCGGAGGTGCCTTCGGTCTGCTGCACTACCATGACTATCGTCCCACCGACGACGTCGACGCCTGGTGGGAGGACGCGGCCACCGAGGAAGACCGCCAGCGGGTCGTCAGCGTCATTAGTGATGCGCTGGAAACTGTCGGTACGGTCCGTGTCCGAACCTGGGGTGACGTCGTCTCGATCGAGCTCGTCCGCGGTAGCAAGAAGGTCTTCAGCTTCCAGGTTGCCAAGCGCTCCGCGCGTCTTCGCCCCTCGAAGCCGGCGCCGTGGATCGCCGTCTTGCTCGACAGCTTCTCGGATCTCGTCGCCAACAAGATGGTCGCGTTGGTAGAGCGGGGTGCCCCGCGCGACTTCCGTGACGCCTACAGCCTTTGC
>JAAELL010000398.1 GCA_024226735.1 bacterium | reverse complement strand
CGTGATGACTAGCTGCAAGGCTCTATCCCCTTTCCAACATATGCGCGTTCAAGGGCCATTCGCTCGCGCGCAATAAAGAAGGGCTCTCCTGCTGGTTTAGTGGGTGAATGACGGGGTGGCGTGGGCGGGTGTGACGTGGACCTCCGGACTACGGGTCAGTGGGTCGCCAGCAGCGACCGGGCGTGGCACGGTCGTGGCGTGAGACCCCTTGGAACTCCTATCCGCGAGGTCGCGGACGAGGCGCAGGTGTGGATCGCGAAGGTCGCGGATTCGGGCCGAAACCGCCGGAGCGCGGTGGGTAGGAGCGGATGATGCACGTGCTCACCCTCACGCTCCTCGCGGCAATCCAGGTCTCGGTGACCCGGGTCGCCGTGGTTCCCCGGCCCTGCACAGTCGGCCCGCAGGACGCGGACGGCAAGCGCGATGAAGGGCGTTTCACGTGGCCGTGCGACGACTACTCGAGCAGCGTGCACGGCAAGAGCTTCGGTGCGCACGTCACGCGCAAGGGCTCGCCGTTCCGCGGCTCGTGGCATCTCGCGGAGGACGTGTGGCAGCCGGGCGGCACCGAGGTGCGCGCGGTCGCGGACGGCGTCGTGCGCTACTCGGCGTTCTCGCCGACGTGGACGGAAGCGACGGGCATCGTCCACTGGAACCTCGGCAACGTGATCGTGATCGAGCACACGCTCGATCCGCCGGAGAAGGTCGGGGAGACAGAGCTCGCTGCCGTATGCTCGTTCTACGTCCACCTCGCCGCCGACCGACGCGTCCAGGTCGGAGACCGCGTCGCACGCGGTCAGGTGATCGGCCGCATCGGCGTGGACAAGAGCGATGAGAACGGCCGCTATCCCGCGCACCTGCACTTCGGGCTGCACCGTGGACCGTACGTGCAGGTGCCGCCGTCGCTCGTGCGCGAGCTCTCCGCGGCGGCTCGCTCGACAACCGGGTTACGCTTCGGCGATCAGGTCCTGCGCGGCGAGCTCGACTTCCGCATGAGCGGCGAAACCAGCGTCCTGATCACGGCTAAAGAGAGCGGCGAGAGTATGCTCTTCTCACTCCTCGTCGGGAGCACCGCGCCGAAGGACCCGCCGCCGGACATCATGGCGTGGTGCGAGGGCTATGGGCCGCAGGAGACGCTCGCGGAGTGGCTCGCGCCGTCGAAGTTCTTGCGCGCACGAGTGGGATCGAGGCGGCGCTGAAGCGAGGGGGGCGAGCCCGGACAGGAGTCCGGTTGCGTGAGGCGAAGACCCTGAATTCGCCCGTCCGCGGGTTTTTCGCCAATCTCCAAACCAACTGCCCCGGTTCGAACCGTACTCATGAGCCGGTGCCGGCTTTTGAGTCAGGCTACTTCCTGATGTCCGCCAATCCGGCCTTCGTGCCCGGCTTCGGCAACGGGCAGGGCAACCTCTGCCTCGGCCTACCGATCGTGCGCCTCTTGACGGGGCCTGGTTCGATCCTGAACAGCGGGGTGACGGGGAGCGTGGAGCGGCAGGTCGACCTCCCCACTCTGCCGCGGGGCGTCGTCGTGCAGCCCGGCGACACGTTGCGCTTTCAGTACTGGACCCGGGACGGAGCCAGCAACAACACGTCGAGCGCCGTCGCGGTGACGTTTCGCTGAGAGGCGAACGGTTCGAGGCGGGTTAGCGGTTCGCGACCGACTCGAGCTCTAGGCGGAAGGCTCCCGCCTGTTTGTTGGCGATCACCAGGCCCAGGCTGCGCACGGCGGCGGGGTCCATTCGCGGCGCGCCGCGGATCTCGCGCCCGCGCCATTTCAGCTCGAAGTCCGCCAGCTCGAGGGTCACGTTTGTGGCCCATCGTGCGCAGCGGGCCGGCTGGCCGCGGCTGATCTTGGCGGTAGGCACGGAGGCCGGTGCGCCCGCATTTTTTGCGCGGAGCCCCGCAACCCTGCCCGCACGGACCGGTCTCCTTCGTTGTCGACGGCGCGTCGTCCTCGCGCGACTTCGATGGATCTCGAAACGGAGCTTGACCATGCGTTGGACCTTCTTCCCGGCTCTCGCGGTGTTCGTGTGTTGGTTCTGCCCCGCCTTCGTGCCCGCTGGGTTGCGTGCGGACGATCCCCAGCCGACCGTGCGCGAATTGAAGGCGCAGCTGCGGGCGGCCTATCCCGACAAGCGACGGCGCGCAGTGAAGAAGCTCGCGGCGCTCGGGACGGAGGACGCGTGGGAGCTCGTGTTCGGCGCGCTCGAGGACCGCGAGCCGGAGGTTGCGGACGAAGCGCAGGTGTGGATCGCCAAGGTCGCGGATACGGGGCTACGGAAGCGGCTGCTGGGGCGGGAGGGGCTCGGGGCGAAGGACGACTGGGTGCGCTTGCGGGTGGCCGAGGCCTTTGGGCGCATGGAGGGAGGTGTGACCCTCCGGGGTTTCTCGGACACCGAACTTCAGTTGGTTGGTACTGGGTGAATCGTGTCGGTCAAGAGGGATGGGGTCTGGGGAAGGGCCTCCTCTTCCCCAGCGGGGAGCCGCGCGAAGCCAGCCTCCGAGCTGGCT
>JAAELL010000397.1 GCA_024226735.1 bacterium | reverse complement strand
CGTGCGGGCCTAGCCCGCACGTCTCCACCAGCCTCCTTGTACCGATTCACAAGCGAAGTCCTACCGGCAGGCCTACTTCTCCATGCGCGTGCAGACGTTCTCGAGGGTCAGGAACTCCGCCCCCTCGTCGTCCATCCGCCACATGCGGTGCACGTACTGATCCTGGTCGATCACCGTGATCGTCTCGCGTAGCGGCCCGTAGCGGAAAGCGACCGTGTTGCTGTCGACGTCGAACGTCTCGCTTTGGCTCTCGAGGACCGTCTGGCCCTTGCCGTTGGTGCGTTGGGTCACGAACGTGCCGAGCTCGGCGTTGTAGCCGAGGCTCGTCGCGCCGTCCGACGCGGAGCCCATCAGGATCGGACCGTCGAAAACCGTGACGATGAACTCGCCGTTCGAGGTCGAGACGTTCTCGGCCGACCCCTCGCTCATGCGCACCGGGGTGTTGCGCCCCTCGAACCAGTTGCTTTGCACGTGCCAACGGCCGACGAGGGTCGAGCGAAAGTTCTCGTGGACGCGCGCGTCCTCGGCCGACACGCGCGGGCCCGCGACGTCGACGGAAGTGGATGCGGAGCTGTCCGGGGTGCTGCCGCAACCGAAGCTGAGCAGGAAGGGGAACAGGAGCGCAATGGCCTTGAGTCTCATGGGGGTGTCGTTCGAGAGTGGTCGCGTGAAGGACGGACCGATCGTGTCCGCTCAGTCTCTCTTTCGGACGTTCCGCTCCCGGACTTGGGTCTTCGCTGGTCGAAGCGCACCCAAACGTGCGTGTGGTCTACGGATACGACGTGCCTCAGTCCGAGTCCAGGTCGCCCTGGACGCCAGATCTTCCACCCGCTCCGCCGTCGTGGCTCAGTCCAACGCCGTCAAGGCGAGACGCACCATGTCCATGAGGTGCTCCTCCTCGCGCCGGATAGCAGCCGTGACGATCAGACCGTAAAGGTGGTGACGTAGGTACGAAGCGATCGCAGTCAGGTCCCGGTCCGTCCCGATCTCACCGAGCGCCTTGGCGCGCTCCAAGAGATCGAGGAACATGGCCTCGACGTCCGCAGTGTGCTTGCGGACAAGCGGCAGCATCTCCGGGTGATCCTTCACTTCCAGTGCCAGGATGCTCTTGATCATCAGGCAACCCTGAGAATAAGAGTGGCACAGGTCGCGAGCGAGCGATTCGAACCAAGCCTCGAGGATCTTGCGCGGCGGCCCCGGTGAACGGAGCGGCCCGTAGATGATCTCCTGCGTGAGCTTCGAGTAGCGCTCGAGGACCTCGTTGAAGAGCTCCTGCTTGCTGCCGTAGGTGTCGTAGAGGCTGGCCCGATGGATGCCCATCTGGTCAACCAGGTCCTGGACTGATGTTCGCTCGTAGCCCTTGTCCCAAAAGGTCTCTACGGCCTTGAGCAGAACCTCGTCCCTGTCAAATGCCTTAGGTCTTCCCATCTCCACGAGCAGTGTAGACGGGAGAGGGGGGGTCTGTCAGCAGGCCGTTTCATCCCGGGCTCGGCCATGGGCCCGACCCAGCTGGCCCTCGCCTGCGTCCGACCCCCCTGGACCCCGGGGGGCCCGATGGACGGCCCGCTCCGCCACGCGGAAAGTGACGCGGACAATTGGAGCGAACCCGCGGAAGCCCCGCCGGAGCGGGCTAGAATCCCGCCCCGAATACGCCTCCTCCGACCTCTCCCGCGAGACGCCACGTTGACCGACACGATCCCCGCCTTCCTGAGTCCCAGCGACACTTTCGTCCACCGTCACGTCGGTCCCGACGAACACGAGGTTCGGGAGATGCTGAGCTTCGTCGGCGCGGGCTCGCTGGACGAGCTGATCGACGACACGCTCCCGGCGGACATTCGCCTGCGCCGCGACCTCGAGCTTCCCGGCCCGCGCGGCGAGCGCGAGCTCCTCGAGGAGCTGCATACGATGGCACGCCGCAACGAGGTGCATCGCTCGTACATCGGCATGGGCTATTCGGAATGCATCGTCCCGCCGGTGATCCTGCGCAACGTGCTCGAGAATCCGAGCTGGTACACGCAGTACACGCCGTACCAAGCGGAGATTTCGCAGGGGCGGCTCGAGGCGCTCCTGAACTACCAGACGGTCGTCACCGACTTGACCGGACTGCCGCTCGCGAACGCGTCGCTGCTCGACGAGGCGACGGCGGCGGCCGAGGCGATGTCGATGTGCTGGGCGACCCAGCGCAAGCGCGGCACGCGTTTCTTCGTCTCCGAGCTGTGTCACCCGCAAACGATCGCCGTCGTGTCCACGCGCGCGGAAGCGATCGGGATCGAGCTCGTCGTCGGGGACCACGCGAGCGTGGATCTGGACGGCGTGTTCGGGGCTCTCGTTCAGTACCCGACGACGTACGGCAGCGTTTTCGACTACGAGTCTTTCGGAGAGCGCGTCCGAGCGGCGGGTGGACTCCTCGTCGTCGCGGCGGATCTGCTTGCGCTGACGCTCCTGCGTCCGCCGGGTGAGTTCGGTGCCGAGATCGCGATCGGCTCGACGCAACGCTTCGGCGTGCCACTCGGTTTCGGCGGCCCGCACGCTGCGTACCTGGCGACCCAGGAGAAGTACAAGCGTCAGATCCCCGGCCGGATCATCGGGCTGTCGCGCGACGTGCACGGCAACCGAGCGTTGCGCATGGCGCTGCAGACCCGCGAACAGCACATCCGCCGCGACAAGGCGACCAGCAACATCTGCACGGCTCAAGTGCTCCTCGCGATCATGGCGGGGATGTACGCGGTCTACCACGGCCCCGACGGCTTGCGCACCATCGCCGCGCGGGTGCATGGAATGGCAGAAACGCTGCGTGCCGGTCTCGCCGCCGCCGGGATCGAGACCGGCGACGGAATCGTCTTCGACACGCTGCGCGTCGACGTCGGTGCCGGACGGGCAGCCGACGTCCTGAAGCGCGCGAGCTCCGCGCGGATCAACTTGCGCCCGATCGACGATCGCCACGTCGGCGTTTCCGTCGACGAGACGACGACGGTCGCCGATCTCGCCCGCCTGTTCGGGGTCTTTGGCGCGGGGGACGTCGACCTGGTCGCGACCGCCCAGCGCGTTGACCCCGCCTACCCCGCGGCATTGGCGCGGACGAGCAGTTACCTCGAGCACCAGGTCTTCCACGAGCATCGCAGCGAGCACGACATGCTGCGCTACATCCACCGCCTGGCGGCGCGCGATCTGTCGTTGACGACGTCCATGATCCCGCTCGGCTCGTGCACGATGAAGCTCAACGGGACGAGCGAGATGTTGCCGGTCTCGTGGCCCGAGTTCGCCTCGATGCACCCGTTCGCGCCGGCGGATCAGGCGCGCGGGTACGCCGAGATGATCGAGTCACTCGAGCGCGCTCTGATGGAGATCACCGGCTTCGCGGCCGTGTCGATGCAACCGAATGCCGGTTCACAGGGCGAGCTGGCCGGGATGCTGGTGATCCGCGCGTGGCACGCCTCGCACCGGGAGCCGCACCGCAACGTGTGCCTGATCCCGACGTCGGCGCACGGCACGAATCCGGCGAGCGCGGTGATGGCCGGCATGCGCGTCGTGCCCGTGTCGTGCGATGAGCGCGGCAACGTCGAGGTCGCGGACTTGCGCGCCAAGGCCGAGCGACACAAGGACGAGCTGTCCGCGTTGATGGTGACCTACCCGTCGACACACGGCGTGTTCGAGGAGGCGATCGTCGAGATTTGCCAGATCGTGCATGAGCACGGCGGACAGGTGTACTTGGACGGGGCCAACATGAACGCGCAGGTCGGGCTCTGCAGGCCCGGTGACTTTGGCGCCGATGTCTGTCACCTCAACCTGCACAAGACGTTCTGCATCCCGCACGGCGGTGGGGGGCCCGGCATGGGTCCGATCGGCGTCGCCGAGCACCTCATTCCGTTCCTGCCCGACCATCCCGTCGTCGACATGGGGGGCAGCCGCGACCCGCACGCGATGGGGCCGGTGGCGGCTGCCCCCTGGGGCAGCCCGGGGATCCTCCCGATCTCGTGGGTTTACATCTTCCTGATGGGCGCCGAGGGGCTGACGCGCGCGACGCGCATCGCGATCCTCAACGCCAACTACATGGCGAGGCGCCTCGAGGATCACTTCCCCGTTTTGTATCGAGGGGCCAAGGGACGCGTTGCGCACGAGTTCATCATCGACCTACGTCCTTTCGAGGCGTCGGCGGGCGTCGTCGGCGAAGACGTCGCCAAGCGCTTGATGGACTACGGATTCCACGCTCCCACGATGTCGTTCCCCGTCGCCGGCACGCTGATGATCGAGCCGACCGAGTCGGAGCCCAAGTCCGAGCTGGACCGTCTGTGCGACGCGCTGATCACGATTCGCCAAGAGATTCGGGACATCGAGGAAGGGCGACTCGACGGGGAGGACAATCCGCTCAAGAACGCCCCGCACACCGCGTTGCACCTCACCGCCGACGCTTGGCCGCACGCGTACTCACGGGAGCGGGCGGCATGGCCGGCGCCGTGGACGCGCGAGCACAAGTTCTGGCCGGCCGTCGGTCGTGTCGACAACGGCTACGGCGACAAGAACCTCGTCTGCACGTGCCCGCCCGTCGAGGCGTTCGCGGCCGAGGACGCTTCACCCGAAGAGCCGATTCAGGTTTTCTGAACCATCGTTCCGTGAAACCCGTGAGGGGATATCCGTAGACGCTGCGGACGTCGTTGCATGTCACCCGGGCGACATAGCGCTGTGTTACCATCGTCACAGGAGTTTCCTTCGTTGCCTCCGCTGATACTGCTCGTCGTCGAGGACGAGCCAGACGTCAGGTCGTACATTCTCCACCTGCTGGAGCTCCAGGGTCACAGCGTTGCCGGCGCGGGCGACGTGGACCAAGCGACTGACGTCATGCGCTCGCGCCCGCACGGTGCGTTCGATGCAATCCTTCTGGATGTGTACCTTCCCGGCAAGCCGGGTTGGGCGCTCGTGGAACAACTGCGTCGCGAGGGCGACGTGACGCCGGTGATCTTCTTGACGGCTGCCGGTGCCACGCAGGATCGTGTGCGAGGACTGAAGCTCGGTGCCGACGACTACCTCTGCAAGCCGTTCTCCGGGCCGGAGCTACTCGCTCGCCTCGAGGCGGTCGTTCGCCGCCAGAGAACCGTGCCGACGCTCACCTACGGCGACCTGAGCCTCGACCTCGGTCGGCGCATCGCGGAGCGGGCTGGTCGTCGACTCGAGCTCGGAAAGATCGAGTTCGATCTTCTGCAGGCACTGATCGAGGCCCGCGGCCAGGCCGTGAGTCGTTCGGCGTTGTTTCACCGCGTGTGGGGCTTCGAGTTCGATCCCGGTACGGGGGTCCTCGACGTCGCCGTCGCGCGTCTGCGGCGGAAGCTGGACAATGATTCCGACCCGATTCTCCAGACCGTGACCGGCCAGGGGTACCGACTCGAGCTCGCCAAGAACGGCAATTCGCTGGCTTGACCTGGCAGCGCAGCGTGAGTTTCACCACGGGCTGCTAGCGTCGGTCGCCTCGCGACGCGACGTGCGTTTAGCTCTCGTCGCGTCTATTTACTCGGTTGTAAGTCCCCTTCGACTCCGGCGCTGCCGAGACTCGGTACATGGCTTGGAGACGCACCGTCTTCCTGTCCGCTGTCCCGGTCGACATAGGCAACGAGCTCGCTTCCATGGGGAAGCGACTTGGCTGGCTGGTCGAGCCGTTGCGCGGCAACGGGCTTCCGCTGAATCAGGGGATTTGGGCGGGAGCGCGGTGCTGGGTCACGTCGTTGTCGCGCGTGAGCTCGGCGAAAGTCAGCTCGCTGACGGAAGTCGGCTGTTCCACGGTCCTGCTCACCGAACACCACGCCGTGTCGGCCGCGGTCGAAGCCCTGCAGGCGGGAGCGGCGTCCGTCCTGCGCACGCCGGTCCCGCCCGAGTCGCTCGAGGAAGCCGTCGTCCAGGCGCTGGAGCAGAGCTCGCGATCGGTCTCACAGCGCGCTGAGGTCGGCGTCTTGCGTCGCAGGGTGAGCACGCTGTCGGTGGGCGAGCGCTCGGAGCTGATCGCGATGTTCGAGGGACGGGGCCGCGACGTGGGCAGACGTCGCGTGGAGCTTCTCGATCAGCTGGGCGTCGGGTCCGCCGGTATGCTGGAGTGCTTGATCGACCTCGTACTCGAAGTCCACGACGGCAAGCGAGGGCCGCCTGGCCAGCGCACCGTTCCGGGTTCGTCCACCGCAGAGCCGGCGATCGCCGGGCAACGATTGCCGAAGGAGCGATGAGCCGAGAATCGGAACGACTTGAACTCGAGCGGCTAGCAGCCCTCGACCGCTACCGCATCCTCGATAGTGCGGTGGATCCGGTGTTCGACGACATCACGGCGCTCGTCGCGCGCAACTTCCAGGTGCCGCTCGCCTGCATCGCCTTGGTCGACGCAGACCGCATCTGGATCAAGTCTGCATTCGGCATGGAGCGCGGGGATGTCGTGCGCGAGGCGGGGCTTTGCCTGACAACGCTGCAGCACGAGGGGGTCTACCACCTGCGCGACGCCTCCGAGCCCGCCTCGTGCGCGGCCAACTCGATCGTCGCGGGTGGCGTGCGCTTCTACGCCGGCTGCTCGATTCGCACGCCGGACGGATACGCGCTAGGCACCGTCTGCGCGATGGGGCCGACACCGCGCGACCTGACCACCGCGGAGGCCGAGACGCTCGAGATTCTGGCGCAGCTCACGTTGGGCCAGATCGAACGGCACTGCGCGGTGCAGGAGCTCGCCGGTGCTCAGGAGTCGCTGCGCGAAGGTGAGGAGCACTACCGCATCCTCGCCGACCTCTCGCCGGTCGGCATCTTTCGCGCGGACACCGCGGGCGATGCCAACTACGTCAACACGCGTTGGGCCGCGATCACCGGTATGACGCTGGCCGCGACGTGCGAGCTCGGATGGGTCGAGGGCGTTCATCCCGGCGACCGTGCGCGCGTGAACGCTGCCTGGCGGGCGTGCGTCGACGATGGGTTTGCGCTGCAGGAGGAGTTCCGCTTCCTGCACCCCACCGGCATGGTCACGTACGTGCTCGGGCAGGTAATCCCCGTCAAGGCC
This sequence comes from bacterium, assembly GCA_024226735.1. Taxonomy (GTDB): domain Bacteria; phylum Planctomycetota; class UBA1135; order UBA1135; genus JAAELL01. Next base: position 1,296 of record JAAELL010000397.1, on the reverse strand, counting down.
GGCAACGAAGGCGTCTCGGGGTTCGTCGGCACGATCACCGACATCACGAGCCAGCGCGAGCTCGAGCAGCGCGTGCAGGAGGCGCAGAAGCTCGAGAGCCTCGGCCTGCTCGCGAGCGGCATCGCCCACGACTTCAACAACATCCTCGCGACCATCATGGGCTACGCCAACCTGGCCCTGTCCCACGCTGCGCTCGCGCCCGAGTGCCGCGGCTACCTAGCGAGCATCGACGAAGCCTCCCAACGCGCCGCGGGCCTGTGCGATCAGCTGCTCGCGTACGCGGGCAGGGGCCGGTTCACGTCGGTCGCGCTCGATCTGAACGAGCAGGTGCGCGGGATGGGGACGATGCTGGAGGTGTCGATCTCCAAGAAGGCGTACGTCACCTACCGCTTGACGCCGAACCTCCCGACGATCGAGGGCGACGTCACGCAGATCCGCCAGGTCCTGCTCAACCTGATCACCAACGCCTCCGAGGCGCTCGGCGGACACAGCGGGACGATCGAGATCGTCACGAGTGCCGAGGAGATCGTGTGGAGTCGCGAACGCGGAGGCGCCGCCGCTTCGTTGGACTCCGGCAGCTACGTCGTCCTCGAAGTCCGTGACACGGGCTGCGGACTCGAGGAAGACATCGCGCAGCGGGTCTTCGAGCCCTTCTACACGACCAAACACGGCGGTCGCGGTCTCGGGCTCGCGGCGGTCCAGGGCATCGTCCGAGCCCACCGCGGCGCCATCGAGATCGAAACCAAGCCGGGCCTCGGAACGACCTTCCGCGTGATGCTCCCGGCGTCCTCCCGTCCGATCGAGCACGCCGAGGACGAACGTCCACTCGAATCGGGCTGGCGCGGCGAGGGAACCGTGCTCGTCGTCGACGATGACGACCTCTTGCGCGACCTGGCGACCCGTATCCTGACCCAGGCCGGTTTCGGCGTTCTGTTGGCGAAGGACGGAGTCCAGGCGATCGAGGTCGCGGGCCGCGAGCACGATCGCATTTCGCTCGTTCTCCTGGACATGACGATGCCGGGGCTGGATGGAGCAGAGACGCTCATCGCTCTGCGGCAGATTCGGGCGGATGTGCCGGTGCTCGTGACGAGCGGGTACAACAAGCAGGATGCTCCGCGATCGGCCCGTGGCGAGGGGGCGACGGGGTTCATCAAGAAGCCCTATCGGCCGCGGGAGTTGATCGCGGCGGTGCGCGAGTTGCTCGAGCGCGGTTGATCGACAGTGCGTGAGCGGGAGCACCGAGCCCGCGCAATCCCCACCACTTACGAAGGGGAGAGACGATGGAAGCGCGGGCCG
>JAAELL010000396.1 GCA_024226735.1 bacterium | reverse complement strand
ATTCGGCGCCATGACGACATCCTCCACGCCCGGTCGGCACCTGAAAGCCTCCCCGAATCCACGAATTCGCCTACGTTTCCAGGCGCCAACCGGACGCGGATGCTGTCGCCCTGGCATCCGAAGCACTTCTTCAACGGGCTCCTAGGCCGGACCCGCGACGTCGCTTCGAGCTACTTGCGGGTCGGCGGCCGACTGCTGTGCTCGTGCACCATGACCCAGCGGTCGTTGCGCCTCTCGAAGACGAACGTCGAGCGCACCGAGTGGCTGGTGGCTCCGCGATCCCGCGTCAGCTTGCCGCCAACGTCGACGCGGCAAGTCAACCAGGCCAGGTCGCCCTTGCGGCGAATCGTCACGTCCTTGGCCACGGCGCTGAACGACTCGAAGTTCGCCACGATATCGGCGACGCCCTCGGCCACCGCCTCGGCGAAGGCGTCACGACCGAGGTAGCGGTCCCCCGTCGACCAGAAAGCTTCGATGTCGGCGGCGAGGATCTCGACGTCCAACGGCTTCGGATCGGGGCAGGTGACCGCCGCCAAGTACGAATCCAGAACAGCGCGCACGGCTGCATCTTCGTCGCGGTGAGTCGCGGAAGCTCCGCCGATGGCGCCGATGAGTGGGGCGGCGAGGAGGACTGCGATCAGGGCTCGGAACATGACTTCTTTTCTTTCTTGTAAGGACTCCCGCCACACCGCGGCGCGTTCCCGCGAACGCGACTCCGCGGTCCTGCGCGGCGGCGTCGAGTACGCATGCGTCGCGCGGATATTCGTGCGTAGGTGCATTCGCCTTGGGCCAAGCTGCGCAGTGGCCGCTCCGCCGAGCACAGGGACCTTCCGGGCGGAGACGCGGCCTGCGCAAGCTCGCTGTCAAGTGTGCGCCAGCGACGCGAGCGCCGCCGTGAAGGAGCTCATGTCCTTGAACACGTCGCCCACGAGGCAGTCGATCAGCGCGGGGCGTTGGTCGGGGTGGCGTCTCAGGAATTCGCCGAAGCCGAAGCTCGGGTCGTAGAAGGCGTGGATGAGCTGGCTGATCACGTCCACGCCCGCGTTCAGCCTGGGCTCGAAGGTGCCCAGCCGGGCCTTGGATACGTCGTTCGCCACGAGCGCCTCGTGGATCGAGAGCGCCGCCTGCTCCGCCGATTCCAGCGCGAGGAAGACGCCCGAGGAGTAGATCGGATCCAGGAAGGCGCGCGCGTCCCCGACCATGACCCAGCCGTCGCCGACGGTCTCGCGGTTGCGGTAGGCCAGGTGCTGGCGGCCGCCGCGGACCGGTCCCAAGTGCTGCGCCGTCGAGAGGCGCTCACCGAGCCCCGGGCTCGCCGCCACGTGCCGCAGGAACGCCTCCTCGGCGGCCTCGTCGCCGTGGAAGATCGTCTCCGTGTCACCGACGATACCGACGCTGACGACGTCGTCCAGGAGCGGGATGTACCAGGCCCAGGACTTGTCCGGGAAGAGCAGGATCGTCGTCTCGCCCGCGGAGAGCCCCACGCCGCGCGCGCCGCCGCGGTAGTAGGACCAGACGGTCGACTTGCACAGCGACGGAATGCTCTCCTTCAGGTCCAGCTGGTTGCCAAGCGCAGTCGCTCGACCGGACGCGTCGACGATCACGCGCGCGGAGAACTCGCCCGTGCCGGCCGCCGACCGTACGCGTACGCCGACCGCGCGGCCGTCGGCGAAGTCGACGTGCTCGACGACGCCCTTCCGCACGTGGACTCCGCACTCGATCGCGTGCTCACGGCACATCAGGTCGAATTGATCGCGGTCGACCTGCCACGTCTGCGCTCCGTTGCCCTCGATCGTCTCGGAGAAGTAGAAGGGATCGGAGTCGCGCCCGTCGGGCGAGACGAAACGCACGCTGAACTTCTTCGTAAAGGCCGATTCACGCAGCTTCGGGATGAGCCCGAGCCTGTCGAGCGTTCCGTACGAATGGGGAATCAACGACTCGCCTATCGAGTAGCGCGGGAAGGCCGCGCGTTCGAAGAGGACACACCGATGTCCGCTCTTCTGCAGAAAGCAAGCCGCGGCGGTTCCGCCGGGCCCACCACCGATGACCGCCACGTCGTAGGATTCGTCCATGCGCATCTCCGATCTCGTGTAATCGCCCACTACCTGGAACAGGGACGGAAGCCCGCGAAGACGTCGTCTCGGTGCGGAAGCAATTGCGGTAGGTGCTCATCGTCAAGCGCGAGCGCGTCGCCCACGAGCCGCCGCGCAGCACCTTGCAGCACCCGAACCACGGCGCCAAGTACACCTCCACACACCCGTTGAGCCGCGCGTGTTCCTCTTGATTCGCCAGCCACTCTCGGACCGAATGGCACAAACCTCCATACTCATTCGTGCGTACGGGCGTCTCCACACCGGGAGGGTCGGTCGATCCGCGCCGCGAGCTCGCCCTGCTCAGGAGTAGCGAACGTCGTGATGCTGCCCTAGGTAGAACTCCGGGATCACGCGGTCGATACGCACCAGTCCCGCGCGCGTCACTCTCACGTCCGCGTCATCGGTCAGCGTGAGTAGTCCCGCGCGGCACAAGCGCTCGAGGGGCTCAGCAAAAACCTCGGTGAGCTCGACGCCGAATCGGCCCCGGAAGACCGCGGCATCGGCTCCACCGAGCTTGAGCTGCAGGACGAATTCGCGCACGAGCTGCTCGTCGGCGCTCAGCACGTGCGCCCGCCCGAAGGGTAGCTCGCCGCGCGCCGAGCAGGCGAGATAGCCGCGGAGCGAGGCCACGTTCTGGTGGTGCACGCCGCCGACGTAGGAGAAGGCGGAAGGGCCGACGCCGACGAGGTCGGCGCCGCGGTACTGCGCGTCCTGGTAGACGAACCGGTGCCGCAGCGGGTCGCGGACGGCCGAGTAGGCGCTGCGCACCGAGTACCCGGCTCGCTCCAGCTCCTCGAACGCGCGTGCGAGACGCGCGTGCTTCTCCTCCCACGTCGGTAGCCCATCTTCGATCCGTCCGTCCGCGAGTGCGCGGTAGAGCGGCGTGTTGAGCGGAATCTCGAGCTGGTAGAGCGTCACGCTCTCTGGCGCCAAACCAACGAGGCGGTCGACGCCCGCGAAGAAAGTCTTGTCGCTCTCGCCGGCGAGACCGACGATCAGGTCGAGGTTGACGACGTCGAAGCCGACCTCGCGCATGCACGTGTAGGCGCGCTCGACCTCGGCCACGGTGTGGACGCGCTTGTTCTTGCGCAGCACCTCGTCGTCGAGGGCCTGCACGCCCATACTGACACGCGTCACGCCGACGTCCCTGAGCGTCGCCAGCTTGGCCGGGAGCGCGGACGCGGGCGCGCATTCGAACGTGAGCTCGCGCCCCTGCTTCACCGGGAAGCAGCGATCGATGTGGGCCATGACACGGCGGATGCGCTCCTCCGACAGCATCGAGGGCGTACCGCCCCCGAAGTACACGAATCCGACCTCGCGACCAGCGATCGCAGGCGCGCGTGCGTACGACTCGAGCTCGGCCATGAGGCCGTCGACGTACGCCTCGATGCGCTCCTCCTCCGCGTTGGCGTAGGAGAGGTAGTAGCAATACTGGCAGCGCTCGGCGCAGAAGGGGACGTGCACGTAAAGTCCGAGCTCGTTCACCTCGGAGTGCGCACGCGCCAGAGTGTCGCGATAGGCCGCGACTTCGTCCTCGGTCCACACCGAGAACGGCGGGTAGGTGGACACGAAGTACGAGCCCTCGACCGGCTCGGCCGGTTCGAGTGGCGAGCACTCCGCTGCTTCGCCAGGATCTTCTCGGTTCGAGGTCATCGCGGTTCGGCCACGCCCCGTGGCGACGGCCAGGCCAAGAGCGTAGCATCGCAGTCAAGTCCTCATCCCGACGGTCTGTGGGCCCAGGCGACGAAGATGCCGACGGTGGCACCCTCTCCCGTGCCGGAGACCGCGCAGCAATCGGCGCCCGCACAGTCGACGCGGACGTCGACCAGGCCTGCTTCGACGAACCACTCGCGGATCCGATCGCGCTCGAAGCCCTTCCATCGATCGTGGTGTTCGGTGACGAGGAACTCGAAGTCGTGCTCGTCGAGGTCGGTGAGGACCAGGGTGCCTCCGGGCTTCAGGATCCTCGCCATCTCCCGGATGGCCGCGGGAGGCGACTCCACGTGGTGCAGGAGCATGTTGGCGAAGGTGTAGTCCACGGTCCCGTCTTCGATCGGGAGCGCCTCGGCGTCACCCTGGCGACAGTCGACATCGGCTTCCGGCTGGAGCTTTGCCGTGAGTGCGGTGAGCATCGATTCCGACGAGTCGACAGCGATCACGCCTACTCCGCGCGCCGCGAGCGCCTCGGTGATGTAGCCCGTTCCCGCTCCGACGTCGGCAGCCAACGTGCCGGCACGAACCTCTGCACAGCCGATGGCCTTCTCGCGCGTGGCGTCGGTGAAGAAGCCTTCGCGCAACTCGTCCCAACCGCTCCCGATCTGATCGAAGTACTCCTCGCGGCTGTTACTCATCGCTGACCGTCCCCTGGCTCAGTCGCCCTTTCTGATGGATTCGCGCGCGCGCCTCCTTGAACTGAGCTCGCACGCGGCAACCCGATACGGCCATGACGATCGAGAGCGCAGCTGCGATCTCCTTGCCGGAGATTCCCTCTTCCTCGGCCACGCCAAGGTACTCCTCCATTCACGGGTCACACCCCACGGCCAGCGCGACGGCGAGGTGCATGAGCGTTGTCGTCTCGGGGTCGAGCACGTCGTTGTGGCGTGCCGAGTCGTAGGCCGCGTCCCACATCTTGTTCTGTTCCTTGGTCAACATGTGTGTCCTCGTTCTGGCGCCCTGCCCCACCTAGGCATCGTGCTCAGGGCTTCATGTTCAGGCAGACCAGCTCCTCGTGGTTGCGCAGGTAGAGCCTCGCTCCGGCGAGAGTCGGCGAAGTCCAATTCTTGCCCTCGAGAACGGTGGCGCTGCTCTTCTCGACGAACGCTTCGGGATCGGCGTCCACGAGTGCGGCCACTCCTCTCTCGCCGAGGACGATCAGCTGCCCATCCGCCGCGATCAGGGACCCCTTGCGGTACCCCCTCTTTTCCCACTTCGCCACGCCGGTCCGCACGTCGATGCACTTGAGCGTTCCGTAGTCGAAGCCGTAGACGTGCTGACCGAGCAGGAGCGAGCTGTTCACGTCGTTCCGCAGCACCTTTGACTCCCACTCGGTCTGCACGCGAAACTCACCGTCCGTGCTCGAGATCCGCAGGACGCCCGTACCGGAGCCGCTCGAGAGGAAGAGACCATCGGGCGCAAGCAAGAGCGGCGTGCCGGTTCCCAGGGGATCCCCAGAGGCCGGGCAGTAGGTGCCCCACGGGTGACGCCACAGCTCCTTCCCCGTGTCGGGTAGGACGGAATGCAAGCCCCAGGCGCTCCAGAACAGGATCTGGTCGACTCCGCCCAGGGTGACCAGGATCGGAGAGGAGTAGGCCGGCTCGTCGTCTTGGGAGCTCCAGCCGAGCTCGCCCGTCCGCTTGTCGAAGGCGGAATAGGCCGCGCCCTTGCCCGCCGTCTCGACGATCAGACGGTCCCCCACGACCAGTGGGGACGACGCGTAGCCGTAGGCGGGGAGCCGGGCCCCGAACTCCTCGACCAGGTCGTGCTCCCAGATCCGATCACCACTGCGCCGGTCCGCGGCCAGGAGCGTCCCGGAGGTTCCGATGGCGAAGACGAGGTCGCCGTCGACGAGGGGCGTAGAGCGTGGGCCGTTCCCATACCGGTGCTCGAAGTCGTCGCCAAGGGGCGTACTCCACGCCAGGTCCCCACTCGCCGCGTCGAGGCACGCGAGGATCTGGGCCCCTTCCTCGTCCCACATCGTGTAGAGCTTCCCGGCCGCCACGACCACGCCGGAGTACCCGTCCCCCACCTCGACGCGCCAGAGGACTTCAGGTCCGTCCGCGGGCCATTTCTGAACGAGACCGACCTCGGGCGAGGTCGCGTCGCGCTGCGGTCCTCGCCACTGCGGCCAGTCGGTGGCGGTCTCGCTCGGCGGCTCGTCGCCGGGTCTCGCCTGCTGGGAGCTCAGGGGCAACGTCAGGAGCAGCGGCAGGAAGATGAACGCGGATTTCGACATGAGATTCCTCCTTCTCGTCGGATGGTGTTCGAGCTCACGCGGAACGCTCCTCGTCCTCGACGGCGAGGTAGGCCTGCACGAGAGCCTCGAAGGCCTCGGTGACGTGCCGGCGCTCGGAGCGCGGGATTCTGTCGAAGACACGGCGACAGCTCGCGTCGTTGTCCGCATGGATCGAGCGACTGACGGCCTCGCCCGCCTCGGTCAGGCGGACCTTCACAACGCGTCTGTCGGTGTCGTCGTTCTCCCGCTCGACCAGCTCCTTCAACACCAGCCCGTCCACGGTGCGGCTGAGGGTGCTGTTGTCCAGACGGAGGTTGACGGCGAGCTGTCCCATGTTCGGTGTCCCGATCTCCTCGATCTCGAGCAGTACCAAGCACTGGGCGAGGGTCACTTCTGTGCAGCACGTCTTGAGCTGGCTGTTGATCAGACGTGAGAACTGGCGCAGGGCGCGCCGGAACTTGCGTATGTCACGAGTCTTCATGTTGCCTCAGCCAATATATTTGTAGTTGCCAACTTTTGTATATTACACAACGATTGCCGGGTTACGCTACCCCCTGCCCGAGCACGGACCCAAGGCATCCGTACGGCGACGCGTCTTGGGGCGATCTGCTCGACCAGGTCGCCTTGCCCGACGATCCGGGCAAGTGCCACGCCTGCCTCGAGCGCCTGACCGCGGGCACCATCGACCTCGCCACGCGCCAGGCGCGAGAGGGCGTCGACGCGATTCTGGTCTCGTCGGCCTTCGCCGGAGCTGGCATGATCGCGCACGACATGTACGCCGAGTTCGTGCTGCCCTACGAGCGCCGGGTGATCGAGACGGTCCGGCGGGAGCACGCCGAGCTCAGCTTCTACACCCACACCTGCGGCGCCATCGGTGACCGCCTCGACTTGATGCTGGAGACCGGCACCCAGGGGATCGATACCCTCGCCCCCCCGCCCCTGGGCACGGTCGAGCTCGAGCAGGCCACTGCGCTGCTCGAGGGGCGGGCGTTCATCAAGGGCAACATCGACCCGGTACACACTCTGCTGCACGGCGACGAGCGTGCGCTGGAAGAGGCGGTCCTCGAACGCCTCGCAATCGCCGCTCCCGGCGGCGGCTACATCCGGAGCTCGGCTTGCTCGGTCGCGCCGGCCGTCGCGCCGGCATTGATCGAGAGCATGAGCCGACTGGTTCGGGAACGGGGACGGTACTGTTAACCATGAATAATCCTGGCTCTAGTGGTGTGAATCTCGCTCGACGTCCCGCGCTGCGCTACCTGTCGGGCGACACGGTGGAGGCCGTAGTCGTGGAGGCCAAGCGCATCCTGGCCGAGGTGGGGATCCGACTCGAGCACGAGGGAGCGATCGATATCCTCACCGGCGCCGGCGCACAGGTCGGAAGCGACGGCCGGGTGCGCATCCCCGCCGACATCGTGGACGGGGCACTCGCCACAGCGACCTCGGAGGTCCGGCTCTACGACCGCGACGGGGAAAGCCCGTTGCTCATCGGCGGCGACGAGGTGCACTTCGATCCCGGCTCGGCTGCCATCAAGGTCCACGACTATGAGCTCGGACGCATGCGCGAGCCGACAAGTGAGGACTGTGTCCTGTTCGCGCGCCTGACCGACGCCCTCCCGGCCCTGTCGCTGCAGTCGACCTGCGTCGTACCGGTCGACGTGCCCATCGAGAAGGCCGACCGCCGCCGGCTCGCCCTGGCGCTCAAGCACGGCCGCAAACCGATCATCACCGGGACCTTCAAGAAGCACTCCTTCGAGATCATGCGGAGCATGCTCGAATGCGTTCGCGGTGGGAAACAGGCCCTGCGCGAGAGGCCCCTGGCAGTGTTCGATTGCTGCCCGACGTCGCCTCTCACGTGGAGCGAGCTGACCTGCTCGGCCTTGATCGGTTGTGCCGAGAGCGGGATCCCGGCCGAGTTGATCGCGGTGCCCATGACGGGCGCGACCGCGCCGGTGACCCTGCTCGGGTCCGTCACTCAACACACAGCCGAGAACCTCTCCGGCCTCGCTATCCACCAGCTGGTCGCCGCCGGGGCCCCGATCGTCTACGGCGCCTGCGGTATGGCCTTCGACATGTTGCACGGATCGACACCCCCGGGGGCGATCGAGTCGATGATGATCAACTCGGCCTGCGCGCAGGTCGGCAAGCACCTGGCGCTACCCACTCACGGCTACTTGGGATTGTCCGACTCCAAGACGCTCGACTACCAGGCCGGTCTCGAGAGCGGCCTGGGTGCGCTGCATGCGGCGCTGGCCGGCGTCAACGTGGTGTCGGGCCCAGGCATGCTCGAGTTCGTGAGCTGCCAGAGCCTCGAGAAGCTCGTGCTCGACCACGAGGGCTGCGCGATGGCCTTGCGGGCGGTGCGCGGCGTGGAACGCCACGACGAGGTCTTTGCCCTCGACACGATCGAGGAAGGGCTGAAAGAAGGGAGCTTCCTAACGGTCGAGCACACCTTGCGCTGGTACCGCGAGGAACTCCACTACCCGGGGTCGACGATCGAGCGTCAGGCGGAGAGCAGTTGGCTGGCGGCCGGCGGCAAGAGCGCCGCCGAGCAGGCCCACGAGGAGGTGCAGCGTATCCTCTCAGAGACGACCGTCCCGCCGCTGGAGGCCGTTGTCGAGCGCGAGCTCGACCGGCTGCTGCAGTGAGGCGCGCTTCCGCCCGCATGCAGCGCGGCCTCGAGCCGACCACCTGATGGCCCACCGGGGCCTCAATGCGACGCGGCCTCCGTGCTCGTCTTCCACAAGAAGGCGCGCACGCCCTCGATCTCCTCGTCGGTGAGGTTGGTGTCCACCATGGCGGTCCCGGGGTAGACCGAGAGCGGGTTCGCGACCCAATCGGCGATCCAGTCGAAACGCAGCCTCTGACTCACGTTGATCAGGTCCGGGCCCTGCTGCTTGGCCAGCGGCGTCGGGATCACGGAGCCCAGGTTGTGGCACTCGGCGCACTTGATCACGTAGAAGAGCGTGCCCGCCGCCGCCACGTCCGGGTCGATCGCGGGCACCGGCTCGGGCGCCTCTGGGTACTCGCGGCCCGCGACTTCGGCCAGGAGCGCCAACACGGCCTCGATCTCATCGGCCTCGAGCCCGAGGTCTGGCATGCGGTAGGGCCTGAAGGGGTAGATCGCGCCGGCGGCGCGCGGGTCCTCGAGGAACGTCTTGATCCAATCGAAGCGCAGCTTCTTGGCGGACACGTCGAGGCTCGGCCCCACCACGCCACCGCGGCCCTCGATCACGTGGCAGGCGAAGCATTGCTTTTCCTCCACGATCTGCCGGCCGTGGGCGACCGCGTCCGTGGGCGGTGCGGCCGGGGCGGTGGGCAGCGACAGGATGTACCGCGCCAGGTCCCACGCCTCCGCGTTCGTGTAGTTCCCCGAGTACGACGGCATCGATGTGCCGTCGATGCCGGTCTCGAACGTCCGGTAGAGCTCGGCCGCCGTACGGCCCCTGCGGAACAGACCCAGCCTGAAGTCGCGCGCCTCGATCTTCCTGCCCTGCTCGTCCTTCAAGGTCGGGGCGGACGGCCCATCCCCGTGGCCATCCTCGCCGTGGCACATATGGCACTCGAGCCGCTTGTAGACCGCGTGCCCGCGCTCGACCGAGTCGTTCGTTGCGGGCGTCTCGGCTCCGATCGGCATCAGCTCCGACACGGGGGCCGTGTCGATCCGGGCGAGGTACATGACGTGCTCCGCGAGCAGACCGCGCTCCTCCTCGGTCAGGAACTCAAAGGCCGGCATCGCGCTGCCGGGCATGCCGCGCGAGATCGTCTCGACGATGTCCGCGTGGACGGGTGGCTTGCGGCTCGCCGTGCTGCGGAACTTGAAGGGCTCGCGCACGAGGTTGCGCGGCTTCGGGTCGATCGCCTCGGCGGCCGGCCCGTCGCCCAGACCGCGCTCGCCGTGACATCCCGAGCACTCAGCGACGTAGAGCTGCCGGCCGTGCTCGCGCCGCGCACGGCGCTCCCCGAACGAGAGCGTCGCGGGCTCCGGTTCGATCGCGGCCGCGTCGTCTCCAGCCTCGTCCTCCGCCGGCGCCGTCGTAGTGCGCCCGCACCCGGAGAGCAGCGCCCCCACGGCGATCAAGACGAGGACCGACACCTTGCGATCTGTGCGCACTGGGCTTCGATGGGACATGTCAGTTCCTCTTTGGAGTTTCAGGGTTTCGGTCGGGTGACCGCGGGTGCGATCCCGCGGCGCCCCCGCGCAGGAGATCGGTGATCGGGAGCAGCTCGGCGTCCGCGTGGCGGGCGGCAGCGGCCCGCGCTTGCTCGAGCGTGGCGTAGGCGCACCAGCCGTGGCCCATGGGTGAGTCGATGTCGGCCGTGCGCACGACGTGGCCGCTGTCGGCGCGCAGCCAGTCTGCGCCCTCGAACGCGTGCACGAAAACGCCTTCGGGATCGCTGACGTCCGGGCCGTGCTTCTCCACCAGGCAGCCCACGTCGTCGAACCACTCGAGCGAGCCGTCGCGCGCATGCCGCTGCGCCGCAAAGCGCGGGTCGCTCACGAACATGCGGCAGCCTGCGCAGGACTCCTGCCCGGGCAGCAGCGTGGAGGGTGAGGGCGGCCAGACCGGTGCATCGCCGCAACTGCCGCCGAGCGCGACTAGCCCGGCGCAGAGCGCGAATGCCTTGGCGAAACGACTCATGCCAGGTTCTCCCGCCTGAAGAGCAGAAACGCGGCGCTGCTGGAGAGCAGCGTCCAGGCCGCCAGCGTTCCGCACAGCAGTGCGGCCAGGGCGGGCCGCCCCAGCTCGCGCACGGCGTGCACGCCCACGGGGCCCAGGATCTCCAGCCGCTCGCTGATCGCCAGCGCGCTCAGGGTCTTCGTGGCCTGCAGCGGGTTGGCCAACGAGATGCCGAACAGCGCGCCAGGACCTAACGTCTGGGAGGCCGCGAGGGCCAACACGCCGAAGTCGCACAGGAACACCAGCACGAGCCAGGCGCCGACCGCCGCGGCCAGGGCACGTGCCCTGCTCCGGGCGGCGGTAGACAGGAGCACGCCCAGCGTCGTCGTCACCACGCCGAGCAGCCAGGCGCCGCCGGCCAGGGCGGCGAAGGCTCCCACCGACACCCCGCCCTGGATCCCGAGCACCGCAGCGGCAGCCCCGAAACCGATCAGCAGCGAGAGCGACATGGCCGAGAGCAGCCCCACGAGCTTGCCGGCGAACACCTCGCCGCGCGTGACCGGCTGGGCCACGAGATAGGGTAGCGTTCCATCCTCCGCCTCGCCGCAGAAGCTCGAGGCTCCCAGGGGCAGGGTCAGTAGCGGCACGAAGAGCAACACCAGGTTGAGCAGCGCGGCGGATGTGCGATCCAGAGTCGCGATGCCCCAGCGCTCCGCTCCGGCCATCCCGAGCTGCGCAACCGCGACCGCCAGCACGGTGAAGGAGGCGGCGCCGACCAGGGTCCAGCGGCTGCGCACCGAGACGCGCACCTCGCGCGCCGAGAGTAGGCAGAGGATGCGCACTCTCACGCGATTTCCTCCTCCAGCCCGCGCGGCCCGCGGACACCTTGCGGGCCCCAGATCGAGGCGGACACCTCCTCCACCGGGCCCGCCGCCACCACGCAACCCTCGTCCAACACCACGATCCTGCTCGCCAGCGCGGCGATCTCCTCGGACCGATGCGAGGAGAGCAGTAGCGTGAGGCCGTCCTCTGCAAGCTCGCCGAGCAACTGCACGAGCTCCCGCTGCCCGCGCAGGTCCAGACTCGCGGTGGGCTCGTCGAGCACCAGCACCGGGGGCCTGCCGAGCAGCGCCGCGGCCAGGGACAGGCGCTGCTTCATGCCCATCGAAAAGGCGTCCACGCGCCGGTGCGCGTGAGCCGACAGGCCGACCAGCTCGAGCAGCTCGGGCACCTCGTGCAACGACACGCCGCGCAGCCGGGCCACAAAGGTGAGCGCGCCACGCGCCGTCTCCTCGCAGAAGGCCGGCACCTGTGGCATGTATCCGAGCAGGCGCTTGGCGCCGACGGGATCGCGCCTGGTGTCGATCCCGCCCACGGAGATCGATCCCTCGTAGCGCAGCAGTCCGACGAGACAACGCAGCACCGTCGTCTTGCCGGCCCCATTCGGTCCGACCAGCGCCGAGGACTCACCCGTGCCCAGGTCCAGGTCGAGATTCTGCAGCACGCTGCGCCCGCCCAGCGTCACCGTCAGTCCGCGGATGCGGATCACGACGCACCTCCAAAGGCGCTGCGCGACCGCAGCAGGATGAACAGCGATGACAGCGCGACCAACAGGCCCGCCGCCACCAGGCCTGGCTGGCGGCGCGTCGCCAGCTCGGGCGCCAGGCCCGACGGCGGCCGCACGAGCGGGTGCTCGTCCGTCAGCACGGGCCTGGGTTGCACGATCGGGAAGGCCCGCGCGGCGGTCTCGAGGGCTTCGGACGCCGGCCCCATGCGCAGCAAGCCGACCGCCGGCCAGCGGTCCGTGAGGTCCTCGAAGAAGGCTTCGAGCCGATAGGGCGTGTCGCCCACTCCGTCGCCGTCGGCGTCGAAGCCCACGTAGTCATCCCAGTAGTTCCCGCGACCCGCCGCGCTCCAGACGTTCAGCTCCGAGCGCGTGCGGCCGAGCGCCTGGACCGGCCGCCGGTTGGAAACGATCACGTTCTCCGTGAAGAGCACCCGGCTGACGGAAGGCTGGACCGTGATCCCGGTGTCGTTCCCGGCTATCACGTTCTTGCGAAACGTGCACGCACAGCGCAGCGAGCTCGGCGTGTCCTCCAGGAAGATCCCGCTCGAGTTGTCCACGAACCAGTTGCACTCGGCCAGGACGTCGTCGCCTACCTTGATCAAGAGGCCGTAGGCGCTGGGACCCCGCGAGCCCTTGAAGCGGTTGCGGCGCAGCGTGACGCGGCGGCTGTACATGATCGCACCGCCGGTCTGGTTGCCCTCGAACAGGTTGTCCTCGAACAAGTTGTCGTCCGAGTACATGTAGTGCAGGCCGTAGCGTCCGCCGCGCACGACGTTGCGCCGCGTGACGCAACCGTGGGACTGCCAGATCGCGAGGTCGCGGCTGCGCTCGACCACGTTGTCCTCCACGACGGAGTCGGCGGCGTTCTGCAGCCGGATCCCGTCGCCCTGGCGCGGGATGGGCAGCTCCTTGCCGGTCACGTGGTTGCCGATCAGCCTGGATCTGGGGCTGCTACGCGCGAGGATCCCGAACAGCGTGTCCTCGATGCGGTTGTCCTCGACGGTGCAGTCCGAGGTGTCGAGGAGCTTCACCCCGGAGTCCTCTCCGAGCAGGCTCGCGCCGCTTCCGCGGATCGTCAATCCGGCCACGGTCGAGGGGCCCGCGCGGACCAGCACCACGGTCCCCTCCCCGCTGCCGTCGATCACGGCGCCCTCTTCGCCGCGCAGCACGAGCGGTCGGTCGAGCACCACCAGTTCGCGATAGGTGCCGGCGTGGACGACGATCTCGTCACCCGCCGCGGCCACGGCGACCGCCGCGCCAACGGTCGCGTACTGTGATTCGGGGCCCACGTGCAGGGACTCGATTGGGATCGGCGGAATCATGAGCAGCGCGGCCGCCCCCAGAGCGCCCGAGCTCGCACGCTGCTTGGCCCCCGCGCGGCACTCGCGCGATCGCTCGCAGAAGAGGAAGCCCAGTGCGTTGGCCGCCGCGACGACGACCAGCCAGAAGCCCGCCTGGAAGGTGGCGTGCACTTTGAACTGCGCCACGGAGTACTTGCCCACGAGTCGGGTCTGGACGCGGTCGGCGATCATGTTCAGGGAGGCGGTGGGGTCGAGGTGCTTGACCGCGTACTGCTGCCAGAACCACAGATCCGCCACAAACCCGAAGGGCACCGCGATCACCAGCCCGGCTGCCAGGCCGCGACGCCAGCCAGGCTGCAGGAAGGGCAGCGCGAGCGCGCAAAGGACCACGAACCCGACCGCGAACGGTGCCCCGGCGCGCTCGAGCTTCGCCATCGAGACCATGGGCTGCATCCCCACGTAGTGGCCCAGGCCGTCGATCTCCTTGACGTCACCGTCGATCCCGGTGGGCGACACGTTCACCCACAATACGCGCATGCCGTACTGCGGCGCCCGGCTCTCCATCCGCCACCACGGAAGCAACACCGCGGCGCCCAGCAGGATCGCTGAGTACAGGGACAGCACCACGCCTCCGCGAGAGGCGCACAGCCACCCGGTCCGTGTGCCGGCCTCAGCTGGGCTCATCTCGGCTCCACGAGCAACCAGCCCGTCATCTCCATGTGCAGCGCCGAGCAGAACTCGGTGCAGTAGAACGGGTAGACGCCGGCTTCGGAGGCGGTGAACTCGATCCGCTGCGTCGCGCCCGGATCGATCGAGGCCGTGATGTTGTAGCCCGCCAACCCGAAGCCGTGGGTCGCGTCCTCCGCGCTCTCGGCGTTCGTGATGTCGATGATCACGCGGTCGCCCTGCCGAACGCGGATGGTGTCGGGCTTGAAGTGCGAGCGGATCGCGACGATGTGCGCGTGCACTCCGTCGGCCGTGCGTTCGATGCGCTCCTCGCCCTGCTGAGTCGCGTGCGGCGACGCGGACATCGTGGCGGGATCGGTGCCGGGCGGATAGACGCGCCAGCCCGCGATCCGGTCGGTCTCGATGATCTGCGAGTTGTGCGGCTCGCCGATGATCGGTGTGGACGAGAGCAGCCGCATCTTGGGCCCTGCGATATCGATCAGCTGCAGGTTCTGCGGGTGCAGCGGCCCCGTCCCGGGGTGGCGGTCCACGGTCCACTTGTTCAGCGCGACCAGGTAGCGTCCGCGCGGCCTGACCGTGTTGGAGGCGGGGGTCTGCAGGTGGCCGATGTTGTAGTGGATGTTGATCTTGTCGACGAGCTGCCAGGCTCGATCCTCAGGGACGTCGGGCGGGCCGAGGGTGAACTTCGCCACGGCGCTGTCGAGGAACAGGCTCGTGTAGGCGTTTCCCTTGTCGTCGAAGACAGTGTGTAGGGGCCCGAGGCCGACCTCCACGTAGGCCTCGCGGCAGGCGTCGTAGTCGAGCACCGGGATCCCGTAGGGGTCCCGCTTCTCGAAGTTCTTGTCGTCGATCGCTTTGCGGATCTTCTCGACGGAGTAGGCCGTGATGTGCGGGTCGAGCTTGCCAGCCGTGATCACGTACTCCCCTCCGGGCGTGATGTCGCAGCCGTGCGGGCTCTTGGACTCGGGCACGAAGAACAGCAACTCCTCCTCCTGCACGACCTCGAGCGGGATGACCTTGATGCCGCCCTTCTCGATCACCTTGGGGCTGCCGGATTGCACCAGGTCTTCGGCCTCGCGCCACAGGACCACGTGAAGGTAGTCCATCTCGTTGAGAGAGGCGCCGATCTCCATGGCGGGCAGGCCCTCGGCGGAGCGGCCCGTGGAGAGCTCGGTGTTGAGCGAGTTGCAGAACGCGAGGTCCTCGTAATCGCCCTTGCCCTGGATCGAGAGGTCCTGCCAGTAGGGGGGCAGCTCGAGCTGGAACGAGAGCTCCAGATCGATGCGGCGCGTGTCCCAGTTGACCCACAAGAAAGTCATCGCGCCGCGGTACTTCTCCGCGTACTCCTCGATGGGCGCGTACTCGCCTGGGCCACCCGGCGACGGTTGGAAGGTGGTGACGACGAAGTACTGCGAGTTCGTCGTGAGGAAGCCGCTGTGGTCAGTCACCGTGTTGGGGATCTTGACGATCTGCTTGGTCTTGAAGTCGCGCAGGTCGATCACTGCGACGCGGCCGGCGGCCTTGTCCGTCACGAAGCACATCTCGCCGTCGTAGTCTCCGTCGGTCATCGAGAGCTGCGGGTGGTGCAGGTCGCCCCAGGTCAGCCGCGGCAGACCCTTGAGGTTTTGCGCGAAGGTGCCATCGTCGAGGACCCGCTCGCCCTCCTCGGCCCCCTGTGCCCAGCCCTGCCACGCGTTCGGGGCGTAGACCGGGATCTCCTTGATCATCCGCATCGAGGGGATGCCGATCAGGTAGATCGAGCCCGAGTGCCCACCGCTGGTGACCATCGTGAACTCGTCGTATAGGCCTGGCGCGACGTAGGTCTCGAGCGCGGCCTTGGCCTCGTCCGGGTTGAGTCCGCGCTCGATCGCGACCTGCTCCAGCGAATCCGCACTGCCGGAGACCCGGGGGGTCGTGGCGCTCGACCCGTTCTCCGCGCACCCCCCCAGCAGCAGCGGGGCCGCCAGTAGTACCGTAGCCGCAAGATGTTGGAGCGAATGATGCGAGGCGTCCTTGAGCTTCATCGAGGGTCCTTCCTGGTTTCTTCCTTGTCCGGCCGCGCGCCCCGTGCTGCGCCAGCCGCGGGGTGCTTCTCGCCCGCGACCTGAGAGATCGCGGCGATCGTGGTCGTTTCGAGGAAGCTGACATAATGGGCGCGCACCTCGCCCCACAGCGCGTGGGCCGAGCACGGATCGTCGTCGGAGCATGGGCGCTCGTGGTGCAGCAGGCACTTCGGCAGGCTCTGCTCGCCGTCGAAGAGCCGCACGAGCTCGATCAGGACAATGGCCTCCGGCGCCCGCGCCAAGCGGTAGCCGCCGCCGATGCCCGGCGAGGCGGAGAGCATCCCGGCGCTGCGCAGGGTGCCGAGGATCTTGGCGAGGTAGTCTTTGGCAATCCCGGTGCGTTCGGCCAACTCGCGACCGAGCAATGTCTCGCCGGCCGGCGAGCGGCCGAACTCGACCAATGCCCTGAGGGCGTATTCGACCGTCCCGGAGATCATGGTGACTCGTGGATCGACAAGTCTATGATCGGCTCGCTAGCGGATCAAGGCCCCCGAAGTGGGCAGTATTGCCCCAATGAGTCCGGATGGATGACGCTTCCTCGTCGAGTTCAGCGAGCAATCGCGACCGAGTTCGGTCGGCCAAGCTCGAACAGTAGGTTCAAGACGTTGCAGGCGATCCGTGCCTCGGCCGCCTGCGCGTTCGACGTTCTCATCCGACTACCTTGACTCGCGCGACCGTTCGGTCAGGTGCGGAGCATGGAGTCACGCCTCTCCCGGCAACCGTTGCGTCCCTCATTGGAGGTATGCCGACCGTCGCTCCTCGTGCCATGGCGGCGTCGTAGACCGGCCGTGACGCTTCCGCCGGCAGCGCCGCATCCCCGACTTGTCGAGACCCACCAGGTTCGGTGAAATGGACGGGAACGTGCCTGACCCGTGGGGCCGCCTCGCGATAACTGCGGCTCGGAAGGACGAGCACACGCCCATGGCTTTCAAGATCCGCCGCGTCCACTACTACTCCCTCTCTGTCCCCGAAGAGCCGAGCGAAGCTTGCAGCCTGCTGAACCAGTTCAGCGAGCTCGGCGTGAACATGCTTGCCTTCTCCGCCGTGCCCGTCGGTCCCACGCGGACGCAGCTCAGCCTCTTTCCTGAGGACAACGGCAAGCTGGAGAGCTTCAGCCGGCACGCAGGCATTCACCTCGACGGACCGCACGGGGCACTCATCGTCCAAGGGGACGATGAGATGGGCGCTCTGGCCAAAGTGCACGTCGAGCTGCAGCGTGCGGGAGTCCAGGTGTACGCCTCGAGCGGCGTATCCGACGGGCGCGGCGGGTACGGGTACGTGATCTACGTGCGCGCAGCAGACCAGGACAAGGCCGCGGCGGCGCTCGGGATTTGAACGTGCCGAGGTGCTTGTGGCCCGCGGGCGCGCTACTCGGCGAGGGGCCCGTGTGGTGCGCCGCCGAAGGTGTCGTGTACTGGGTCGACATCAAGCGCCCGAGGGTCCTGCGCTACCGCGTGGCCGACGGACGGCGCGACGAGTTCCCCATGCCGTCCGAGATCGGCTGCATCGGACTGGCTGAGGGCGGTCGGCTGGTGGCCGCTCTGCGCACGGGCTTCGCCTTTCTCGATCTCGACGGTGGGCACTTCGAGCCCATCGCCGATCCCGAGGCCGACAGGCCCGGCAACCGTTTCAACGACGGCAAGGTCGACGCGACCGGGCGCTTCTGGGCCGGGAGCATGGACGACGCCGAACGCGAACCCTCGGGCTGTCTGTACCGCCTCGACCGCGACCTCAGCGTCATTCGGGTGGACGAGGGCTACGTCGTTACCAACGGACCGGCCTTCTCGCCCGACGGGCGCACCCTCTATCACAACGACAGCGCCGCCCGGCGCATCCTGGCCTTCGACTGCGACCCCGTTACCGGCGCGCTCGCGAACCGACGAACGTTCGCCGAGATCGAGCGCGGCTATCCCGACGGCCTGACGGTGGACGCCGAGGGCGGGGTGTGGTGCGCGCTGTGGGACGGCTGGTGCGTTGTGCGCTTTACCCCCGATGGGCGCGAGGAGCGTTCGATCGAGCTGCCCGTGGCGCGCGTCACGAGCTGCACCTTCGGCGACACGGAGCTCGACACTCTTTTCGTGACGACGGCTTCCATGGGTCTCGACGAGACCCAAGCCTCCGCTCAACCCCTGGCGGGCGGACTGTTCGCGGTGCGTCCCGGCCTGCGTGGGCTTCCGACGCCCGTCTTCGCGCGCCTGCCGCGCCCAAGTGAAGGTTCAGATGACTGAGGAACGGAAGCTGCGCTCACAGGCCTGGTTCGGCGGCGCCGACCGGGATGGCTTCATTCATCGCAGCTGGATGCGCAACCAAGGTCTGCCCTCCCACGTCTTCGACGGTCGCCCCGTAATCGGGATCTGCAACACGTTCTCGGAGCTGACGCCTTGCAACGCGCACTTCGGCCGGTTGGCGGAATACGTCAAGCGCGGCGTTTGGGAAGCCGGCGGCTTGCCACTCGAGTTCCCGGTCTTCTCCCTGGGTGAGACGAACCTGCGCCCAACCGCCATGCTCTTCCGCAATCTGGCGAGCATGGACGTCGAGGAGTCGATCCGCGGCAACCCGATCGACGGAGTTGTGCTGTTGGCCGGCTGCGACAAGACCACCCCCGCGTTGCTCATGGGCGCGGCCAGCTGTGACCTGCCCTCGCTCTTGGTCTCCGGCGGGCCGATGCTGAACGGCAAATTCCGTGGGCAGGACATCGGCTCGGGCACGTGCGTCTGGGAGTTCAGCGAGGAGGTGCGTGCAGGGCGCATGAAGCTGGACGAGTTCCTCGATGCCGAGGCGGGCATGTCCCGTTCGGCCGGCCACTGCATGACCATGGGCACAGCCTCCACTATGGCCTGCGTGTCCGAGGCGCTTGGCATCACACTGCCTGGCAACGCGGCTATTCCTGCAGTCGACTCGCGCCGCAACGTGCTCGCGCACCAGTCCGGAAGGCGCATCGTGGAGATGGTGCGCGAGGACCTGCGTCCCTCGGCGATCCTCGTGCGCGCGGCCTTCCAGAACGCCGTCCGAACCGTCGGCGCGATCGGCGGCTCGACCAATGCGGTGCTGCACCTGCTCGCCCTCGCAGGCCGGGTGGGGATCCGCCACGACCTCGACGATTGGGAGCGCTGGGGACGCGGCGTGCCAACGCTGGTGGATCTGATGCCGGCGGGGCGCTTCCTGATGGAGGACCTCTATTACGCCGGTGGTCTGCCTGCGGTCCTGCGTGAGCTGGGCGAGCACGGCTTGCTCGAGCGCGACGCTCCAACCGTCAACGGACGCACGCTCTGGGAGAACTGTCGCAGGGCCCCGGTGCACGACCGCAAAGTGGTACGGCCCTTCGCCGAACCCCTCCACGCCGAAGGCGGGCTGGTCGTCCTGCGCGGCAACCTCGCGCCACGTGGCGCGGTGCTCAAGCCCTCGGCAGCGACCGCCGAGCTCATGTGCCATGCCGGCCGCGCGGTGGTCTTCGAGTCGATCGAGGACTACCACACACGCATCGGTGACCCGGATCTCGAAATCGACGAGACCTGTGTGCTCGTGCTCAAGAACTGTGGTCCGAAGGGCTATCCCGGCATGGCCGAGGTCGGAAACATGGGGCTGCCCCCAAAGGTCCTGGCCAAGGGGGTGCGCGACATGGTGCGCATCTCCGACGCGCGCATGAGCGGCACCGCGTACGGGACCGTCGTCCTGCACGTGGCCCCCGAGGCGGCGGCGGGCGGGCCGCTGGCGTTGGTGCGCGAGGGCGACCGGATTGAGCTCGACGTGGCCGAGGGGCGCCTGCACCTGGACGTCCCCGAGGAGGAGCTGGCGCGCCGCGCGCAGGAGTGGACCGCGCCGGCGACAGGCATGACCGGCGGCTACCAAGGTCTCTACGTCGAACACGTGCAACAGGCAGACCTGGGTGCCGACCTCGACTTCCTCGTCGGCTGCCGGGGGGCGGCGGTCCCGCGCGAGAGCCACTGAGCTGCATGAGCCCGTGCGGTTCGACATGAGCAGAGCGGCGGACGACCTCGCGCCGGCGAAGAGAGTTTGGCGGGCGCGCGCCACGAGCACGGCACAAACCTCCATACTCATTCGCGCGTACGGGCGTCTCCACACAGGGAGGGTCGGTCGATCCGCGCCGCAAGCTCGCCCTGCGATGCGGCGTTGACCCAGGTCCATGTCGAGCGCGCGCATGGCGACCACGAGGATCCGCGCGACTGCTCGGAGCTTTTCGACGCGGCCTGCTGGTGCTCGGGAGGGACGCCCGCAGGGCTCGTCTCAAGGTGACTTCACCCGGACGGTCTCGCCGCGGGGGATCTCTACGTCGAGGGCGACCTCCCACGCGCTCGGGTCCAGGATAGTCCCCATGCTGGGGCGGACCAGCGCCCCCTTCCCGGCGGGGACCGTCTTCAGGGTGCAACCGGCGGACGTCGGCATCGGCAGGCTGACGAAGTGCAGATCGCCAGGGCCGTCCCACAGGAATGCGAACGGGGGGATGTCGACGTCGAACGCTTCGGGATCGACCCCCTCGATCTCCAGCGACCCCGTGGCCAGCTGCAAGCTCCACGGTTGAAGGTCGGGGCCGACCTGGATCTCGTCCAAGACTAGCCATCCTTCTCCATCGCCGAAGCACATCAGCACGAGCTGGTACTTGCCCGCCTCCGCGATCCCGATTTCGAACTCCTCCACCGCTGGGCGCGTGGCGGCCCTGCGCTGCTCGCTCCTGGCGAAGTTGCGTAGCACCGTCGCCAGCCAGGGGCGCAGCGAACGGTCCGCGGCCGGCCGATGAGCGAGGGCCGCGACCCAGGTGTCCTGGACCAGATCTTCCGCAACCCAGGGGTCGCCGACCAGCGTCAGGGCCAGCTCGCGCGTGCAGCGCGCGTTCTGGAGGAGCCCTTCGGCCAGACGGTCATCGGTTCTTGCTGCCATGGCTTGCACCCCCTGCACAAACGAGAGCCACTGGCGTTGCACGAATACGAGCAAAGCGGAGGAATCTCGAGAGATCGACATCGAAAACCTCCGACCCATCGTCCCCGAGGCTGCCGCGGAGCCAGAGGAGGACGCGGGCGACCGCTCGGCGCGCGCCGAGCGTCGGGGGGGGGGGGTCTTGCGCGTAGGGGGCGAAGTCGTGCGTCGCGGGGGTCAACCGCCGCGGGGAGGGCCTACGCTGCGGTCT
>JAAELL010000395.1 GCA_024226735.1 bacterium | reverse complement strand
TCGGCGAGGAGCTCGACCTGTTCGCGCAGGCCGGGTTCGGGAAGCCAGTTCAAAAGACGATCCGGGTGGAGGTCGATGACGGTCGCCTGGACGTCGAGTTCGTGCCGGGCGTCAACCATCCGCTGCTGAGCGGGATCGAGGACTAGTGGCATGATCTCGTACACGACGCGTGCCCGCGCGAGCCCAATGCGCCGTTAGGATCAGGTCTCTCCCAACCTTCCACTCGAGAATCTCTCCATGCAACGCCTGAGCCTCCTGGCACCCATCCTTCTGGCAACCGCCGTGACGGCACCCGCCGCTCGCTCCCAGACGTCCGGCGATGTCGAGCTCCTGCTCGCCCAACCGTTCGAGCTCGACCGCGATCACACCCACCTCTGGCGCGCCGAGCGACCGGTGTATCGCGCGGGCTACCTCGTCGTCCTCGAAGTCCCCGCAACGCTCGCCCGCGTCACGCAGACCGAGCAGGCGGTGCTGTTCGCCGGCGCCCAGACGGTCGCGCGTTTGAACCACGGCCAGCTCGAGGGTGACGCGGGTACGGGTCGCGTACGCCTGGTCGGCATCGTCCCGGAGTCCGGGGCCGACGTCGACCTCGAGCGCACACCGTTCTTCTTCGGGGCGCCCGAGCTGCCCGAGCGCATCGACGCCACCGATGCGGCGCGCGAGCTCGCTGACGCGCTCACGCGCGGCGTCGCGGCGCCCGCGTCGGACGTGGTCCGGCGCGCTCTCGATGCCGGTGGCGCAGCGCTCGTCGTGCCGAGCTTCGAAGACCTCGAGCTGCGCGCGGCCGACCTGATCGACACTCACTCTCCGCGCGAGGCGGACCTGACGAGTCAGCTGCGCGCGCCGCGCGTGCCGCTGCGCGGGACTCTGCAGTCGGCACCTCCGCGACGTACGACGAGTGCCGCTGCCTCCGGCTCGACGTTCTTCGAGCGGACCCAGCTCGCGGGCAACGCGCTCGCAACCTATCCGCACGTCGAGTACGTCGCCGCGTTCAACGAGGGCTCGCAGGTCGAGCTCGCCTTCGATCCGCTCCAGATCGCGCAACTCGCAGGCGTCACGGCTGACGTCTACGTCGCCGCCCACAAGGACGAAGACGGCTACATCAACGACCCGGTGCTCGTCGACGAGATCGGCGGACCGCTGACGCTCACGTTCTCGACGAGCTCGATCGAGACGAACCGCTTTTCGCTCGCGACCCAAGGCCTGTCCGGTAGCGCCGGCACGGAGCTGGGTGTCGGCTTCGACATCGTCATCGACGTCGATCGCGACGGGCAGCTCGACGCGGACGACTGGGTCGACGGCGGCACGTCGGAAGCCGGCTTCTACGTCGTCCACGACGTGACCCAACCCGGACCGCTCGCCGTGACCGAGACGATCTACAGCGGGGGGAGCTTCCTCCAGCAGGACCTCTACTACCCGACGGACGTCGCCCCGCTCGGACAGCTCCCGCTCGTGGTCGTCAGCCACGGCAACGGCCACAACTACCGCTGGTACGACCATCTCGGCTTTCACTTGGCTTCGTACGGCTACGTCGTCATGAGCCACTCGAACAACACGGTGCCGGGGATCGAGACGTCCGCGACGACGACCCTCACCAATACCGACTACTTCCTCGGCAACCTGAGCGGCATCGCCGGGGGCGCGCTCGATGGACACATCGACACGACGCGCATCACGTGGATCGGACACAGCCGCGGCGGAGAAGGAGTCGTACGCGCCTACCAGCGGTTGTGGGATGGAAGCTTCACGCCAAGCAACTACACCGTCGACGACATCGTGCTGATCTCGAGCATCGCGCCGACGACCTTCCTGCCTGCCGCCGCGACGAACCCACACGACGAGAACTATCACCTCTGGGCCGGTGGCGCCGACGCCGACCTGATCATGTGCAGCACGAGCTCCGCCTCGGCCCACGTCTTGCCTCTCCACGAGCGCGCGACGGGCTTCCGGCAGATGATCTCGCTGCAAGGGACCGGACACGGCGACTTCCACGACGGCGGCGGCAGCTCGGTCGCGAGCGGGCCGTGCCTCATCGGACGCGCCAACACGCACACGATCATGCGCGGCCAGGTCCTGCCGCTGCTCCACCACTACGTCCACGGCAACGTGCCGGCGCGGGACTTCCTCTGGCGGCAGTGGGAGAGCTTCCGCCCGATCGGCGCGCCGACGACGGCGTGCGCCGTCGTCAGCGTCAACTACCGCCGGCCCAACGACGCGGGTGTGTTCGTGCTCGACGACTACCAATCGAACCCCAGCGTGCAAGAGTCGAGCTCCGGAGGCGCGGTCGCGACGGACCTCGCAGGCATCTTCGAAGCGCGCCTGCGCGACACGAGCAACTTCGGCTCCACCCTCGACGGTGTGAACGGGATGATGCAGGCCGTGTCGAGCCAAGACGACGCGCGCGGCACCGTGTTCGGCTTCGACGGGGTCAATCGCTCGCTCGCGCTCACGGTCCCCGCGATCCACCGCGACGTGAGGGGCTTCGACTATCTGTCGTTCCGCGCCTGCCAGATCACACGCCACCCCCTGACGACCGCCGCGAGTGGCGACGTCGACTTCAGCGTCCGGCTGCGCGACGAGTCCGGCGTGACGAGTGAGATCGCCATCGGCGCCTACGGGGGCGGAGTCGAGGAGCCCTATCAGCGCACCGGCTGCGGTGGCGGCGGACCGGGCTGGGCCAACGAGTGGGAGGTGATCCGCCTGCGCGTCGCGGACTTCCAGCATTCGACGGCGTCCACGCTCCCCGGTGGCACGGGGCTCGACCTCGAGCACATCGCCGAGGTCGAGTTCCTGTTCGGTCCGAGCTGGGGCAGCCCGAGCGGACGCCTCGGCCTCGACGAGATCCGCTTCGAGCAGGACGCTCTGCCCGACGTGCCGCCGATCCCGTTCGGCGTGCGCTTCTGCTCGCCCGCGGTTCCGAACTCGACCGGGCTCTCGGGCGCGATCCTGGTGAGCGGCAGCCGCACGGCGACCGACAACGACATCGTCCTGACCGCGTTCGATCTTCCGCCCGACGTCTTCGGCTACTTCCTCGTCAGCCAGACCGAGGGCAACGTGCCCTTCCCTCCGGGCGCGGCGGGCATTCTGTGCCTGAGTGGAACGATCGGCCGCTTCTCGCAGCAAGTCGAGAACAGTGGCCCAACGGGCACGTTCAGCACGACGATCGATCTGACGGCGATCCCCCTGACTCCGCCCGTGGCGGTCGTCGCCGGCGAGAGCTGGAACTTCCAAGGCTGGCACCGGGACGTCCTCATCACCGGGCCGACCTCGAACTTCACGGACGGGTTCCGCGTGTTGTTCGAATGAAGGACCCGAGCGACTTCGACGGTCCAGCGAGGATCGTCGAAGTGCTCACTTGTTTCGGGTCGGCGACACTAGGATGATCCCGAGGGAGGAGAGAAACCTTGTCGGGATCCCAAACGCGCAAACGCAGCGACGTGCGCAAGGAAGCGCTCATCGCGCTCAAGCGCCCGGTTGAACGCCGCGAAACCCCAGCGATGTACCGCGTGAGCCTGATGCTCGTGTCGGTGCTCATGGTCGCCCTGCCGCTCGTGTACGTCGCGATCGTTGCGGGCGCGGGCTGGGGCGTCTACTGGTACGCCACGCACGGAGCCGAGCTGTTCGCCGACGTAGAGAGCTCCCGCGCATACGTGCTGGGCCGCTTCGGCCCACTCGTGATCGGTGGCGTGCTGTTCTTCTTCCTCCTGAAGCCGCTGCTGGCGCGGCCGGCCAAGCGCGCCGAGCCCTATTCGCTCGACCCCGCGAGCGAGCCGTTCCTGTTCCAGTTCATCCGCGAGCTGAGCGAACGACTCGACGCGCCCATGCCGAGACGCATCGACGTCGACCTCCAGGTCAACGCGTCCGCATCGTTCGCGACGGGCCTGCGCAATTTGGTCGACGGCAAGCTCGCGCTGACGATCGGGCTCCCGCTCGTGTCGGGCCTGCGGCTGCGCGAGTTGACCGCCGTCCTGGCGCACGAGTTCGGGCACCTCTCGCAGGGCACGGGCATGCGCTTCTACTACCTGACGCAGACCATCAACCACTGGTTCGCGCGCGTCGTCTTCGCGCGCGACGCGTGGGACCTGCGGCTCGAGCGCTGGGCGAGGGGGAACTGGTGGCCGGCGATCCTCGTCTTGAATGTCGCGCGAGCATGCGTGTGGCTGTCGCGGCGCATCCTGTACCTCTTGATGAAGGTCGCCTCCGCGGCGAGCTCGCTCATGTCGCGGCAGATGGAGTTCGACGCGGACCGGAACGCGGTTCGACTGTGCGGCTCGGCGTCCTTCGCGCGCTCGATGCGCGCCCTGCCCTTGATCGACGCCGCCTCGCAGTGGGCCGGAGGCGTCAACGATCAGGCGTTCCGCGAGGGACGCGTCGCGGACGACTACCCGCTCCTCGTGCGCAACGGGCTCGGACAAATCAATGCAGAGACGCGGAGGAAGATCGTCGCGCACGCGATGGAGACGACCGCCGATATGTACGCGACCCACCCGCCCACAGGCGAACGCGTCGCGTGCGCCGAGGAGCTCGACCAGGCGGGCGCCTTCGCGGTCGACGGGCCGGCGTCGGTGCTGTTCGAGTCCTACCCGGCCTTGTGCCAGGAGCTGACCGAGCGCCATTACCGCACCGCGTTGGGCGACGCGCTGGATTCCGCGCAAGTCGTGCCGTCGGCCGACGTGCACTCTGAGGGCAAGGACCGGGTCCGGGCCGCGCGGGACATCCACGAGTACTTCCTCGGCATCGCGATCGGCCCGAAGACACTCAGCCTCGAACCGCGCGAACCCGAGGCCCCGAAGAGCCCCAAACGCACTCTCGCGGTGCTCACGAACGTTCGCCGCGAGTGCGCGCACGCCGTCGTGGGCTTCGATGCCGAGCGGGAGCAAAAGCTCGAGGCCCGCCTCTGTCACGCAACAGCCGCGAAGGAGTTGCTGATCCGCCGTCTCGAGGTGCGCGACGCGCGCTACGCCAACGTATCCAAGGGCGGAGCGAGCCTGAAGGCCACCAACACGATCGCGGAGATCGAGAAGGCGCGCGAACCGCTCGAGGCCTACGCCGAGCTCCTGCGCAGGCGCATCAATCTGACTGCCGATCTCGTGTGCGTGCCCGAAGTGCGCCAGCGTGTCGAGGACGTCGAGGAGCTCTCGGATCGCTCTCAGGTCGCGATCCGAACGTTCGCTTCGGTGGCCGAGGTCGCACACGAGATGTTCGAGCTCGGCCGCCGCGTCGACGTCGTCGGGGTCATCGCTTCGCAACTGAGCGAACAGGACGCCGATGCGGTGGACCGCGTCCTCGCGTCTCAGGCGCGCGACCTGCACTCCCGACTCGATGCGTTGCGCACAGCGGCCAGCGGGATCGCCTACCCCTTCGATCACACGCGCGGCGACATCGCCCTGTCGGACTATCTGGCTCCTGAGCTTCCCGCGGACCCGCGTCACCTCAGCCCGCACGTGGAGGTCGCGCAGACCGCCCTGGCCAACTGGGGCCAGCTGCTACACACGCTCCTTGGCGACATCGCGGCGCTGGGCCTGGCGGCGGAGCGAGCCATGAACTTGGAAGCGCTGTCACCGGGGGACGGCTAGCCCGGACTATTCATCAGCTTTGCGCCAGAGTCGTCCAAGTTCGTCGTGCTCGTGCCCTTGCGTCGGTCGCCCCGCAGTCGGGGTCTCTGCGCCCCGCCGAGGACGCGATCGGCGCAATGGTGCGGGCACGGCGGACT
>JAAELL010000394.1 GCA_024226735.1 bacterium | reverse complement strand
TCGCTGCAAGGCGCAGCGACGACGCGACTTCGCTGCAAGTCTCGGAGGAGGCGCAACGCAGCAGCGGGCGGGTACGGGCCGACCAAAATGCCGCACAAGAGTGAATCACACCACTAGGATGGCGCGCCGGGGTTCCGCTACGAGGTCGCGCGCGCGCAGGGGCAGTCCGGCTGCCGCGTGCGTATGCAGGCCGCGTCCGGAGCGTCGCCGTGTGCGTGCGACGGAATGCAAACCCGCGTGCGCGGCAGCTCGGTCTGGTAGGCGCTGTCGACGTACTCGGCAACGGTCACGGCCGTTCCGCTGAGGACGAGCCCGACGAGGCCGAGGAGACGCGGCAGGGAGTTGGAGATTGAGGATTTCACGCTGAGAGCTCCACGGGGGGAACGCCGGGGGGGCGCGCCCTATTGGCCCGCTCAGGAGAACGCTTCGATTACGCGTTTATTTCCCGAACTGCGAGTTCGCCTGCGAGCGAATACCCGCAACCGCCCGCAAATCCTTGCCGTTCAGGACCTTAGCCACGCCTCCCAGGCATCGAACGAGTACGGCCGGCCGAGGAACTGCTCGACGAGGTCAGCGGCGTCCCGGGAGCCTCCGGGCGCCAGGACGGCAGCCCGATAGGCCTGTGCGGTGGCGCTGTCCATCAGATCGTCCTGGAAGGCCGAGAAGAGGTCCTTGGCGATGACGAGCGACCACATGTAGGTGTAGTACGCGGCCGCGTACCCGTGCAGGTGTCCGAACGCGGCCGGGAAATGGTGCTCCTCGCGGTGCACGAGCGGGCTGAGGGTCCGGCACAGCTCGCCCCAGTGGGCGTTGGTGTCGAGCCCGCTCGGATCGCTCTCGTACAGCGAGAGCGAGAACATCGCCATCGACATCTGGCGCGTGACGAACAGGCCCTTGCCGTACTCGTCGGCTCCGCGCATCGTGCGCACGAGCTCGTCCGGGATCGGCTCGCCGGTTTCGTGGTGCGTCGCGAAGGTCGCGAGCACGCCGCTGTCCCACGCCCACTCCTCGTACATCTGACTCGGGACTTCGACGAAGTCCCACTCGGTCGAATCCGAGATGCCGGAGAAGCGCATGTAGTCCTGCCTCCCCGCGAACAAGTGGTGCAAGAGGTGCCCGAACTCGTGGAAGAACGTCGTGACCTGATCGTGCAGCAGGAGTGCTGGGTCGTCCGCGGTCGGGCGCGCGAAGTTGCACCCCAGCGCTGCTTCCGGAAGCACTTCGCCCTCGATGCCGTGCCGCAGCGAGAACATCGCGGCGTGCTTGAACTTGCCTTCGCGCGGGAACATGTCGAGGTAGAAGCGCGCGACAACGCGCCCCGAGTCGAGGATGTCCCAGCATTCGACGGACTCGTGCCAGACCTCGATGCTCTCGTTCTTCTCGAACATGACACCGTACAGCCGCGAGCTCGTCTCCATGATCCCGCGCTTCACGTTCTCGTACGCGAAGTAGGGCCGCACGGACAGCGAGTCGAAGCCGTAGCGCTGCCGGACGACGCGCTCGCGTAGGTGGCGCGCCTCGCTCTCCTCGACGAACGTCGCCTCCGGGTGCCTCTTGCACTTCTCCTCGAGCAGCTCGGCGCACACCGCGTGCGCCTGCGGACGCGCGAGCATCAGCACGCGTTCGATGAACTCGCGAGCGCGCTCGGGCCGCTTCACCATGCGCGTCTCGGTGTCGTACTCGGCCCACGAGGCATAGCCCAAGAGCTGCGCCAGCTCGTGGCGCTTCGCCAGCAGGCGGTCGAGCACCTCGAGGTTCTCGGGGTACGCGCGGTTCTGGAACGCCGCGAAGAGCTCGGCGCGCGCCGCGTCGTCCTCCGCGTACTGCATGAACGGCAAGACGTCCGGCGGATCAGTCGTGAGGGTCACGGCGCCGTCCGCGTCCTGGGGGTGCGCGGCGAGATAGTCCGGCGGCAACCCCGCCAGCGCCGCGTGACCCCGCGCGAGCCGCACCGTCCGTCCGCCCTGAACGATGTTGCGGTCGAAGGTCTGCCCGATCTCGACCAACTCCTCGCGCAGCGCGCGCACGCGCTCGCGCGTCGCCTCGTCGCGGTCCACCCCGGCCCGCCGGAAGTCCCGCAAAGCGTGGTCGAGAAAGCGCTTCTCGGGCTCGGGGGCCACACCGCTCTCCGCCTCCGCGAGCCGGTCGTACACGGCGCGGTTCATCGACAGCTCGGTCTCGAACGCCTCGACCTCGACCTCCAGCGCCTCGCACGTCTCGCGGATCGCCGGATCGGGGTGCAGCGAGGTGAACGTGCCAACGCGCTCGCCATACTCGTCGAGCGGGCGCCGGATCGCGTCGTAGGCCCGCGCGACGTCCTGCACGCTCGCGTCGGAGGAGAGGGCGAGAAAGCGCTCCAACATCTGGCGCGCCGCGGCGAGGCCGGCGTGCATGCCGGCCCGAAAACGATCGGGCGTCATGGTCATCGCTCTCCTCAGCGCCGCGCCATGCGGCTCGTCGCGTACTCGACGAGCGCGGCGTACTGGCGATGAAAGTCGTGCGTTCCGCCCGCGAGGGGCGCCTTGAAGAAGCACGCCGTGTGGGCCATCAGCCCGCCCTCTCCGCGGCGCTGGGCAAACTCCGCGAGCCGCGCCAGATCGAGGATGAGCGGCGCGGCGAGAGCCGAGTCGCTGCCGGCCCAGGTGAACTGCAGGCTCATGCGCGCCCCGAGGAACCCCTCGAAGTGGACGAAGTCCCAGGCCGTCTTCCAATCGGAGAGCGACGGCACGTAGTCGATGCCGACCTGCGTGTGCAAGTCGCGGCCGTTGCCGAGGATCGAACGTAGGGCGTCGTCCTTGTGCTGCACCTTCACCTGGCGGTGCGCCGCGTCGCGCAGGACCTCGCCGTCCCGGTTGCCGAGCATGTTGTAGCCCTGCCACGACAGCACGCGCAGCGCACGCGCCCGGAACATCGGCGCGAGCACCGTCTTGAGCAGCGTCTCGCCCGTCTTGCCGTCGTTGCCACAGTGCGGGACGCCCTCGCGCTCGGCGAGCGCGTGCAGCGCCTTGGGTGACGCCCCGAGGTTCGGCGTGAAGTTGACGAACGGTCGTCCGCTGCCGAGCGCCGCGAAGGCGTACAGGAGCGATGCGGGTTGCTCGATCCCACGCTCGAGCGACGCTTCGAGCTCGCCCAGATCGTCCCATTCCGGCTGTGCGTCGCGGCCGGCTTCGGTGCTCGCGACGTACGCGATGACCGTGCGTGCGAGCCCGTTGGCGCGCTCGAACTCGTCCCAGTCCGCGCGCATCCGCGCGACCTGCTGGAGCGGCGGCAACGCGCCGAGCTCGGACGAACGCGGATCGAGGTCCGCAAGTCCGACGTCCGGACCGTCGAGCGGTCCCGGCCGCAGGTTCGCCTCGTAGGTCGCCGCCTCGCTCGCGGTCGCGGCGACGAGGTCGGGCTGGAGGATGCCGGTCTTGACGAGCTCGCCCGCCGAACGCGATACGTCTCGGGCGCAGACGTCGTGCCCCCCCAGGACGAAGCTCTCGAACGGTGCGAGGTCGAGCTCGCTGAGCGGCGGTTCGGCCGTCGTCAGCCCGACAGGCTCGAGCATCCCGTGCCGAATGCCAGCGAGACCGTACGCGACGCAAGTCGAGATCGCGCCGCGCGCGCCAATCAACCAGAGGCCGATGGGGGGAGTGTCGTTTTGGTCGGTCAATCGTTGCTCTCGTCCTGCGCGCCGCGCGCGGCGCGCCGGGCTTCCACCCACCGCCCCACGACGCCCGCGTGCTGCTCGGGCCACCAGCGCCCGGTCCGAACGCCGCCGACTGGCTCGGGTGGGGGCGGAGCCTCCCCTCCGTGCTCCCCGGCAGAGGCTTCCGAGGAGCCTTGGTCGGGGTCAGGTCGGCCCGCCATTGTGCCGTCCCCGCTCTCGATCTCCACTCCCCCCGCTCCCTTCTCCGCGCCCGCGCCCGTGGCTGCATCCGCACTTGCGCCCGCGCCGGTGCCATTCGCCGTGCCATTCGCCGTGCCATTCGCCGTGCCCTCGCCCGCTTCCGCACCTGTTTCCGCGCCCTCGCCCGGCTGTGCCCCCTCGCCGGCGCCAGGCTCCTTCCCCTCGCCAGGCTGCGCTTGGCCCGGCCGGCCCTCCTCGGCCTCGCCCGCTGCCGCTGCCGCGTCCGCGAAACCCGCCGCGCGCGACAGCGCCTCCCGCATCTCCGGCCGAGCCGCCATCTCCCGCCGCAGATCGTCGATCTTCCGCGCCAGCCCCCCGACCTCGTCCCCGAGCCCCTCGACCCCGCCGCGCGCCCGCACGTGTACGGCCCGCGCCTCGCGCGCCAGGTCGACCAGCTCCTCGACCGGCCCGTCGCCCGGCGCCTCGTACGCGAGCTCACGCGCCACCGCCAGCTCGTCGGCCAGCCCGCCTGTCAACTCGATGAAAGCGACGGGCACGGGCGGCGGGGATGCGCTGGCCTCGAGCGCCACGAACAGCAGCGCCGCCGCGGCGAACGGCAGCCCGAGTAGCGGCAGCGAGTTGGGTAGCGACGCCCGCACGACGTCCCGCGCCATCAACCGCCCGCGCACGCGACGCACGAGCAGCTGTGCGAGCCGGGCGTCCGGATCCGCCCGCTCGCTCTCGTACGCCGTCAACAGCTCCCCCCCCATGCGCAGCCTGAGGTCGACGCACGAGGCGAGGCGCATCGCGCGCGGCCGCGTCTCGTGTAGCCAGGAGGTCGCCGCACACGCCACGCTGAGCAGACAGACGGCGATCGTCCCGGGCGCCCCCGCCGTACCGCCCGAGAAGACGGCGGCCGCAGCGACGGTGAAGCCAGCCGCGCATCCGATCAGGAGCGCCTCGCCGATGCGCGCGAGGCGCACCGCGTGCAGGGCGTTGCGCACGAGCACGACGACGCCCGTGCCGGAGTAGCCCGCTGCCGGCGGGGCCGTCAGCGCGGCCCCCCGTCCTCCTCCGGACCTGAGTTCTCCGGGAGCGCGGGGCCGAACGCCTCGGACAGGGTCGCCCGACGCTCCCTCGAGAACACGAACAACACCTCGGAACCGCGCGGCGGTAGGAGCCACGCGTTCGGCAGCCAGATCGTCTGGTTGACGCACTCCTCGGGCACACCGGTCATGAGAGTGTTGCCCTCCGGGAAGTACGCGACGTTGATCAGGTTGCCCTCGAGCTGCGCCGCGAAGTGCTCGCTCCCGTCGCGTCGCGTGACCATGCGCGAGCCGAGGTAGACGAAGCGGTGGCGCCGCAAGGTGCGCTTGCGCTCGAGGTCGCGGATGAGATCCTCGATGCGGTAGTAGTAGGTCTCGCCGTCCTCGCTCCAGGCGGCGTACAGATAGAAGCCGTCACCGGTCGGCGGCACGATGTTGTACGGACTGACGCCGGCGCGCAGCTCCTCGGGCGTCGGCTCGGGCTCCTTCGGCTCCCAGCTCGCGTTCTTGCCCGGCGTCGCGCCGAGCGTCAACAGCGCGGTGTTCAAGACCTCGGCGTCGATGTCGGCGACGAACACCGCCTCGTGCGCGGCCCCGTGGGGCAGGACGAGCAGGTACTCGAGCAGCTCGTCGCGCACCTCGACCGTCGAGCGGATCGCGCACGACTTCGTCTGGGCGTCGAAGAGCACGCCGCCCTTCTCGAAGAGCGCCTTCACGTCGACCGGAGGCCCCTGCGTTGGGCCGACGGGCGGGTCCTGTCCCGGCCCACGGGCCGCAGCGAGCACGAGCGTCGTCGCGAGCCCGAGACCAGCGCCGAGGCCGACCAACATCGTATGTGCGTTCATGACGAGAGCATCCTAATCCGAGAATCGGGTCCGGACGCAGCGGAACGCACGGAGTGCCGGCGGGTTCACGCCGCGCCCGTAAGAAGTGAGTCGTCGCGGGGGTCGCACCTCCGGCCGACGCGCTACTCGTTCGCCTCCACGGCGATGCCGAGCCGATCGAGATCGGGCTTCAGGAGATCGCGCACCCCTTCGGCGAAGCGCCGGATCTCGAACTGGGCGTCCTTTTGAAGGCGCTGATCGAGGAAGTGCAGCACGCCCTGCAGGGACACGGTCCAGTAGGCCTGGCTATACAGGTTCTGCGGCAGGCAGGTGCGTGCGATCTCCTTGGCGACGCCGCGCTCGATGCGCGCCTCGTAGCGCCGGAACGCGTCCTCGCACTCCGCGAGCATCGCGGCGCGCTCGCCCGCGTGGTCGAAGCCCTTGGGCAGGTCGACCGACGCCTGCTTGTTCCCGTGCGAGGGGTTCGAGCGCATGACGGCCGGCACGTAGAACTCCGGTGTCCACTTGAGGTAGCGCCCGGACACCTCGTTCCACGAGCAGCCCTTGTCGGTGTCGAACATCATGTCGAACACCTCGAGCGAGACCGCCGTGCCCTCGACCTCGTACGTGCGCCAACCGCTACCGACCTGGTACTTGAACGCCTGGCGGAACACGAACAGGGGCGCCTTCCAGTGAAAGGTGTAGAAGCTGTGGCGGTAGGGCGAGGTGTGCCCGTGGCGCCACAGAAACTCGCACAGCTTCTTGTCCTTCTCATCGAACGCCTCGCGCTGCTTGTCGTAGGAGATGCGGGCGGCGTTGACCACCTTGAGCGCGGGGTCCTCACGCATCTGATCGACGAGGGCGATGAAGCCGATGCCGTCGTCGAGGGTCTCGATCGACCCGGTCGGCGTGGAGACTTTGGTGAGCGTCATGGAAGGAAGCGGGCCCCGGAGAAACGGTCGGTACAAGCGATGAGGTCAACCCATCCTAGGACCCCGGTCAGCGGACCTCCATCTCGAGCCGCCGTTGTGCCTCCCGTGCCGCGAGGGAGAAGCCGACGAGGGCCGCGGCCCGCTCGCTCTCCGCGGCCGACGCGCCGGCCCGCCAAGCGCGCGCCTGCGCGTGAGCGCTCGCGATGCGCGACCACGGATCGCGGCCAGCGCGCCGGTCCGTCTCCCCCATCTGGGTCTCCAGCTCGCGGAAGCGGCCGGGCCGCGTGCGCGCGAAGTGGTGCGTCCTGCGCGAGTAATGCTCGAGCGCGTCCCAGTCCTCGCGCTCGACGGCCACATCCATGGCGAGCAGCAGGAGCCGCAGGCGGTCGCCGTCGGTCCCCTCGCCAGGGGGCTCGCCGTCGAGCGCGATGAGCGCCGCCTCGCACAAGTGCGCGGCGAGCACGGGCCGCCGCACGCGGGCGCGTTCGGCGAGCAACCCCAGGAAGACTGAATCGAGGCGCGGGTACGCTCCGCTCGCCGCGAGCGCGTGGGCGAACAGCCCCTTCGCCGCGAGCACACGCACGAAGCCGAGCTCGGGTGCCCAGCGGCCAGCAGCCTCGCCGCGCGTGCCGCCGCCGAAGCGGTGCGCGAGGTCGGCCGCCGCATTGGCGAGCGGCCGGTGCAACACGTCGCCGAACGCCTCGGCCGCGAGCGCCTCGTAGCGCACGAGCACCGCGTCGAGAGCAAGCACCTCCGCCGCGGCCGCCTCGTCGGCGCCCCAGCCCGCGGGGGCGAGCGCGCGCGCTTCCGCGAGCGGCACCAGGACCTGTTCCCCCCGTGACGCTTCGCGACCGAGCGCCGCGACGGCCGCGAGCCGCACCTCCGGATCGCGAACGTTCGCGAGCACCGAGGCGAGCTCGAGCGTCGCGCCGCGCGCGGCGAGCGCCTCGATCGCCGACACGCGCTCGGCGAGAGCGCCTGCTGCGTCCTCGGCCACGTGCACGAGGAACGCGCGCGCCTCCGGCCCGCCCGCCCGCCCGAACGCCTCGATCGCGCGCAGGCGCAGCGTCGCATCGCAACCCGCGTAGTCCCCACGCAGCGCCGACGCCGCGCCCGCGCGGACCGCGGGCGCTAGCTCCGCTCCCGAGCTGACCAGCCCGAGGCACGCCTCGACCCGGACGCGGCGCGGGGCCGCGGGGTCGAGCGTCACGAGGCGCGCGCGCCCCGGGCGATCCTTGGCCAAGAGGGCCGCCAGCGCCTTGGGCAGGAGCGGGCGGTAGGGCGGCTCCGACGCCGTGCGCTCGGGCTCGAGCGCCAGCGTGCGGCGCAGCGCGGCGCCGATCTGTGCCACGGCCTCTTCGCGCGCGACGGCGCGCAGGGCACGCGCCAGCCGCCGCGCGGCGAGCTCGTGGCGGCGGTAGACCTGCGCCCGCGGCCGCGTCGCGAGCGCCGTCAGCTCCGCCTCGAACCAGCGCGCGAGCGCGGCGTGCACGTCCGCGTCGAAGCGAAACGCGCCGAGCAGCTCGACGACCGAGCTCGTGCGCGTTCGGACCTCGCCGCCGAGCTCGAGCAACGCCCCACGGAACGGGTGCAGCGGCCGCGTGCGCGGGAGCTCGCGCAGGAGCTCGAGGCGCTCCTGCGCCGCGAAGGTACGCCAGGCGCCGAACAACTCGGGGGCGATCTCGAGCGCCGCCGGGCCGCGCGCCAGCGCCCGGAACGCTGCCGCCCGCAGGTCCGCGTCGGGGTCGCCGAGCCTCTCGATCAAGATCCGAATCGCGACACGACTGCGGTACTCGTGCGCCTCGGCGGCGACGACGTCGAGCACCTGCATCCGCACGTCCGGCGCGACCTCGGGGGCAAACCACGGCTCGAGCTCGGTCAGCGCATCGCCGAGCCGCCGGGTCGCGAGCTCGCTCCAGACGACGCTCGCGAGGTCGGTTCCGAGCGCGAGCGCGCGCGCGACGCAGGTGGAGGGCTGGCCCGCGATCGCGGCGCAGGCGGCGAGAAAGCTCGTCACGTCGTCGTCCGCCCCGCGTCCATCGGCCGCGCGCGCGAGCACGGCATCGAACAGCGCCTTCGCGAGCTCGGCGTCCCCGAGCCGCGCCGCATCCAGGAAGAGCGCGCGCCGCTTGCGCGCGTCGCCACCGGCCGCCCAGCCGCGCACGAGTCGTCCGCGGTCGGCGCGCAGCGACCCCGGCACCCCGCGCAGCTCCTGGTAGAGCGCGAGTAGCTCGACGAGCGCCCCCGCACGCGCGTCGTCCGCGCTCGCGACCCGCAGCTCGCGCGTGAACGGGGATCCGTGGGCAACGCGCAGGAGCAGCGGCCAAGCCTCGACCCAGCCGCTCTCCCCAGCGGTCTCGCGTCGCGCGATCAAGTAGCGCGCCGCCGCCGCGTCGCCGTCCGCACCGAGCGTGAGGAGCTCGACTTCGGCTGCGCGCGCGGCGCGGCCGGAACCGGTCGCGAGAACCGCGAGCGCCTCGGCCGCGACGTCGCGTTGCGGCAGGAGCGCGAGAGCGCGCGCCAGCTCCTCGCGCACCGCCGGCACCGGCTCGTCGAACGTGCCGTCCGCGATCGCGCGCGCGGTCCGCGCGAACACGAACAGCGGCTCGCCGCCCTCGAGGCCAGCGCGCCGCGTGAGCCGCAGCGCGGCGGCGCGCACGTTGGGGTGCGGGTCATTCAAGAGAAGGGCGAGCGGGAACGCCGCCTCGCCCCGCACCCAGCGCCCGCCCGCGTGCGAGCGTCCGACCGCGTCGAGCGCCGCGAAGCGGTTCTGCCACGCCGCGTCGTTCGCCGCCGCGAGGATCGCACCAGCGTGCGCGGCGGGCTCGAGGGCCCAGTCGCGCAGCGTCCACTCGCGCTCGACGTCCGGGGCGGTCGTCTGCGCGGGGGCCGAGGCCGAGGCGGAAGCGGCGAGGAGGAGCGAGGCGATCCCCAGCGCGAGCCACGGGCGACTATTCGGCTTCCGCTCGATGACGCACCTGGGCCTCGGGCAGGGCCGCGATCTGGTCGGAAGCGATCGCGCCGCGCACCCCGTTGCGCTCGGCCGCGATGTCTCCGGCGAGGCCGTGGACGTGGACGGCGGCACAGACCGCGTCGAACGGGGTCCAGTCCGAATCGGGTCGGGCGAGGGTGAGGTAGGCGCCGAGGATGCCCGCGAGGACGTCGCCGCTGCCGGCGGTCGCCATGCCCGGGTTGCCGGTCGTGTTGACGTAGTCGCGCTCCCCATCGGTCACCACGGTGTGGCGACCCTTGAGAACGCAGATCGAGCGGGAGCGTTCAGCGATTCCGCGCGCGCATGCGAGCCGGCCATCGTCGTCAGCTGGAACCGGCTCCTCCGCGAGGCGCGCGGCCTCGCCCGGATGGGGCGTCAGGATCAGGGGCCCGCGGCACTCGCTCGCGGCCTCGAG
Source organism: bacterium (assembly GCA_024226735.1). Taxonomy (GTDB): domain Bacteria; phylum Planctomycetota; class UBA1135; order UBA1135; genus JAAELL01. The sequence goes on along the minus strand of JAAELL010000394.1, from coordinate 1,623 downwards.
AGCCCCCGCCAGCACGTTCAGGGCATCGGCGTCGAGCACGAGCGGCCCCTCGAACACCGACGTCACGAGGCAGCGCACGAGCTCGCGGGTCTGACCGCTCTTTCCCAATCCGGGACCGACGACACGGGCGGCGTGCGGGTGGCCGACGATCTCGCGGGGCAGGCGGCTTGCGAACAGGTCCTTGGTGCGCGACAGGTCGAGGAAGACCGTCTCTGGCGAGGAGGGCGCGACGGCCGCCACGACCTCGCGGCTGAACACGGCCAGGGTCACGAGCCCCGCGCCGGCGCGCTGGGCCGCACGCGTGACGAGCGCGGCGGCGCCCGGCATCGTGGGATTCCCGCACAGGCACAGGAGCCGGCCAGCTTCCCCCTTGTGGGCGGTCGGCGCGAGCTCGGGCGGCGGGGTGGGCACTTGGCTAGTCATGTACAGCGAGCTCGGACCGGGACTTCGATGCGGCCGACCTCGCGGCCGGCCCAGTTGGACAACGGGGTCTCCCCCCAAGAAGCGAGCGCTGCATCCTCGTCGGGTTCGAGGAGGCCGAGCCGGCGCAGGAGCGTAACGACGACGGCGTACAGGCCACGGTTCGCTCCGTCGTCGACCTTGACGGCGAGCGCGCTGTCCGCGCCCCGGATACCGACCGCGTAGATCGCCTCGCCGCCGACCTTGGCGAACAACCGGCCCCCGCTGGCGCGGACGAGGTCGGTGCACAGACGCTTGTGGCTGCCGGCGATGTGCACCGGGTGCTCGGCGACAGCCGCGAGCATACGCTCACACGCGGCGCGGCGCTCCGCTCCGAGCCCGTCCGGGTTCGTGACCCGCGCGAAGGCGGTCGCGAGCGCGGTGAGCGGCATGCGGAAGGTCGGCGCGCTGCAGCCGTCGACAGCCGTCGTCAGATCACCCTCGGCGACGCCGGTCATCTCGAGCACCGCTTCGCGCACGAGCTGCTGGCCCTCGCTCTCCGGGTCGATGTAGCGCGCGGGCTCGACCCCCAGGTGCAGGGCGAGCGCCAGGAACCCGGCGTGCTTGCCCGAGCAGTTGTTGTGGACGGCGGTCGGCCTCTCGCCCCGACGCTCGAGATCCGCGCGCGCATCGCGATCGAACGGAATCTGGGAGCCGCACAAGAGGTGCTCGGCCCCGAGCTCGAGGCGCGCGAGCAGCGCCGCGACGACGTCGGTGTGCAGCGCCTCACCCGAATGGGAGGCGAGCGCGAGGGCGAGCTCCGCGTCGCTGAGGCCAAAGCGCTCCGCCGCGCCGGTCTCGATCAAGGGCAGTGCCTGCAGGGACTTGGTCGAGCTGCGGGCGAAGAACGCGCGCTCGTGAGCCCCCTCCCCCTCGAGCACGTTGCCCGCCGTATCCACCAGGACCCACGCGCCGCGGTGTTGGGACTCGACGTGGTCGCCCCGCCACGCCCGGGCGAGGACCGGGTTCTCGGGGAAGTGATCTTGGGTCGAGGGGAGATCGTCAGGCATGCGGCGCGCCATCCTAGCCCGGACTATTCATCAGCTTTGCGCCAGAGTCGTCCAAGTTCGTCGTGCTCGTGCCCTTGCGTCGGTCGCCCCGCAGTCGGGGTCTCTGCGCCCCGCCGAGGACGCGATCGGCGCAATGGTGCGGGCACGGCGGACT
>JAAELL010000393.1 GCA_024226735.1 bacterium | reverse complement strand
TTTCCCCTAGTACGAGAGGATTGGGGAGGCCGACCTTCTGGTGCTCCAGTTATCACGCTAGTGGTACAGCTGGGTAGCTAAGGTCGGAACGGATAAGCGCTGAATGCATCTAAGCGCGAAGCCTTCTCCAAGACGAGTCATCCCTATTCAGCTCCCTGAGAGACTATCAGGTTGATAGGCCGGCGGTGTAAGTACAGCAATGTACTCAGCTTACCGGTACTAATCGAGCGATCGGCTTAACCACCTTCTCCCATTTCGCGGTTGTCGCGCCATTCGTGGTGTGCGCCCGAGACGTGGAAGAAGGTACGCGCTTCCGCGTGCCGTGACTGCTCTAGTCAATGATTGCTACCCACCTTCTTCACCCCGAGGGCCGAGCCCGCACCCCAAACCACTGTTTGGCCAGGCGAGTTTGCCCTCGAGGTATCGTATTCCCGGTGACTATAGGTGTCTGGCCATACCCGTTCCCATCCCGAACACGGTCGTCAAGCAGGCATCGCCGATGATAGTGCTTACGCGCGAAAGTAGGTTATTGCCGGGTTCTACCAAGACCCGTGAGCTTCGGCTTACGGGTCTTTTTTCGTGCCCGCTCCGAGCGGCGCCGCCGACGGGCTTAGCCTCTCTATCTCCATGGAGCAGCCAGGCAGCCAGGACTCTATATTGGCTGGCGAAATGGAGAGACGATGACCAACGATGGGAACGATCGAGAGCGAGAGCTCTTTTGGACCGTGCTCGAGCAGCCCATCGAGAAGCGTGCGGATTACCTGCAGCAGAAGTGTCGCGGGGACGCCGGCCTCGAAGGCCGCATGCGGAAGCTAGTCGCCGCCCACGAGAAGGCCGAAGAGGCCCTCGGCGCGGGAAGCATGACGCTTGGGGGACCGCTCGCCGATCCCGAGCAGATCGGTCCGTTCCGCATCCTGGAGCGGGTCGGCGAGGGCGGGATGGGCGTCGTCTACATCGCCGAGCAATCCGAGCCGGTGCGGCGCAAGGTCGCGCTCAAGGTGATCAAGCCGGGGATGGACAGTGCCGAGGTCATTGCCCGCTTCGAGTCCGAGCGTCAGGCACTCGCCCTGATGACGCACCCGGGCATCGCGCGCATCTTCGACGGCGGTGCGACGGATGCGGGGCTGCCGTACTTCGTCATGGAGTACGTCCCGGGTCTTTCGATCACCGACTACTGCGTCAAGCGGCGGCTGTCGGTCGCCGATCGCTTGCGGCTCTTCGTTCGCGTTTGCCAGGCGGTTCACCACGCCCATCAGAAGGGAGTGATCCACCGCGACATCAAGCCCAGCAACGTGCTCGTGACCGAGGAGGATGGGCAGGCCGTACCGAAGGTCATCGACTTTGGGGTCGCGAAGGCGACCCAGGGGCGCCTGACCGAACGTACTCTGCACACCCAGATCGACCGCACGATCGGGACTCCGCTCTACATGAGTCCCGAGCAGGCGGACCAGCATCCGCTCGACGTCGACACCCGCTCCGACGTCTACTCCCTGGGCGTCATGCTGTACGAGCTGCTCGTCGGAGCGATGCCGTTCGACGAGGAGAAGTTGGCGTCGGCAAGCCCGCTGGACGTGCGCAGGATGGTGATCGAGGTCGATCCCGTTCGACCGAGCACGCGTGTGAGCAAGTCGAGCACGCCGCTCGAAGGGGGTGCCCAGGATGCCCGCGAGTTGGCGCGTCACCTGCGCGGGGAGCTCGACTGGATCACGCTCAAGGCGCTGGAGAAGGATCGAACGCGGCGCTACGGCTCGGCTGCGGAGTTCGCGGACGACGTCGAGCGACACCTGGGCGGGGAACCGGTGCTAGCCGCTCCACCGAGCGCCTGGTACGCGGCGCGCAAGTTCGTCGCACGCCACGTTGTGGCAGTCTCGATCGCGGCGGGGCTCTTCGTGCTGCTGTCGGCCTTCGCGGTCACGATGGCGGTTCAGTCCCGTCGAATCGCACGCGAGCGTGATCGCGTCCAGCTCGAAGTCGACACCGCCTCCGCAGTCTCGGATTTCCTCGAGAGGCTCTTCAAGGTCGCCGATCCGGGCTCGGGCGCCGGGAGTAGCGTAACGGCGCGCGAGCTGCTCGACGTGGGTGCGGAGCGCATCGAGGTCGAGCTCGCGGATCAGCCGGTCGTGCGTGCGCGGTTGATGCGCACGATGGGGCGTGCCTACCAGGGGCTGGGGCTGTACGACCAGGCGCGGCCCCTCTTGGAGGGCGTTCTCGCGCTGCGTGAGCAGGAGCTCGACGCTGGTGATCCCTCGATCGCTCGCATCCTCTCGCTGCTCGCCGAGCTCGAGCGCCAGGAAGGCGATCCACAGGGCGCGCTCCAGAAGAGCGAGCGCGCGCTCGCGGTCCTCGAGTCGGGCGCCAACGATGACCCCCTGGTTCGCGCCGAGATCCTCAACACCCACGGCGTCGCGCTCTGGATCAACGGTCGACTCCCCGAGGCGCGTGAGCAGCTCGAGGAGTCGCTAGCGATCCGCGAGGAGCACGTCCCGTCGGACCACGTCGAGATCGCTCACACCCTGAACAACATCGCGATCCTGCACTGGGCCGCGAACGACATGGAGAAAGCGCAGGAGGTCTTCGGTCGCTGCCTCGAGATCTGGGAGCGCGCCCATGGCCCCGAGCACACCGACGTCGCCAACACGCTCAACAACCTGGCGATGACCTACCAGAGCTCCGATCCGGAGCGGGCGCGCTCGATGTACGAGCGCACGCTTCGCATTCGCGAGAAGGTCTTGGAGCCGGATCATCCCGACGTCGCCGAGGTCTTGAACAACTACGGCAACCTCCTGCGTTCGATGAAGGAGTGGGACGCGGGTCGCGCGCGGCTCGAGCGCGCGCTCGAGATCCGCGAGAAGCGTCTCGACCCCGACCATCCGGACCTGGGTTCAACCGTGTTCAACATCGGGCTCCTGTTGCTCGAGTCGGACCAGGCCGCCGAAGCGGGGCCCTACTTCGAGCGCTCCCTCTCGATCCACGAAACCGCCAACGGTCCGGACCATCGGAACGTCGCCTACTCGCTCCACCGGCTGGCCCAGGTCAGGAGCGCGGCCGGCGAGCACGATCAGGCGCGTGAGCTGTTCGCTCGGTCGCTGGCGATCCGCGACAAGCAGCTCGGGCCCGTGGATCCGATGACGCAGGAGACCGTTCGTGACTTCGCGCGCTTCGAGCGCGAGCAGGGCAACGTGGAAGCGGCCGAGGCGCTCGAGGCCCGTGGCGGTCTCGGCAGCGGCGACTGAAACGGACTCCTTCGCCAACTCGGAATATTCGGTACCGGATGCTCTTCCCGTTCGCGAAGAAGCTCTCGTACGGGCTCGGCTGTTTCCTGCACGAATACCGGGGCAGGGGCGTGGTCGAGCACGCCGGCAGCAGCGACGGGATGCACGCTCTGGTCTTCCTCGTCCCCGAGGAGGGGATCGGCATCGTCGTCCTGACGAACGCGCTCGCGTTCGGGCTCCCGCACAGCATCGCCTACCGGATTCTCGACACCTTACGGCAGCTCGTCCATTCGGCGTCGCTCGAACACGCGAACACTCTACAACTGAGAAGGACCACCCTCGCGGGTGGCCCTTCATCATCTCTCTGGCGTCATCGGGTCCCCGAGGCTGAGTGGGGAAGCTGTCGGAAGCAAGCTGAGTTGCGAAGCTGGTGGAGAGCAGTGCCGTTCGGCGGCGACAGAGGTACTTCAATACCGCCGCACGACACCAATGACGACTCCTCGCACTTCTACCTCGGGGACCCGGATGGGCTGCATGGCCTGGTTGGCCGGTTGGAGGCGGTAGCCGCCGTCCTCCCGGTAGAGCCGCTTGAGGGTGGCCTCTCCCTCGACGATCGCGACGACGGTCTCGCCGTCGCGCGCGTCGTCGCGGCGTTCGACGAGGACGATGTCGCCATCGGCGATCGCGTCCTCGATCATCGACTCGCCCTGCACGCGCAGGGCGTAGACGTCCCGGTCGCGCGGAACGAGGTCGCCGAGGTCGAGCTCCTCGGGGGTCTCGATCGCCTCGATCGGTGCGCCCGCCGCGATGTTGCCCAGGATCGGCAGGCGCATTTCCACGCGGGCGGAGTCCGACCCTCCCTCGTCCGACACGAGCTGGAGGCCGCGGCTGATGCCCCGCGCGGCACGCTTCAGAACGCCCTTGCGCTCGAGCTCGGATACGTGGCCGAAGATCGTCACCTTGTTCACGCCGAACTGGGCCGCGATCTCCTCGAGCGTCGGGCTGATACTGTGCTCGTCGACGTAGCCCCGGAAGAACTCGACGATTTCGCGCTGGCGGCGGGTGAGGGGGACGTTGGCCATCGTGCGTCCTGGTAGGGGATCTGTGGGTCTAGACGAGGAACGTGCACGCGATCACGCCACCGAAGAAGACGATCGAGGCGAAGTCGCGTCTGGCACCGTGGATGAGCTGGGTCATGGGAAGGGCTCGGCTTGTGGTTGGAAGCTAGGTGTCACCCCCGGGAGCACGCCGAACACCGACGAGTCCGGGGGAAACGAAGAAGGCCTAACAGGCCCCTAATCTATCGGCGGATCGGACCCGAACAAGACCCGAACCCGGAGGAAATGCGGAGGGCCCGCTGTAAGACGTTTCCGCGGCTCGACTTGAGTCTCGCGGGGTCGGAGACTGCCCGCGAGAGACTAGAATGAGGAGCCCTCCCCCGGAGACCCACTGCGTTGCCGACGACTGCCGAACTCGAGCTCGACCGCTACCTCGTCCCCTTCGATCTCCGACGTGTCCCGCAGTACGGGTTCGACGTGCTCGTCCTGGGTGGGGGAGCCGGCGGCAGCCTCGCCGCCCTCGCCGCGGCCGACTGCGGCGCCTCGGTCGGGCTGCTCTCGAAGGCGGGGCTGACCGAGACCAACACACAGTACGCCCAAGGCGGCATGGCTGCGGTGCTCGACCGCGCCGATTCGTTCGAGGTGCACGTCGCCGACACGCTGCGCGTCGGTTGCGGGCTCGCGGAATCGCCCGTCGTCGAGGAGGTCGTGCGCGGGGGCCCGGCCGCGGTCGAACGCCTGCTCGCGCTCGGCGCCGAGTTCGATCGCACGGCCGACGGTCAGCTCGATCTCTTGCGCGAGGGGGGGCACACGTTTCCGCGCATCATCCACTCGCGCGGCGCCGCGACCGGGACCGAGATCCAGCGCAAGCTCTCCGAGGCCATCCAGGCTCACCCGCGCATCACGACCTTCCCCGAGACGTTCGTTGTCGACCTGCTCAGCGGCACGGACGGTGAGATCGTCGGCGCGCTGTCGCGCTCGGCGCGCGAGGAGTACGTCGCCTACGCCGCGCCAGAGGTCGTTCTCGCCACTGGCGGCGCGGGCCAGATCTACCGCGAGACGACCAACCCCGAGATCGCGACCGCGGACGGTGTCGCGATGGCGTTCCGCGCGGGCGCGGACGTGCGCGACCTCGAGTTCATCCAGTTCCATCCGACGTGCCTGTACATCGCGGGCGCAGCACGCGTCTTGATCAGCGAGGTCGTGCGCGGCGCCGGGGGCGTGCTGCGCGACCGCCATGGCGTGCGCTTCATGCCGGACGCGCACCCCGAGGCCGAGCTCGCACCGCGCGACGTCGTCAGCCGCGCCGCGTTCGAGCGCATGGTCGCGACCGACGACACGAGCGTCTATCTCGACCTGTCCGAGATCGACCGCGATCCGCACCGGCTCTTCCCGCGCATCAGCCACATCTGCCGCTTCTTCGGCATCGACATCGCGCGTGACCCGATCCCCGTGCGGCCGGGCGCGCACTACATGATCGGCGGCATCTGCGTCGACTTGGACGGCCGCACCAACGTCCCCGGACTGTGGGCGACAGGCGAGTGCGCGAGCACCGGGATCCACGGCGCCAACCGCATGGGTTCAAACTCTCTGCTCGAGGCGATCGTGCTCGGAGCGCGCGTGGGCGAGGCTGCGGCGACCGCGGCGGCGAGCGTCGGCAAATCGCACTTGGAACGCGTCGCCGAACGGAAATTCAGCAACCCGCCCCCCGACGTCAAGGTCAACATCGACGACATGATCTACTCCCTCAAATCGCTCATGTGGCGGCAGATGGGCGTCGACCGCAACGGCCTCGGAATGCGGGATGCCCTCGCGGACATCGCGTTCTGGATGCGCGCCACGGGCGCGCTCGCGCTCGAGGGGCGCCGTTCGCTCGAGCTAGTCAACATGCTGACCGTCGCGCGCCTCGCGACGATCGGCGCGCTCGAGCGCGAGGAGTCCCGCGGCGTTCACTACCGCTCCGACTACCCCGGTTCCGACCCCGCCTGGCGGGCGCACCTGCGCCTGCGCCCCTACACGGGTCGTGCCGGACTGAACGCCGTCGAGCTCGTGCGCGACCCGCTGGCCGAAGCGGTCACCCACGGATGAGTCGCTCTCCCGAACCGACCGGGTCGCGCAAGGAACGCGTGATCGTCTGTGGCGTCCATTTCCCCGATTCGCCGGCGGAGTTCGAGGGCGAGCTGTCCGAGATCCGCGCGCTCGTCGCCGCCGCCGAGGCTGAGGTCGTGGGGGAGGGCATCACGCAGTCGCGGCGCACACCGCACCCGGCGACGATGATGGGCAAGGGCAAGGTCGAGGAGGTGCACGAGGCCGTGCAGGTCCACTCGCCCGACGCGGTTGTCGTCGACAACGATCTCTCTCCCGCGCAGATTCGCAACCTCGAGAAGGCGTGGGACAAGCGCATCATCGATCGCTCCGAGCTGATTCTCGACATCTTCTCGCGTCGTGCGCGCACGCGCCAGGCGCGCCTGCAGGTAGAGCTCGCCCAGAACGAGTACCTCCTCCCGCGCCTGCGGCGGATGTGGACTCACCTCGAGCGCATGGAGGGGGCGATCGGCACGCGCGGTCCGGGTGAAACGCAGCTCGAGACCGACCGCCGGCTGCTCAACAAGCGCGTCACCGACCTCAAGCGCGAGCTGGCCGAGATCGAGAAGCGCAAGCAGCGCGAGGTGCACTCGCGCGGATCGGAGTTCACGGTCGGCCTGGTCGGCTACACGAACGCCGGCAAGTCGACGCTGCTCAACCTGCTGACGGACTCGGACGAGCTCGTAGCGGACATGCCGTTCGCGACGCTCGATACGCGCACGCGGCGCTGGATCTTGCCCGACCGCCGCTCGGTGCTGCTCTCCGACACGGTCGGGTTCCTGCAGCGCCTGCCGCACCACCTCGTCGCTTCATTCCATGCGACGCTGGAACAGACGATCGAGGCGGACCTGTTGCTGCACGTCGTCGACGCCTCGCACCCCGACGCCGCGATCCAGATGCAGGCGGTCGAGGAGGTCCTGTCCGGACTCTCGCAGGCGCCGCGCGAGCAGATTCTCGTCTTCAACAAGGTCGATCGGGTCGCCGACTCGATCTCGCTGCACCTCTTGCTCGAGGACTCCCAGGCCGAGATCGTCTACGTCAGCGCGAAGACCGGCGAAGGCATCGACCGTCTGACGCGCGCCGTCACCGCCCGGCTCGACCAGCGCGCGTCCCTGGTCGAGGTGCACGTACCCGTCACGGACGGCAAGACCAACTCGCTGGTCAAGAGCTTCGGGGCGACGATCGAGGAGTCGTGCCCGGACGGCACGACGATGGTCTACCGCGCGCGGCTCGGAGACGGTGCGCTCGGCCACCTGCGTCGCGCCGCGAGCGCCGACGTGCGGATCGAGATCCTCGAGGCGCCCGAGGCGCGTGCGTCGATCGAAGTGCCCGTCGAGCCGGCGCCGGACGACGCGGCGGCGGCGACTTCGGTCGAGTCTGCGGATGACCCTCCGCAAGAGCTCGACTCGGACGGCGAGTTGCGTCGAACCACTATCTAGTGGTGTGAGTCACTCTTGTGCGGCATTTTGGTCGGCCCGTACCCGCCCGCTGCTGCGTTGTGCCTCCTCCGAGACTTGCAGCGAAGTCGCGTCGTCGCTGCGCCTTGCAGCGAACGCGTACGCACCGACCAAAATG
>JAAELL010000392.1 GCA_024226735.1 bacterium | reverse complement strand
GGGCGACAGCATCCGCGTCCGGTTGGCGCCTGGAAACGTAGGCGAATTCGTGGATTCAGGGAGGCTTTCAGGTGCCGACCGGGCGTGGAGGATGTCGTCATGGCGCCGAATGACTTTTTCAACGGGCTGCTAGTGGTGTGATGCAGACAGTTGCGGTCTTATCCCGAGTTCGCGTGTGCGTGCCACAAGGCGCGGCGACGGAGGCGCAACGCAGCAGCGGGCGGGTACGGGCCGACCAAAATGCCGCACAAGAGTGAATCACACCACTAGTTGCACCCACGTGTTTCCTCGGAGTGCGCGCGCGATCTCGGCGCGTCATCGGCGATGCGGCTTACGACACAGTGGCAAAAAACACGACTCGGCGACGGACCGAGGTGCGACCGTCGCTGTTCCGCCAGCGCCATCAGAGCTGCTCCTGCAGTGTGCTCCGGGGGACTACTTCGGCTTTCCAACCCACGTGTCCGCGGGAGCGCTCGACTGAGGCAAGCCCTCGGTCGCACGGATCGCGCGGTCAAGTTCAGCCTGATCGAACACTCGGATGGAAGTCGTCGTCGTGTCCTCGTTGGAGACGGTCCCCGTGAACGAGTTGTACTTGACCATGCTCTTCTCGACGACGAGGTTGCCGCGACTGTCGCTCGAGATCGAGGTGACGAACGGGCCGGCGGTTGTGCAGCCGAATGCAAGGAGAGCGGGGGCGAGGATCGCGCGGGAGAACTTCATGACGTTCTCGAGGAGATAGGCCCCTGGTCGCTCGACAGTCTCAGCGAGTGCCCCTGATCGTCGTTGACGAACCAGAAGAGCTCGGCGCCGCTCGCCTGGAAGAAGAGCGCTATGCCGCCGTCGGACGAGCCCGTGAGCACGACGCGGTTCTCGTCGACGTTCCACGTGCGTTTCGCTTCGCTCAGGATCGCTTCGAGGTTCTCGGCCGGGCTCCACTCCCACCACATCGAATCCCACCAGCCGGCGGGCACGATCACGATCTGATCGGACAGAGGTTTCCAGCCAGGCGACCAACTTCCGCCGAGCTCCTTCCACTCCGTCGCGCCCATCCCGCCGTGCAGGTCGACGCGCGTGAAGTAGCGCTTCTGCCGCAGCCCGTTCGTCCCCGTGCGCTCGCGCAAGATGCGACCGGTCGGGACGTCCTTCGGGTACGCGCGGCCGCGCTCGAGCAGCGCGTACACCTCGTCGAAGTCCGGCCTCGTTTCGAGCACGTCGCGCATCGCGGCTTCGCGCTCGGTGCCGGGGGGCGCTGCGAGGAAACGCTCGATGCACGACTCGAGCGTGGCCGGGGTTTGCATGCACGCGAGGAGCGCGAACGAGGTGATCACCACACCGGCTCCCAAGCGAAAGTCTTCAGGTCGACCTGACCGCGCCGCAACGTCACGCCCTCTGCTTTCAAGCGTCGCGCCTGCAAACGCTCGGATGCCGGGTTGCCGCGCGAGCTGATCGTCCCGCACGCGTTGACGACGCGGTGCCAGGGGAGCTTGCTGCCCTTGGGCAGGTTGCGCAGGGCGTAGCCGACCATGCGCGCGTTGCGGGGCAGTCCCGCTTCGCGCGCGACCTGGCCGTAGGTCGCGACAGAGCCTTTGGGGATCGAGTCGACGACGGCGTAGATGCGTTGGTACTTGTCTTCCCGATCGAGATTCTCCACGGAGCTAGTGGTGTGAGTCACTCTTGTGCGGCATTTTGGTCGGTGCGTACGCGTTCGCTGCAAGGCGCAGCGCCGACGCGACTGCGCTGCAAGTCTCGGAGGAGGCGCAACGCAGCAGCGGGCGGGTACGGGCCGACCAAAATGCCGCACAAGAG